>JADFXL010000319.1 GCA_015233585.1 Alphaproteobacteria bacterium | reverse complement strand
CCAAGTACCTCGGAAATTACCTGCGCTGGTACCACCTTATCGTTCTTCACGCCCACCCGACCCCGCGATACTGCCTCGCTGCCGCGATGGGAGGGATGAGTGTCCATACGATTTGCGAATAGAGCCAAAAACATCACCACTGCGGTCGCCGAAGCCGCCAAGCAACATTCCGACAAATCGATCGAAGTCTGGGCAACCGACGAACACCGGCTCGGACTGAAGCCCGTCCACCGCCGCGTCTGGGCGCCGGTCGGTGAACGTCCCATCGCGCTTGGCCATCATCGCTTCGAGTGGCTCCATCTGACCGCCTTCGTCGAGCCGACCAGCGGCGAGACCTTCTGGTATCTGTCGAACGCAATCAACAAGCCCTTCTTCGAGGCCCTGCTGGCCAAATTTGCCGAGGAGGCTGGGGCGGGGCACGGTCGCATCATCATCCTTGTCCTCGACAACGCTGGATGGCATGGCCCCGCCGGACTGGAGGTTCCCGATGGCATCAAGCTCGTTTTCCTGCCCCCCTACAGTCCAGAGCTGCAACCGGCAGAGCACCTCTGGCCGCTCGTCGACGAGCCGGTCGCCAACAAATATTTCGACACGCTCAGAGGTCTCGACCAGGCCGTTGCCGAACGATGCCGACACCTCGAGGCGCCCACAATTCGCGCCCGAACCAATTTCCACTGGTGGCCAAGGCCAGTGCGACCGAACTAATTATGCGGAGTTCGTATAACCCCCCCTCTTAGGTCGATCACAACGGGCTGACAATCCGTGATGCGCAATGACGCGCAGGCATCACGGAGCACAAAATGCTCGATATCATCGACGAACTGAGGGCGGCATTGCCGCCCGTTTTCCTCGGGTCCCGCGTTGGCGTCCTGACTGGCGACGCGATATGTTGGGCAACAATTCAAAATCGACGCGCTTTGAGGCAGATTCCGCCGGACTGTTTCTGCTACTCAGGCCGGCAGGTGTTGGTTCGTCGCGACCTGTTCTTGAGCTGGTGGGGATCGACGTTAACCGCGACCCGCCCAACTCGAGGCCGCCCCCGGAAGGTGGCGTAATGATCGCGCGCCGGAAGAAAAACCGCCCCAACGCCACGGGACGGAACCAGGAGCGATTCATCCTGCTCCCACACTGGATGCTGGACAGCCCGGCATGGCTGGCGTTGTCACCGCCCGCCATGAAACTCTTAATTGCTGTATGGCGACGCCACAATGGCGAGAATAACGGTGAGGTATCGTATTCAGTCCGGGAGGCCGAGCGGATCGGAATCAGCAAAGACCAAGCGAGCCGGGCATTCGCCGAACTGGTGAAGCTCGGGTTCCTGATCTGCCATCGGCAATCGACCTTCACGATGAAACAAAAGGAGGCGCGAACTTGGGAAATAACCGCCGAGCGTTGCGGCGAAAATCCCGCCACAAAGGGGTTCATGCGCCCCAAAAATCCAGAACACGGTAGCGCCAGTGCGACGCACAGTAGCGCCAGTGCGACCGTGACGCCGGAAACACCCTGTAAACACCCCCCCACAGTCGCGCCAGTGCGACCGTCACTGCCGATTTCTGCCTCGCCACGGTCGCACCGGTGCGACACATCTATATACCATGGGGGTAGTTCTTCTGACCGCCTGTCTCCATGCGGGGCTGGTGACGATCCGACGACCGACATAGCCCATCATCATCATCATCGCCTACGCGGGACGCAACCCGATCCAGCCGCCTCCCCCGAACTGCTGCTCGTCGCGCCACCCGCTGCATCGTCCGCGCCGAAATTAAGGAGGACCGCCGCATGAAATCGGCTGTCCTGAAATACCACCGCCCACGTCGCTCGAAGCCCGTCAAAAAAGATGGCCAGCTCGTCATCGGCCCGTGGCTTTTGCGCGCCACCCGATCGACGCCACAGCGCCGAAAACCTCGCCGCAACCCTTGGCTGCAGCTTCAATTGCCGCTCACGGGGGGCGCATGATGACCGTCAGTATTGAGGTAGCCACTCCCCCGCCCGCAAACGACTCTGCCATGGCGATTTTGGGGCACGACGGCGCAAATCACGCGCCAAGTAAGGCGATTTGAGCGCGAATTTGAGCGACAGTTGCGAAAATTGGAAGCGCTGTAAGGGTGCGGCCACGCGAGGGAGGGGAGGTCTAGCCTTGATCCTGGCAGATAAGTCGCGCTGATTTCGGATCATAGATATAGCTGGTTATTGTTCCGTCCTTGATCCTCGTAACGGCTTCGTCAATCGCAAACAGGGGTACAAGAAACCATTCGCGCGGGGTGATCGGCTGTCCGAAGCGGTCCATTATTTCTATTTGCAGGCGGGCAGGTTCGAAAATACGATGGATCAGGTTCTCAAGTTTGGTACGATTGATGTTGTACAACTCATAAACCGCGACAATCTCGACATCGGCCATCAGGAATGTGGGATCGAGCCGGGCATTCCCGATACGGCGCTCAACGCTTCCGCTGGTTGCGCCGATCTTGTGCAGGATTTCTCGATTGGCCGCGACAACTGGGTGGTCAGACTTGCTTCGCAAAGCGTAAATTGTTCCGCTGGCCTCATCGCCTTCGCCAGTTTGATCCGCAAAGAGAGGTCCTGCTGTCTGCTCTGTTATCCGCCTGCCTGCTTCATCTTTGTAAAGGGCACGCTGAAGTGAGCGCAAAAGCAGATCGCTTTCGGTGCCATTCGAGTAAATGACCCTCAGTCTTGCATCCGACTGCCCATTTGGTGCTTTAAATAATTCTCCAACTTTTGCAACATACGCGGTTTGACCGCCTAAGATGAAAAATTCACCCGTCTTGATATCAGCTTTTAGAAAGCCCGCATCCTTAACGAACCTTCTTGATGTGCGGAGTCCGTTTTTGAGGTCGTTTTGAACCTGCTGGAAAAGCGGCTTGAATTGCTCGAAATCCTCGCACTTCTGGCGATTGGCGATCTCTTCAACAGCGCGTTTCTCCGCACTGTTGCGGACATGGCGAAGTTCAGTGATGTCCGGTT
>JADFXL010000318.1:1421-2992 GCA_015233585.1 Alphaproteobacteria bacterium | reverse complement strand
AAACAAAGGCCGCCGCCGCAGTGAAAAATTTCACTCGTCACCCCCCTGACTTCTCGCCTCGATTTTGCCGACACGGCGAGCGATCCCCGGATACATTCCGACTACGTCAGCCTTCCACTTCGGGTTGACGGTGTTATAATCAACATCTTTCAGCCTTTGCGCGAAGTCATCCATCGATGTCGCCTCCTTCACCACATCGCCGAAGTTTTCCTTCCAAAGATCGATGGCGTCGTTAATGGAACCGAAGCCGAGATTATTACCTCCGCCCGCGGTCAGGCCAAACGGATTATTCAGCGGCAAGTTATGGCAGTTGAGCCATCCGCTTTCAAGCGCCGAAAGCGACAGCGGATATTCTACGGGGATGTGCAATTCGTCGGCCAGCGGCTTCAGCTTTGGGTACATCGTATCCATGAAACGCTGGATCTGCTCGGGCGACGCGCCGTTGCGCCGTTGCTCGGCCAGTTCCGCCTTGCATTCGGGACTGTCCTCCCGTCTCCCCGCTTGGACCGCGGCCACCTGCTCGCCGGACGCATTGGCCGAGGCCGACTGCTGCTGATTGGACCCGCCCAGACTGGCGTCCGTGATGGTGGCCACGGCACCCGGCGGCGAAGCCTGAGCCATCAGCACCGGCGGTGCGGCCGTGGTCCCCTGCCCCCCTGCGGCGCCCGCAACACTGGCATCCACCACGGAGCCATTTGAAGCCGTTTGCGAATCCTGGGCATTCCCTCCGGTACCGCCCGTGCCCGTGTCCGCCGAGGACCCGTCTGAAACCGGCGGCGTCGAATCTTGGCCGCCATCGGCTGAGCCCGTACCCGCATCCGCGGAGCTGTCGTCCTGTCCCGCGAACGCCATCTGTTCGTCCGAGGTGAACGGCACGGCGCGGAGGGACGCGGCGTGGGCGATGTCGGCGATCCCCTGCAATTCGTCGGTGGTGGCGGGGCTGCCGGTGCGGTTTTCCTGGCTCTCGGCCAATTGCTCGAAATGGCCGAGGAAATGGGCGCGCCGCAAGGCGCCGGGGGAAAGCGTGGAGGGATCGAACACCTCGGGATCGTCGCTCCACATGCCGGGGGTCATGTCATGCGGGTCAGGTGGCGGAAAATCGAAACCGTGGCAGCCAACGTTGCCATTGGGGACGCGCTTCCGCCTGGGATCCTCATCGGGGACGAAGTCGCCGTGAAGGGGTGGCGAGTCGTCGGCAAGCGGGGGCGACTGGGTGTCGGGATCGAGGCCGATTGTATCGGTGTCGAGATTTTCGTCGAGATCGGGGATCATCACATCCACTCCTTGGCATGGGGGTCGAGGCGGCTGGCGGGATGGCTGGCGTGCAGGGCGTCGAGCCAGCCGTGCAGTCGGATGGCATGGCTCAGGTCGGGGCCGAATTCGTCGATGGCGTTCTGCGAACGCAGCATGGCCAGGCGAAATTCCGGCGGCAGCATATCGTAGTCGGGAAGCGACAAGTCGATCCGGCGGAACCCCTCGGGCAGCATCCGCCGCAATCCCCTCCGCCGGCGGACCAGATGCAGGGCTTGGGCCGACAGTCCGGGCCGCGGTGCCGCTCCGATTCCCGCCTG
>JADFXL010000318.1:932-1363 GCA_015233585.1 Alphaproteobacteria bacterium | reverse complement strand
ATCGGGGGCGCCGCCTTCCAGCACCACTTCCAGCAACCGGTTGCGATTGGCCCGCGCCTTGGCGCCGCGAAGATGGCGCTGGCGGGCGACGTGGCCGATGACATGCGCCCGCAGGGCGTCGCCGATCCCGGCGTCATAGCTGAAATGACCCGTGGCCAGATGGTCGGCCTGGGCCAGCCAGCCGGGCAGTTGGTGGAGGGGATCGGGCAGCAGCGGCGGCAGCGGCAGCAGGCCGTAGCCCTCGGGCGGGCGGCCGGCGACGATGGCCCCGGCGAAGTCGCGGGCGATCATGTCGTTGAGCGCACGGCCGAGCAGGGCGACGATGCCGTTGCGCTTCTCGGCGACGATATCGTCCTTGGCCTTTTCGTAGAACTGGTCGGCCTTGAACGGATCGATCGCCGCCAGCGCCTTCAGCCGTTCGATGGCGATGT
>JADFXL010000318.1:0-847 GCA_015233585.1 Alphaproteobacteria bacterium | reverse complement strand
GCGATGCCGTCGAGAACCGCCTCGCGGCAGCGGGAGTCGTCTTCGGGGAATTGCTTGACCTCGTCGATGCGGGAGCGCAGCACCGCCTCGCTGGTTTCGGCCCGCCAGCGCCAGGATTCGTTGGTGGCGTGTCGCGCCATCGCGTTCGATTCGATGGCGACCGCATTGTTCGACAGCGTATCGAACCAGTCGCGGGATGCCTGGGTTTGCAGCGTATTACGAACCTTCTTCCGCAGCTTCTCGATTGCGGCGGAAGCCTTTTTCAGTTCCATGGTCGGAACCCGCCCGCGCTTCGATCGCAACAGGGTCGAGGCTTCGCGCAGCCTGGGCAGGAAGTCGTTGACCAGGGCGTCAAGGCCGGCGCTGCGGTCGCGGTTGGCCTGGACACGTAAAGCAACAGGGTCTTTCGGCTGGTTCTTGGCCAGCCATTCGGGCGGTAGGGGGATGGTGGCGCCAAGCATGATGATCGGAAGAGCACACGTCTGAAAGAGTGTATATTTTCCGTGCCCGTGTCGTCGTTATGATGCTCGGGAAGTCGGGAATGGTCAGGTGCCCGAATTCGTCCAGGAGGAAATAGACGGGAAGGCTCCTATTCGTGATGCTGGTATCTTCGAGGCAGTAGTGGAAGAGGTTGGTATAGAAAAGGTTCATGAGGAAGGCATAGTAGGATATCCGGTTCTGGGGCACGATGAGAAACAGGGCCGTCTTCCGCTCTTGAAAATCGGAAAACGAAAACGAGTTTCTCGCGGTCAACTCGGCAAGGTCGGGGTCAAGGAGACCCTTTAGGGTCGTTTTAGCGGTTGAAACAAACCCTTGCATGGTATTTTCGGCCGCACGCACGAACCCC
>JADFXL010000317.1 GCA_015233585.1 Alphaproteobacteria bacterium | reverse complement strand
ACCGCCTGCGGCTCGACTTCGTCATCGTCAACGGCGAGAACGCGGCACACGGATTCGGCATCACGTCCAAAATCTGCCAGGAATTTTATACCCTTGGTGTCGATGTCATCACTACGGGCAATCATGTGTGGGACCAGCGGGAAATTCTGACCTATATAGAAAACGATGTCCGGTTGCTGCGGCCGCTGAATTATCCGCGCGGGGCTCCGGGGCGGGGTGCCGTGGTCTATGACGGGCCGGGTGGGCGCAAGATCCTGGTGATGCAATTGATGTGCCGTCTGTTCATGGACCCCCTTGACGATCCATTCGCGGCGATGGATGCGGTTCTGTCCACCTACCGGCTCGGTGAGCGGGTGCAGGCGGTGATTGTTGACATCCACGGCGAAGCCAGCAGCGAAAAAATGGCGCTGGGGCACTATGCCGACGGGCGGGCTTCGCTGGTGGTGGGCACCCATACCCATGTCCCGACCGCCGACGCTCAGATTTTGCCCGGTGGCACCGCCTATCAGACCGATGCGGGCATGTGCGGCGATTATGATTCGGTGACTGGAGTACTCAAGCATACCTCGATCGCCCGTTTTGTACGCAAGCTGCCTTCCGAACGTTTGACGCCAGCCGAGGGCGAGGCCACCCTGTGCGGCCTCTATCTGGAGACCGACGAGGTGAGCGGCCTTGCCAAGGTCGTCCAGCCGGTACGCGTGGGGGGGCGGCTGGCGCAGGCTTTGCCGGATGGATGGGAATAATAATGAGAATCGCTGGATATTGTGGCTTTTGATGTTATGTGGACAGCTATATGGTACAAAGTTGTAGGGCACAGGAAACACGGGTGACACAAAAGCTATGTCAGGTCATTCTCAATTCAAGAACATCATGTTCCGCAAAGGGGCACAGGATCTCAAACGGGCCAAGATGTTCGCCAAACTCGCCAAGGAAATCACGGTTGCGGCCAAGACCGGGTTGCCGCAGCCGGATATGAACCCCCGTCTGCGAGCCGCAATTCTGGCGGCACGGGCGCAAAACATGCCCAAGGACAATATCGAACGGGCGATCAAACGCGCCACCTCCGGTGCCGATACCGCCAGTTACGAGGAAGTTCGCTATGAGGGCTATGGGCCGGGTAACGTGGCGGTGATCGTCGAGGCACTTACCGACAATCGGAACCGCACGGCAGCCGATGTCCGCACGGCGTTCAACAAGAACGGCGGGACACTGGGGGAGACCAACAGCGTTGCCTTCAATTTCGATCGCGTCGGAGCCATTCACTACGCCGCCGCTGCCGCATCGGCCGACGACATGCTGGAAGCCGCGATCGAAGCCGGGGCCAACGATGTCGAATCCGAACCCGGAGGCCACGATATTTACTGCGCGGTCGAAGATCTCAATACGGTGCGCGATGCGCTGGAACGCCGATTCGGGGATGCCGAAACGGCGCGGCTGGACTGGAAGCCTCAGGTTACCGTGCCGGTGACGGATGAGGAGACGGTGCAGGCGCTGATGAAGTTCCTGGATGCCTTGGAGGACAATGATGATGTCCAGCGCGTCTCTGCCAACTTCGATATTCCCGACACGATGATGGAACGCCTGGGTTCCTCCTAGGCAAGGGATTCGAGGATGGTCTTGCTGGGCCTGGACCCTGGTTTGCGGAACACCGGCTGGGGGATCGTTGAGGCGAATGGCAATCGCTTGCGTTATATCGCCGACGGCGTGATTCGTTCCGACGGGCGGTTGTCGCTGGCGTTGCGGCTGGCGCAATTGCACGAGGGTGTCGTGGCGGTGATTGCCAGTCACCACCCCGACGAGGCGGCGGTGGAGGAGACCTTCGTCAACATGAATCCGGTATCGACCCTGAAACTGGGGCAGGCACGCGGTGCCGTGATCCTGGCCCCGGCGCTGGCCGCCATTCCGGTGAGCGAATACAAGCCAAACCAGATCAAAAAGGCGGTGGTCGGGGCCGGTCATGCCGCCAAGGAACAGGTCGCCATGATGGTCAGGATGCTGTTGCCCGGCTGCCTGGCGGCTACCGCCGACGCGGCCGATGCCTTGGCGGTCGCCATCTGCCATGCCCATTTGCGCGCCACCTCGCAACGGCTGGCGGCGGCGGTCGTGGGGCGGCGGGGGGCGGCGCCGTGATTGCCAAACTGAGGGGGATCGTGGACTCGCGGGGCGAGGATTGGGCGGTTCTTGATGTGGGCGGAGTCGGCTACCTCTGTTCGTGTTCCAGCCGTACCCTGGGGCGGCTGCCGGTGCCGGGGGATGCGGTAAGTCTACTAGTAGATACTCATGTGCGGGAAGACGCGATTCAGCTTTATGGGTTTTTCGATGTGACGGAGCGGGACTGGTTCCGGCTGCTGACCACGGTCCAGGGGGTGGGGGGACGGGTGGCGCTGGCGCTTTTGTCGGCGTTTACCCCCGAATCGCTGGCGTTGGCCATCTCCGCCGAGGACCGTGCCGGACTTACCCGGGCCGCTGGCGTGGGGCCACGGCTGGCCGCGCGACTCATCACCGAACTCAAGGAGAAGGTGGGGGGACTGGCGATGACCGGGACGCGCGGCGCTCCTGCCTCGACGACTCCGGCGGTGGTGTCTGAGCGGGTAGATGCAACACGGGAAGCGGCTGCGGACGCGGTTTCCGCTCTGGTCAATCTTGGGTACGGTCGCGCCGAGGCTTTTGGCGCCGTGTCGCGGGCGATGTCCGGGGCGGGCGGTGGCGATGTTCAGGTGTTGGTGCGTGCGGCTCTCAAGGAATTCGCGCGATCATGAAAGACGGCTGCGCAAAGAGGCGGGCTGCCGCCCGCACCTGCCTGGGGCATCACGCCTTTGGCGTGCCTTCGGCACGATGCCCCAGACCCCTTTATTTTTTGATAAAAAGCAAGGGGGGGCGGGGCATCGCCCCGAGCGGGGTCGGGGCGGCAGCCCCGCAATTTCAGGCTTCAAACCGTGGATGAACCGCGTCTCATTGGAACCGGTGCTCAGGCCGACGATGTGGATACTCACATGCG
>JADFXL010000316.1 GCA_015233585.1 Alphaproteobacteria bacterium | reverse complement strand
AGCCTTGGGATGACGGCCATCGGTGTTGTCCATGTCGTTGACATAGATGACAGCAACATTCGCCTGGCTCTCCATGCGCGTGTAGACCAAGGTATCGCGCACTGAGGAGAACCACAGGGGCTGCGCCTGACCAGCAACAAAGATCTGCCCCTTGGGGCCGTCGTGCTCGGTCATTGCCATCTTGCAATAATAGCCGATGGCCTGACTGCTCGGCTCCTGCGGCGCCGGCAGAGCCGCCCGCTTCCCGTCCTTGCAGCCGCCCAGGATGAGAAGCACCATCAGTACGGCTCCGGCCCACGCGGTGCGTTTCATAGCTCCCGCCTCCCAAACAGATGCGCCGCCGCGCCCAGCGGCACAGCCACCCATGCCAGCAAAGCCGCCGCCAGCACCGGAAACGGCAACGCGGCCTCGCCGGAGGCCCCGGCCATGCCGGCGAACAGCCGTACATTTTCAAAACTTGACAGGTTCAGCAGCCGGAACACATCGGCCGGATTGGCAAGCAGCAGGATCTGAAACGCGGTGGTGCCGATGCGCCCCTCGCTCGCCACCAGGAGCCCCAGAAGACCCATGTCATAAAGAATGACGAACAACAGCCAGACCCCCACCGCCAGACCGGCAGCGGTCCCGCGCTCGCTCGCCACGATGCTGGCGAGATAGGCCAGCGCCAGGAACACCATGCCGAGCAACACCGAACTGATCATCAGCAAGCCAAACGCGGCCCAGGCCATGGCGTCGACCTCACGGCCGATGCCATTGGCCAGTCCGGCGGCGCCGTAGCCCACAAACACGGCAATGGCAATGGTCGCCGTATGGCCGAGAAATTTGCCGAACAGAATCTGCCGCTTGGTCACCGGATAGGTCAGCAGCAACAACATGGTGCCGCGTTCATCCTCACCGACCACGGCGTCGTAGGCCATCAACAGAGCGATGAGCGGGACCAGGAAGATACTAAGACTGGACAGACTCACCACGATCACGGCCAGCGGGCTCACCCCGACATGACCGCCCGGTGCGGCCCCCAGGAACGAAAGCACGAACGCCAGTCCGGCCAGCAATACGGTCGCCCCGACGATCCAGCGATTGCGCAGCGCGTCGCCGATGACCTTGCCGCCGATGATGCCGATGGCTCTCATGCGGTTGCCTCCGCCGTATGGTGGCTGAAATGAAGATAAATGTCATCCAGGGTCGGCAACTGGATATCGATATCCAGCGCTGGCAACCCGCTGGCTGTCAAGTGACGGAATACCGCCATTTTCTCGTCGATGCGACAGGTAATCTCCAGGCTGCGGCCATCGACCACGGTCACGGCGAGACCATCCCCCAGACGCCCGGCCACCACCGACGCCTCGGTGCCCACGACCACCCGAACCCGCACTGGCAGCGCGGCCTCGCGGCGCAGATCGTCCAGAGTCCCGAAGGCAACCAGACGGCCCTGACGCAGAATGGCGACCAGATCGGTGCGTGCCTCAAGTTCGGTAAGAACGTGGGAGGACAGCACCACGGTGGCGCCCCGGGTGGTCAGGTCGCGGATATGATGAAAGAAGGCCTGACGCAAAACCGGATCGAGGCCGGTGGTCGGCTCGTCGAACAACAACAACCCCGGCGCGCCAAGCATCGCCTGCGCCAGTCCAAGGCGCTGGCGCATCCCCTTCGAGTAGGTCTTGATCCGCCGCTGGGCGGCGAACGACAAGCCGACCGCCTCCAGCAAAGGGTCCGTATCAGCCAGCGGCACCCCCTTCAGGCGTGCGTAAAAGCGCAAGGTATCGCGGCCACTGACCGCCTCGTCGAAAGCAACATTTTCCGGCAGAAAGCCGATCCGGCGGCGAAACGGCAGCCCGGCGGCGGCCGGGTCCATGCCCAGAACCTGAACCTGGCCGCTGGAGGGCCGGATCAGACCCAGCATCAGTTTCATCAAGGTCGTCTTGCCCGCGCCATTATGGCCCAGGAGCGCCAGACAGCGCCCCTCCGGCACCTGGAGACTTACCTCATCCAGGGCCTTATGGCGCGGGTAATGCTTGGTGACGTTGGCCAAATGGATGGCAACCGGGGTCATCATCGGGAACCCTCCGGCGGCAAGGCCACAGACAACGATGGTGGTTTCATCAAGGGCGCGCTATCCACCACCCCGCCGGGCGAGATGGCGGGAAATTGGCTCTGCGCGGCACGCAACGTCACCAGGGCCGGGCTGGACAGCAACAGCTTGGCCGTCGGATACTTCCACATCACCCGGTCGAGAATGTCGTTGGGATGATAGGCGACATCGGCAATGCCATTGCCCTTGAGGTCAAACGCAGGGTTGTCGCTCCAGTAATTACCGCGTCCGTGATACGACCATTCATACGATACCATGCCGGGATACTTGACCTGGGTACGGTTGTTGATGAAAGCGTTTTCGTAGACCTTATTGTCCTCCGAGCCTCCGGTAAAGTGGATGCCGGTACCGCAGCCTTCGAAACGATTGCCGTGGATCTTGTTCTGGGCCGCCGTATAGATGAAAACGCACTTGTCCTCGGTGTCCCGGATATAATTATCGGCAACGTCGGACCTGTAGCAGGTATGAATCATCAGGCCATGATCGCGGTCGCGCAGGGAGACGTTGCGGTAAATTTTCAGATTGTTGGAGAACATCAAAGCATAACCGACATGATTGCCGATGGAAACATTATCGCTGATCTCGTTGTCATTGGCGTACATGTAGTGGACGGCGAACCGCACATCCTCGAAGCGGTTGCCATGGATCACGTTGCCGTTGGCCGTCGTGATGAAGAGGCCGTCACGACCGCCGCGCACCTGATTGCCCTCGATGATGGCGCCGGTGGTGTTCCAGACGTTGATGCCGTTGCCGCGCTCGTTCAGGCGCAGATCACTGCGGTTGTGAATACGATTGTTACGGACCCGCGCGTCCTTCGGCCCTTGAAGACTGATCCCGAAAAGGTTGCCGTCGACCTGGTTGTCTTCGATGACCACGCCGGTGGCGCCCGACTCGGCGAGAATGCCGGAATCAAGCGCTCCCGGATTGCGGCC
>JADFXL010000315.1 GCA_015233585.1 Alphaproteobacteria bacterium | reverse complement strand
GCGGTTACCATCGGCGCCACCTCGGCCAGTACCCGGCGCATGATCGAGAGAATGTCTACCGGTTCGGGTTGAAAATTGTAAATGCCGGTCTCCATCTTGAAGAGATCGAGCGACCGATTGATCATCTCCAACATGTCGTATCCCGATCGCTCGACAATCTTGAGAAGCTCTCGCTGAGAATCGGTGAGTACACATTCTTCCAGCAGAAGTTGGGGCACTATGATAATACCGTTGAGCGGACCTTTCAGATCGTGGTGGGTGATGCGTTCGACGAGTTCGCGCAGGCGCGCGGCCTCGATAAGTTGACGATTCTGTTCCTCCAGGCGCCGACGGGCTTGCACCAGTTCAAGGTGCAGTTTAACCCTGAGGTGCAGGGTGGTGGGGTGGATTGGTTTGCGGATGAAATCTACCGCGCCCAGACTCAGCCCGTGCGCCTCGCTTTCCTCTTCCTCAAGGGCGGTGAGGAAGATGACCGGGATGGAGCGTGTCTCCTCCCTTTCCTTCAAGAGGGTGCACACTTGATACCCGTCCATCTCGGGCATGACGATGTCAAGAAGAATCAGGTCCGGGGCCGGTGTCGCCGCGGCCAGTTGCAGGGCCTTTTGGCCGTTGCGGGCGGCGATAACCGTGTAGTCGTCTTTAAGCGCGTCAAGCAGAATACCAAGGTTCTCCGGCGCATCGTCCACGATCAATACCCGTGGCCTCTCACCTGAAAACGGCGTCTTCTGGAGTGACAGGTTGCTGTTGTCAGGCATCGTTTATGTCTCCATAGTCGCGTCCGACAGGGCACCCAGGATCTCCTCGATGGTCCGTCGGGCCAGGTCGGTGTCAAAGTCCGCCACTTCCTGGCGCAGACGTTGATACGTTTCCGCCAGTGCCGATTGCTCCAGGTCCGCGGAAATGATGTTGAGACAATTGATAGCCGCAGCCAGGTCCTGATCCAGCAGCTCTATGGCCTGGCCGAGAGTCTTCCGGACCAGGGCCGGATTGGCCAGTGGCCGGGATGCTATCATCCTGCTTTCCTTGCGGTTGCGGGCGAAGTAAGCGCCGAGTTCGGCCAGCACCAAAGCAAGACTGGTCTGGAAAGGGTCGAATGCCGCTCTTACCGCCGTCAGATCCAAATTGGGGCTACTCCTGGCAGCCTCTCCGGCAGCCCGCTCCAGGTCCGCCGCCGTCGAAGCGAGAGCGTCGGCGCCAAGATTGGCGGCCGCTCCTTTCACGCCATGCGCCAACTGGCGAACCTGATCCACATGCCCCAGTGTGATCGCCTGATCCAACGTGGCGGAGACCTCTCCGTTCTTCGCGAGGAAGGACTCGAGCAGTGAAACATAAAGATCGAAATTGCCGCGAACTCGGGACAGGCCGGTCAAGGTGTCAATACCTTCGATGTGCAAGAAAGGCTTGCCGACAGGTGGCTCCTCACTTATACGCTTCGGCGCCTGCCGGCCGAGCCAGTGGGCCAGTGTCGCGTATAGGTGGGGCGGGTGGAACGGCTTGGGCACGTGGTCGTTCATGCCGGCTTCTAAGCATTTTTCGCGGTCGCCGGTCATGGCGTTGGCGGTCATGGCAATGATGGGCAGGGAGGCGAAGCGCGGCTGGGCCCGTATCGCCCGTGATGCCTCGTAGCCGTCCATTTCCGGCATTTGCACATCCATCAGCACGGCATCGAAGACAACATCCTCCAGGGCGAGCATATCCAAAGCCTCACGGCCGTTGCCGGCGGTGACGACGGTGGCTCCCTCCCGTTCGAGAAGGGTGCGGGCGACTTCCTGGTTGATAAGATTGTCCGCGACCAGAAGAAGCCGGGTGTCGATCAGGCTAGCCGATAACGAATCGTAGGCCGGATTGGCGTGGCCGCGGGGCTGGTAACCCAAGGAACCCGCAACCGCATCGAACAGCATCGACGGAGTCAACGGTTTGCTCAAGGTAGTGACTGCTCCGGCGCCCACCAGGTCCCGTAACTCATCGCCCAATTGGAAGCCGTTGATCAGGACCACAATCCGGACGACCGGATCGGTGATCTCCAGCACCCGGCGGATGGCTTCCGGTCCGTCGAGCCCCGCTAGCCGCCAGTCGAGGAGCACGATGCCGAAAGGCGTCTCCTCAGCCGCCATGCAGGCCATCCGGTTCAACCCGTCAGCGAAATCGGCCGTGGCCTCGCACTGCCAGCCGAAGCTATGGGCATAGGCGCACAGACTGTCGCGGGTCAGCGCACTGTCGTCGATCATTAAGAGCCGAATGTCGCGCAACTCTTCGGCGCAGTGCAGGAAAACGTCATCGCGGGCGTCTTGCTCCGGCGCACGGGCGAAGTTGGCGGTGAAGGAAAAGACGCTGCCTTTGCCGAGTTCGCTTTCGACGCCGATTGTACCGCCCATCAGGGCGGCGAGGCGGCTACAAATGGCGAGCCCCAGGCCGGTGCCGCCATAACGCCGGGTGGTGGAACTGTCCGCCTGACTGAATGCCTGGAACAGCCTGGACATCTGTTCCGCACTCATGCCGATGCCGGTATCACGGACCAGAAAGCGCAGGATGGCCCGCTGATCGTCCACTTCGACCGGTTCCACATGCACGCTCACCTCGCCATGGTCGGTAAACTTGACGGCATTGCCGACCAGGTTGATCAGAACCTGACGCAGGCGCTGGTCATCCCCGATCAGTGTGGCCGGCAGAGTGGGCGCGATCGAGAACAAAATCTCGACATCCTTGGCCTGACCTGCCCCGCCGATGATGGCGGCGAGGTCGTGCAGGACGGTCTCCAGATTGAACGGCATGGGACTCAACTCCAGCTTTCCGGCCTCAATCTTCGAATAGTCTAGAATATCGTTAATAATAGTCAGTAACGATTTTGACGAGGCCATTATTTTCGTCATGTAATCGCGTTGCCGAAATGAAAGTTCCATGCCCATCAGCAAGTGGGCCAGGCCGATGATGGCGTTCATCGGCGTGCGGATCTCGTGACTCATCGTGGCGAAAAACTCCGATTTGTCGAAATTGGCTTTTTCCGCCGCGGTCTTTGCATTCTCCAACT
>JADFXL010000314.1 GCA_015233585.1 Alphaproteobacteria bacterium | reverse complement strand
GATCTGTCGCGCGATCGCTCGGAGCAGCGGCCCGAGCGCTTCGCGGTGGGCGAGAAGGTCGACGCCAAGGTCACTCAGATCGACCGCGGCGGCCGACGCATCAGCCTGTCGATCAAGGCGCGCGAGATGGAGGAGGAGAAGCAGGCCCTGGCCGAATACGGCTCTTCCGACTCGGGGGCCAGCCTGGGCGACATCCTGGGGGCAGCGCTCAAGCGGGCGCAGGCCTCCGCCTCCAGGGACAAGGCCAAGGGCGAGGCCACGGACGAGGACGAGGACGAGGCCAAGGACGCGGACGACGACGAGGCCAAAGGCGGGGAGTAATTCCTCTCCTTGCCTCCCTCTGCTCCCCTCTGCTCCCCCTTCCCGGCTTCGTGCCGGGGAAGGGGAGCAGAGCCGGAGCTTATTTTAACGATATTGGGGGGGCGCTTTACGGTTGTGAAGCAACGTAATTCCATTCCAGACGGACTTTTAAAGCAAATCGTGAAGGGACAGAAACGTTCCTTCGCGGTTTTTGTTGATGTCAGCTAGATGGCGTCAGGCCCGAGAGGGATACAGATATTCAGTCCACGAATAAGGCTCGCGGCAATTGCCGGGACCAGAAACCTTTGATTGCTGAAACTCGTTGCGGTGAAAGGTTTCATAGCGACGCCATTGCTGCGGTCCTCTCGCGAGGACTTCGTATGTAACGACTAAATTATGTCTGAACAAGCCAGTCATTGCTGAAATTAGTTCTAATAATAGACCTGAGTTAGCGGATGGCAATCGGAGTTTTGCTCCATGAATTGAATTTAGACTGCGAATCCCCATTTTAACATTAAGAGGGCTCTTGAGCGGATCGTCCTTGCGTGCTGATTTCGACTACAGTATCTTTTCCAGCTTGGCGGACGGGGGACCCCTTCCGGGCGGCGGCGGCGCGGATATGGCAGGAACGATGGAGAAGGCCAGGACAGGCACGGGGTTTGGGCGCCGGGCGTGGCTGTTCGCGATCGGGTTGGTGCTCAGTCAGGCTGCCCTGTTAGCCTGGGACCTGGAACGCGAGTATCGCCGCACTTTGGACACCGAGTATGCCCGCCTCGCCGATGCCGCCCGCCTCGCCGACGACAACATCAGCGGCAGCCTGAGGACCATCGACTTGCTGCTGCGGGACGTGGGGGAAGAGCTGGAACGGCACGGTCCTGCCAAGGCCGCAGTCATGTCAGAGTACATGGTGACCCGCGCGCGGGCCTTTCCTGAAGTCACAACGGTGGTGGTCACCAACGCCGATGGCATCATCACGGCGACCACCCGGCCGGAAATTCTGGGCTGGGCCGTTCGTGACCGCCCGTATTATGCCATGGTCCGTGACGCAGCCGACCGGGACCGGACATTCTTTACCCCCCTGACCTTTGCGAAGCCCACCAACGTCTATGTCATCTTCGTCAGCCGCGCCCTCCCAAGCCGCGACGGGCAATGGGCCGGGATCGTGTCCGTAACCCTCGATATCCGGATGTTCGATGCCCTGCTGGCCTCGATTCGTCCGGGCGACACCAGCAGTGCGATGGCCTTCGTCGGCAAGGATGGCCGGGTCATCAGCCGGGTGCCCGAGCCCGAGCGCTTCGTCGGTCTCGACATCACCAAGGGCCCCCATTTTGCCGAGCATGTCGCGAGCGGACGTAAGCTTTCTTTTCACAGGTCCGTCACGCGAACTGACGGTGTCGAGAAGATCAGCGCCGTCCGAACCGTGGCCGACGGCTCCTTCGTGCTGATGGTAACCAGACCGGTCGCCGAAGCGCTGGCGCCCTGGCGGGACGAGGTGATGAACCAGGGCATCGGCTTTCTCGTGCTTTCGATCGCCGTGTTGTCGTTGACCGGACTCGCCATCCGTCACCACCGCCGGGAGGTCGACGCCAAGGCGCTGGCGGAAGCGGCCCAGGAGCGCATCGAGTTCCTGGCCTACCACGATGCGCTTACCGGGCTGCCCAACCGGGCGCTTGCCGAAGACCGTATGAAGGTGGCGATGGCCTACGCCGACCGATCGAACTCCCAATTGGCTGTGTTGCTGTTCGACCTCGACAACTTCAAGACCATCAACGACACCTTTGGCCACCAGTTCGGCGACGACCTGTTGAAGAAGGTTGCCGATCGCTTGGCCGGCAGCGTGCGGACCACCGATACTGTCAGCCGTCACAGCGGGGACGAGTTTCTGGTGGTGGTAGCCGATGTGCGCAGTCCCGATGCCATGAACAATGTGGCCGATAAAATACTTCAACTCATGGTAGAGCCTTTCGATATCCAGGACCATACCATATCGACTTCGGCGTCCATCGGCATCGTCCTGTATCCTGACGACGGCCGGGATTTCGAGACGCTGCTGAAGAAGGTCGATACGGCCATGTACGGCGCCAAGGAGAGCGGGCGGAACACTTACCGTTTGTTCGACCATGGCATGAACTCCGCAACTGACGAGCATTTGCGGTTGTGCCATGGCCTGCGCCGTGCGCTGGAGCAGGAGGAGTTCGTCCTGCACTACCAGCCCCAGATCGACCTGCGCAGCGGGGAGGTAATCGGCGCCGAGGCGCTGATTCGCTGGAACCACCCGGAATTCGGCATGGTTCCGCCGGGACGTTTCATTCCCGTCGCCGAGGGCAACGGGCTGATCGTTCCCATCGGCGAGTGGGTGATGCGCGAGGCCTGCCGGCAAATGGCCGTCTGGCAGCGGGACGGCCTGCCGGACCTGGTGGTGGCGATCAACCTGTCGGCGCTGCAGTTCACGCGGGGGAATCTAGAATACTCGGTGGAGGCAGCCCTTGACGAGGCCAGCCTGGACCCGGCCTGCCTTGAGCTGGAAATGACCGAATCCATCCTGATCAAGAATGTCGAGACCGTGCTGGCGACGGTGGGCCGGCTGAAAGCGCTGGGGCTGAAGCTGTCCATCGACGATTTCGGTACGGGCTATTCCAGCCTCGCCTATCTGAAGCGCTTCAAAGTGGACAAACTGAAGATCGACCAGTCGTTCGTGCGCGATCTGACGTCCGATCCCGAAGACGCAACTATCGTGCGCACCCTCATCCAGATGGCC
>JADFXL010000313.1 GCA_015233585.1 Alphaproteobacteria bacterium | reverse complement strand
AACTGAAAGAACGGATCGAGGACGCCTCGCGTCGCCTGGCGCTCGAAGCCAAGGCCGGCCCGCAGGACGGCGCTCCGGCAACCCCTGTGGAAAATCTTGTGGACGAACCCAGAGCGGCGCCGCCCGGAGAGGGTTAACCGTGAAAATTACGGTGCGCTACCAGAGGGTTATCGGGCCGCTCTGCGCGTAAAAACAAATCGTGAACAATTTGCTTGACGCCTTTTGGTAATTCCTTTAAACTATTCATATTGGATACAAATGTATTGATTTTAATGGATTTTCTTTTTTTAAGGCCGATTTTTGAGCCAGCAACGGCGCGATGATGACAACGAGACAGGAAGCGATGACGCAAGTGGCGCCGATTTCCCAGCGCATCTGGGACATGAAATACCGATTGAAAATGGCCGATGGCGTTCCTGTGGATAAATCCACCACGGATACGTGGCGCCGCGTTGCCCGAGCCTTGGCGGAGGTGGAAAAAGACCCGCAAACCTGGGAGGAAACGTTCTTCGATGCGATGGACGATTACCAGTTTCTCCCCGCTGGCCGTATCCTGGCCGGGGCCGGTACCGGCCGCCGCGTTACCTTGTTCAACTGTTTTGTCATGGGAGCCATTCCCGACGATCTGGGTGGCATCTTCGAGCATCTGAAGGAAGCCGCGCTCACCATGCAACAAGGGGGTGGTATCGGCTATGACTTCTCCACCCTGCGGCCAAAGGGCGCCCCGGTTCACGGCGTCGGCGCCGACGCCTCGGGGCCGCTGTCGTTCATGGATGTCTGGGACGCCATGTGCCGCACCATCATGAGCGCCGGCAGCCGGCGCGGCGCCATGATGGCGACCCTGCGGTGCGATCATCCCGACATCGAAACGTTCATCGCCGCCAAAGAAGAAACGGGGCGATTGCGCATGTTCAATCTCTCGGTACTGGTTTCCGACCTGTTTTTGCAGGCGGTCGCGGCCGATGCCCCGTGGAACCTTGTGTTCGGCGACACCGTATTCCGCACCGTCCGCGCCCGCGACCTGTGGGATCGCATCATGCGTGCGACCTATCACTATGCGGAGCCTGGCGTCATCTTCATTGACCGCGTCAACCGTCTCAACAATCTGTATTATTGCGAGTCGATCACTGCCACAAACCCTTGTGGCGAACAGCCCCTCCCCGCTTACGGCACCTGCCTGCTGGGCTCGATCAATCTGGCCCGTCTGGTGGTGCGCCCGTTTGACGAGACGGCTGAACTTGACCTGGCCCGGCTCCGCCACCTGGTCCGGGTCGCGGTGCGGATGCTTGACAACGTGATCGAGATTTCCAACTTCCCCCTGCCCGCCCAACGTCATGAGGCCATCTCCAAGCGGCGTATCGGTCTGGGCCTGACCGGGCTCGCCAACGCGCTCATCCTGTGCGGTGCTCGTTATGGCAGCAAGCGGGCGGTGCATCTGGCCGAGACCTGGATGGCCGCCATCGAATCCGAGGCCTACCTGACCTCGGCGGATCTGGCCGGGGAAAAGGGGGCATTTCCCCTCTACGACGCCGAACGCTACCTTGCCGGAGCCACGGTTGCCGCCCTGCCGGAAGCGGTACGTTCCGCCATTGCCCGCCACGGCATTCGTAATGCCCTCTTGACTTCCATCGCCCCTACCGGCACCATTTCCCTGTTCGCCGACAACGTATCTTCCGGAATCGAACCGGTATTCAGCTTCACCTATTCCCGTTCCCTGCTCCTGCCGGACGGCAGCCGCGAGGAGGAGCAGGTGACGGACTTCGCCTACCAATTGTTCCAGCGTCTGCATGGCGACCAAGCCCCGTTGCCCGACAGTTTCGTCGATGCTGCCGCCCTGACCCCGACCGATCATCTGGTCATGCAGGCGGCAGTGCAAAAGCACGTTGACAGTTCCATCTCCAAGACCATCAACGTCGACGAAGCGATGCCGTTCGAGGCGTTCAAGGATATTTATCTTCAGGCCAACGCACTGGGATGCAAGGGTTGCACCACCTACCGGCCCAACGATGTCACCGGCGCCGTCCTTGCCCGTACGGACACCCGGAGCGAACCGCCTGCACCTGACCCCGGCGATATCGTCTATATGTCCCATCCCCTGAACCGGCCCGTATCCCTGCCCGGCCAGACCTACAAAATCCGCTGGCCGGACAGCGATCACGCTACCTACATCACCATCAATGACATCGTGCAGGAGGGTCCGGCACAAAGCCGGGGCCGCGTGCGCCCATTCGAGGTGTTCATCAACTCGAAAAACATGGAGCACTACGCCTGGACCGTGGCACTGACACGGATGATATCGGCCGTGTTCCGCCGGGGCGGCGATGTGTCGTTTGTGGTTGAGGAGTTGAAGGCGGTGTTCGACCCTCGTGGCGGCCAGTGGATGGATGGCCGCTACGTGCCGTCGCTGCTGGCGGCCATCGGCGACGTAATCGAGCGGCACATGATCGCCATCGGCTTTTTGCCCCACGCCATCACCCTCGCCGATGCGAAGCAGCCGGAGGCGGAACGGGCACGGCGTCACTTTGGTTCAGAAACCTATCGGCATTGCCCGAAATGCGGCCTGCCAAGTCTCGTGCGTCTGGAAGGCTGTGATACGTGTAATAGCTGCGCATATTCCAGATGCGGCTAAAAAGCCTGATCGCGGTTGACCAGCGCCAGCAGCTTGTGGAGCCGGGTATCCCTGATCCCCAACAATTTCAGATGTTCTACCGTGCTGAACAGATAATCCCGCGATGAGCCAGAGCGGCCATGGCCCTGACGCACCAGACACGCCGCTTCCTCAAGGCTTAAACGGCCCGCATACTGAACATGTTCCCTGTTGGTAATGAAGGTAAGGGCGCGCACCCGCCGGCCATCGTTCAACGCCACGTTGACGTAGCGGGGCCGGTAAACCGACGTAATCATTTCCCGTTGATAGAGATAATCGATGACATCCCCTGCGGACTCGGCAGCAACGGCATAAGCCAGACCTCGACAGGCCCCACCCCGGTCAAGCCCCAGCACCAGACCCGGCGCTGCCGGGGTTCCACGGTATATTGTGGAGAGAATACAGGCGGCACGGTAATAGCCCTGCAACAGGGCTGGCAGACGCTCGACATAAGCG
>JADFXL010000312.1 GCA_015233585.1 Alphaproteobacteria bacterium | reverse complement strand
TGGGAACGGGAAGATTATTCCAGGGAAGGGCAGGCCTATGATTCCAGACCCTCCCCCCCCAGACACTACTCCCAACGTCATGAGGCGACCTATGCTCCAGAGGAGGAACTGGATCCTCCATCACCTCGCTACGCACCCCCCCGCTACGAGACGGCCTCTCACGACCGGGGGCAAAGACGCAGCACCCGATCGTATGGATCAGATACGACCTATGCCCCGGAAGATCTCGCCATTCCGCCCCAATACCGGGGGCAGGTCACCTATCCCTATTCGCAGCCGGTGGAGGCCCCATGGGGGGCGGTTCCATACTACGGATATGGAACCGGCATGAGTGGCTATGGCCCGGCCCTTGCGCAAGGCTACCCTTATTTACCCGACGGCGGCTATGGATTCGCCGCTCCGCCGATGTACGGACCTACTTATGGGGTGTATCCATGGAGCGCCATCAGCCGATGGCCAATCCCATCGATCCCCTTTCCCGGCATGACCACCCGATGGCCACACGGATGGTAGCCCTGGCGGCCCAGAGCGGTCGGGGGTATGCCAATCGCCGGGGGCACTCCCTCCCCCCGAACCAGCGATGAAAGAGGGAAACCTTTGTTTGAGGGGAAGCAAATATGAAGCGTCTTCTGATTATCTCGGCGCTGGCAGCTCTCGTCTCAGTAGCCTCTGCGCCGTCCAGCCCGGCGAATGCTTGGGGCGGATGGGGGCCTTGGGATGGGAACAGCGGCGGCAACACCTGGGGTGACGGCGATTTCAGCATGAACTTCAGCGGCCGCGGCAGCGGCAGCGGCAGCGGTCGCGGATATGGCTATAACAACTATGGCTATAACAACTACGGCTATCCCGGTTACTGGGGTGGGGGTGGTCCCTGGGGCGGTTATGGCGCTCCATACGGTTACGGAGCCCCATACGGCTATGGTGCCCCATATGGGTATGGCGGTTATCCGGGCTATGCTGCCCCCGCCTACCGGCCGCAGCCACAGGGTCAGCCGGCCGCTCAGGCTCCTGCGGCGAGCAACTAGGATACGATCGTGGGGGCGGCGCAGGCAACGGCGCCGTCCTCACGTCTGTCAACCCCATGTTTCGGGAAAAATCAACGTTTCGGAATAAATGAACGTCACGGCTGGAAAGGTATTGATACGGCGCGGGTCGGCGAGATTCTGCCCGCACACCAAGCCGGGGCAACCGGCCCGGACAAGCGGCCGGAACAACAGCTCCGCGATAGCGAGGCCCATTTCGGTACATTTTAAGACTCGGAGTTTGGGAGGGAATAGAAGGGATGGCTAAGCTGATGGAGGTGGCGGCTGGCGTGCTGGCACTAGCCACCATGGACGCGACGGTAGCGGTAGCCGTGGCGGCATCCCCGTCGTTTACCGCCGAGGCCGTGCAGTTGTCGCCCGGCCGAGGCAGCGAATCCGGTCGTGTTTACATCTCCGAACAGGGAATGCGGTTTGAATTTCAGCGTCAAGGGCATCCGGTCGTTCAGATCATCCAGCCCAGGCAGGGCTTGATGCGGATATTGATGCTCCAGGAAAAGACCTACATGGAATTCCGTGGCGCCGCCATGCCAGACGCTCTTGCGGAGAAACCCACCACGCCGTGCCCCAGTGAAAGAGAAGTCCATTGCGAACGCACTGGCAACGATACCCTCAACGGGGCACCGGTGGAACTTTGGCGGATCACCAGCCTGATTCAAGGGAAAGGTCAGCCCGATCCGGGACCGATCCAGGTATGGTGGGATCCTCGCAACAAAGTCGTCGTCCGGCAGCAAATCCCCGACGGCTCAAACGTCACCACGTCATTGAGCGGCCACGTTTCCTACCAGGGTCGTGATGTCGAGCAATGGGTAACCACTTATACCAGCGCGAACGGAAAGTCCCAGAGCGCGACCCGCCTGCATGATCCGGAACTGAATGTTGATGTTCGCGAGGAAATGCCAACCGGCGCTGTTCGTGAACTGCGCAATATCACCCTGACCAAGATGGACCCGGCATGGTTCGTCGTTCCCGCCGATTTCCGCAAGGTGGAGGCCAATGGGGCAAAGCCGCCGGGATCCGCCCCCTCGTCTTCGGACGCCAACCCACAAGGACGTAGATGATTACCGTTGTTGGCAATCTTAAAGGTGGAACTGGCAAGAGCACTGTCGTTTTCAATCTTGCCCTCTGGCTTCTCGATCGAGGAACGAAGGTCAGCGTCTATGACCTCGATCCTCAGGCCACCCTGCGCGATGTTGCCGACCTGCGCGCCGAGGAGGGCTTCGAGCCGCGACTGAGCGTCGGGACCACCGTACCCAAGCCCGGCAATGGCGAGATTTTGATCGATGTTGGCACCTCGGACATGGAGGCATTGCGCGCGGCGGTCAGCCTCGCCAACCGCATCATTATTCCGGTGGCGCCAAGCCAGGCGGATGTCTGGTCCACCCAACGATTCCTCGAAATCATCAGCCAGTCGTCCAAGAAACGCCCCCAGCTCTTCGGCTTTGTCAACCGGGCCGACACCCATCGTGCCACTCGCGAAAATGACGAGACCGAGGCGGCCCTCCGCCAGATCGCGGGCCTGGAGGTACTCCCGGCGCGACTCGGTCAACGTATCGTCTTCCGGCATTCGTTCAGCGAGGGGTTGGCAGTCTTCGAGCTTGAACCGTCTGGAAAGGCAACTCAGGAATTAAATAGTTTGGCGGAAGCGGTCTTCACTTCTGTCAACAAACGATGATCGCAAGGAGACTAATATGCACGTCCTTAAGTACTTTTTAAGTACGCTACTTCTGATAGCGGCCATCGTGGCCGTGGTCTTCGGCTTCATCTACCGTGGAGACGTGTTGCGCGAGGCCAAAATTTACAGCGACAAGGCCGTCGTCGAGATCCACAAGCGGACCGGGCTGATGGCCCAATTGTCCCGTCGCATTGAGCATCCCACCGCTCCCCCCGCCAAGGTTGCGGTCGTGGAGACGCCAGCGACTCCGTCAATTCCCGCTCCCGTCGCCAAGCCCGCAGACGTAGCGCCCCATGAGAGGCCAGCCCCCACTCCGCCAGCACCGGCTCCGATTGCCACCCTGCCAACGCCAGCGACGCCAACGCCGAGCGATATCCAGATGCCGGCGGCCAGTAACCAGTCCGCCCAGAGCTATCCGCCAGAGAATTATAC
>JADFXL010000311.1 GCA_015233585.1 Alphaproteobacteria bacterium | reverse complement strand
CCCAACCGAGAATCAATTGATGGAAGTTCGTGATCTGCTGCTGTCGGTTCAGCGCGGGTTGAAGGCTTGAGGAAGACAAGAGGCGGGCTTTGCCCGCACCCACCAAAGGCCGGGGGCCTTTGGAAACCCATTTATTTGATGGGGTTTGGGGCCTTTGGCCCCAAGCAGGTTTGGGCGGCAGCCCAATGTCTACTGGATTTCGGGTGGGGGAAATGTTCCTCCATGGCGCCAACGTTCCGGGGTCCATGGGCGGTCTCCCATTGCTGCCGCCGCCGTTTCCACCTGGATGTTGCCGCCATCCGGCCGAGTGTCCAGCCATAGGGAATGGGTACCACCACGCCACAATGCAAAGCGGTCGATCACAAGGCGCGGTCCCTGGCACTTCCGGGGAACCGGTACCGCGCTCACGATGACTGTTGCTGCGGCACAATCCTCCTCCAGGGCGGCCGATGCCCGAACCAGGGCCAGCGTGTCGTGCCCGGCAACGTAAATGCAGCCGGCGGAATCGCAACGCAGCCGCCCGCCCGCACCTGTCGTGCCGGGATCTGGCCACTCGAAGGCCCTGGCGGGATCGCCATAACGCAAGACCCAGGTTTCCCGGGTCAGCCGACTGCGGGTTGCGGGGGATATCGCCAGAGTGCCATCGGCCGCACGCACGGCCATGAGGTTGCCATCCCCACTGATCAGCACATCGGGGCGGGAAAGCAAATACGGCACAACCAGCCCCGCGACCATTGGGGCAATTCCCAACAACCGCCAACGCCGCCGCCACAGGCACAACCATAGCCCGCCAAGACTGATGGCGATCAAAGCCGCCATGGGCATGGGTGGCACGACGAACGTTGCTCCCGGCCAGGCGGCGATCTTGCGCGCCACGACATTGACGACGGCGATGCCCCACCCCATTGCTGTCAACGCGGGCCTGTCCCAGCCAAACGGCATCAACCCCAGACCAATGACCCCCATCGGCATGATCCAGACACCGGTGATCGGCACTACGATCAGATTGGTAATCATGCCGTAGGTAGTGATATGCCCGAAGTGAAAAGCGGCGTAAGGCGCCGTGGCAGAGCCGGCTACCAGAGTAGTCAATAGAATGCCGGCCAGATGGTTGCCAATTCCATCCATGGCATTCGCCAATGAACCTTTCCCACGCCGACGCACCAGCCGGCCGCCAAGCGTTTCATAGGTGGCGATAAGCGCCACCACGGCAGCAAATGACATCTGGAAACTTGGACCGGCCACGACCTGTGGCTGCCACAACATGACCACAACCGCCGCCCACGCCAGGGACCGCATCGAAATGGCTCTACGATCCAGCAGGATGCCGACAAAGATCAACGACGCCATGAAAAATGCCCGCTGGGTCGGAACGGCGGCCCCTGAAATCAGCAGATAGGCGATACCCACCGTCAAAGCCACAACCGCCGTCCACTTCTTGATCGGGTAGCGCAGAGCAACCGGCGGTACGAGCGCCAGAAGGCCGCGCAAGCCGACAAAAACAAATCCTGCCACCATGCTCATATGCATTCCGGCAATTGCCAGCAAATGAGCAATCCCGGTATTGCGGTAGGCTGCCGCCAAATCCTCCGGCACCGAGCCTCTGACCCCGGTTAGCAGGGTTGCGGCGATGGCTCCCTCTTCGCCGCCGATTACGGTTAAAAGCCGATCGGTTATACGCTCGCGCAGCCGCGCAAGTCCAAAAACGAAACGGTCCAGCAATTCCGGTGGACTCGCCTCGTTGATCGTTCTCCATTTTGAGACCCCATAGCCAACCGCACCCAGACGTTGAAACCATGCCTGACGCGAAAATTCGAAACTTCCGGCAACGGCTGGCTCAGGGGGCGGCATCAGCATGGCCCGACAGCGAATCCACATGCCGGGCGAAGGGTAGGGCGCATAGGAGGGAATACTGACGCGTACGGTGGCTGGCAATCGGTCCCTGGCCATGGTGCCGATGGTCAGATGATCCAGGACGAGACGGCGGCTCGCGCCTTTCCGTTCGACCGTCATTACCCGCCCCATAACCGTCACCGGCCCGATCTGGCGGTCGAGAACTGGCGCCGAAACCGCCAGTGTCCGTTCCTGAGCCACGGCAAAGCCCAGCGCCGCCATGGCAATGGCCAGCGCGAGCAGGGCCGGGGCCGGTCTTGTCCGCAGCGCAATGGCCGCAAACAGCGCAAGAAACAGCACCAGCACCGCTGGTAAGGGTTGACCAAACCACGTTGCCGGTTCGTGGGGCAGACCAAAATAGATGGCGATGCCCGCGCCCAGGGCCACCGCCAGCCATAACGACCACCGTTCCCGCTCGGCAGTGGCCTCTTCGACGACACGTCGCGTGATTGAAACAAGCCACGCTGAGTGCATCTTCCACCGTCTCCCACTATCGCCAAAACGGCCGCCTGTCGTTTCTCGGCGATGAGCGGCCGATTCATTTTGTCGATCGTTGTAGCTGCAACGCAGCACGAAATATGCTATAGGGAAGCGCCTTTTTCAGGGCGGGCAGCGTTGCCAGTCCATGGCCGGTCCATGGGCTGATCCATGGCCGAGACGCCGTACCGGGCAAAACCCGGGAGAAACAACGGATGACGCCGGATCATGAGCATTATTACCCGTTTTGCCCCCTCTCCAACGGGTTTTCTTCATATTGGCGGGGCACGGACAGCCTTGTTCAACTGGCTGTTCGCGCGTCATCATGGGGGGCGTTTTTTTCTTCGTATTGAGGACACCGACCGTGCCCGTTCGACGGCCGAGGCGGTGGAGGCGATCTTTGATGGGTTGCGCTGGCTTGGTCTCGATTGGGACGGTGAGGTGGTGTTCCAGTTCGAAAGGGCGGAACGCCATGCTGCCGTTGCCGGGCAGATGCTGGCGCAGGGGAACGCTTACCGCTGTTATTGCTCTCCTGAAGAGTTGACCCAGATGCGCGAGGAAGCCCGTCGCCATGGCCGTCAGATCGGCTATGACGGGCGCTGGCGGGACCGGGATCCTGCCCAGGCTCCGGCTGGAGTCGCGCCGGTGATCCGCCTGAAGGCGCCTCGCGATGGGGAAACGGTGATCCAGGATCGCGTGCAAGGAGAGGTGCGCGTGGCCAATGACCAACTCGACGACATGGTCCTGTTGCGCGCTGACGGTACCCCGACCTACATGCTC
>JADFXL010000310.1:1474-3157 GCA_015233585.1 Alphaproteobacteria bacterium | reverse complement strand
GGCGTCTCTTCCATCAGGCTCTTGATGATGTACGCGTGCTCGTCTTCCTCAAGCTCGTACTTCCACTGAGCGTTGCTGGATTTGTAATAGACAGTGATCATCGAGGGGTGCTCCTCGCGTGATTGGACGGAAACGGCTGAGCCGCCCGCGCGGCGCGCACCTTCGGACATTTGGGAAAAAAACGCAAGCGGACGTTTGACGCCTTGGCTGCCGCCGTCGCGTCGGTTATCAAAGCGGGAACCGCCGACGGGCGAAACCAGGAGAAGCCCATGGCCGTAAAGCCGAGTTTCGTGCTCACCATCACCTGCCCGGACACCGTCGGGATCGTCGCCGCGGTCTCGGGGTTCCTGACCCAGCACGATTGCTTCATCACCGAGGCGGCGCAATACGGCGATCCGCTGTCCGACCGCTTCTTTTCGCGCATCGTCTTTTCCGCCGGGGCACTGACCCCGCCGATGCCTGAGTTGGAGAAGCTGTTCTCGATGGTGGCGGAACGATTCCAGATGATCTGGCGCCTCTATGACCTCAGCGCCAAGGCGCGGGTGGTCATCCTGGTGTCCAAATTCGGCCATTGCCTGGTCGACCTGCTACACCGCTACCATACCGGCCAGTTGGCCATGGAGATCCCCGCGGTCATCTCCAACCATCCCGACATGCGCTCGATCGTCGAGTGGCACGGCATCCCCTATCACTATTTCGCCGTCGACAAGCACGACAAGGCCGGGCAGGAGGCCCGGGTGATGGAGGCGGTGGCCCATGCCGACGCTGATCTGGTGGTGCTGGCGCGCTACATGCAGATCTTGTCGCCGGACATGTGCCGGGCACTGACGGGGCGGGCGATCAACATCCACCACTCGTTTCTGCCCAGCTTCAAGTGGGCCAAGCCCTATCACCAGGCCCATGCCCGCGGGGTCAAGATCATCGGTGCCTCGGCCCATTACGTCACCGCCGACCTCGACGAGGGACCGATCATCGAACAGGGGGTGGATCGGGTCGACCACACCGCGACCCCCGAGGATCTGGTGGCGATCGGCCGCGACATCGAAAACGTGGTGCTGGCCCGCGCCGTGCGCTGGCATATCGAACGTCGGGTGCTGCTCAACGGCAGCAAGACGGTGGTATTCAAATAGGGTGCGCCGCAGCAAAATTTGATCTGCCCTGAATGGGGCGCATTTGACTTGGCCGGGTAAATTGCCCATGATGTGCCGGGTTGATCGAGGGGCCAAATGTCCAAGACCGTGCTGATCGTTGAAGACAACGACTTGAACATGAAGTTGTTCAACGACTTGTTGGAGGCGAACGGCTATCGCACGCTGCAAACCAAGGATGGTCGCGAAGCCATCGGTTTGGCGCGGCAGCACCGTCCCGATCTGATCCTGATGGACATTCAGCTTCCCGAGATCTCGGGGCTGGAAATCACCAAGATGCTGAAGGACGACGCCGAATTGAAGGCGATCCCGGTCATCGCGGTGACCGCCTTCGCCATGAAGGGCGACGAGGAAAAGATTCGCCAAGGCGGTTGCGAGGGGTATATCGCCAAGCCGATCTCGGTCGCCACCTTCCTGCAAACCGTCGGCAAGTTCCTCAACGGCTGAGCCTGGGGGCCACGATCAGGCGCCTTTGACGGGGTGGTAATCTACGCCGCTGACGCCTATACTCTTCCCTATGAGCGATCCGATACCG
>JADFXL010000310.1:0-1322 GCA_015233585.1 Alphaproteobacteria bacterium | reverse complement strand
GCAGCGCTACGGCGATCACCCGACCGCCATGTTTCGCCGGTGATTCTTCCCTACACGGTCAGGGCTGCGTCACATGTCGACGCGCTTGTGACCTATTACCTCTTTGAGAAGGACCGACCCGAAGCCGTCCGCTCCCTGTACAGGACGCTTGAGGCCGCTTCCGAAGCGATCCTCGCACAAACCGCCACGCTCTACGACGCTCCTCGGCCTTATCCGACGGTGCGCGAGCGCGGCACGTATTGGGATTTAGTTCTCCCCGTACTGGATCGCCTTCCGTCGTCCGGACAACCCGGTTATCTCTGCCGTGTTCTACGCCGCCGCCGACATTCCCAACCGCATCGAGTAGAGGTGAAAAGGCCCCCGCTCTTGCGAGTGGGGGCCTTTTCTACGTGTACGGCGTCGCCCGCCCCCGAGGGACGGGCGACGTCCTCAATCGCTACTCGACGATCTTGGCGACCACGCCGGCCCCGACCGTGCGCCCACCCTCGCGGATGGCGAAGCGCAGGCCTTCGTCCATGGCGATGGGGGCGATCAACTGCACCACCATCGACACGTTGTCGCCCGGCATCACCATCTCGGTGCCTTCGGGCAGGCTGACGACGCCGGTGACGTCGGTGGTGCGGAAGTAGAATTGCGGCCGGTAGTTGGTGAAGAACGGCGTATGACGCCCGCCCTCCTCCTTGGTCAGCACATAGGCCTCGGCATTGAACTTGGTGTGGGGCGTGATCGAGCCGGGCGCCGCCAGGACCTGGCCGCGCTCGACGTCCTCGCGCTTGGTGCCGCGCAGCAGGCAGCCGACATTGTCGCCGGCCTCGCCCTGGTCGAGCAGCTTGCGGAACATCTCGACGCCGGTGACCGTGGTCTTCACCGTGGCGCGGATGCCGACGATCTCGACTTCCTCGCCCACCTTGACGATGCCGCGCTCGACGCGCCCGGTCACCACCGTACCGCGGCCCGAGATCGAGAACACGTCTTCGATCGGCATCAGGAACGGCTTGTCCTTCGGCCGTTCCGGCTGCGGGATGTAGCGGTCGACCTCGCGCATCAGCTCCAGGATCGAGTCGCGGCCCAGCTTGGGATCGCGGTCTTCCAGGGCGCACAGCGCCGAGCCCTTGACGATGGGAATGTCGTCGCCGGGGAAGTCATAGGACGACAGCAGCTCGCGAACCTCCAGCTCCACCAGGTCGAGCAGCTCGGGATCGTCGACCATGTCGACCTTGTTCATGTAGACCACCAGCGCCGGCACGCCCACCTGACGGGCGAGCAGGATGTGTTCGCGGGTCTGCGGCATCGGGCCGTCGGCGGCCGACACCACCAGGATG
>JADFXL010000030.1 GCA_015233585.1 Alphaproteobacteria bacterium | reverse complement strand
GCCGTGAAATCCACCTCCGGTCCGTCGGTTGCCTCCCTCTCACCCGCCTCGGTCCCACCCGCTTCCGGCCCACCCGCTTCCGGCCCACCCGCTTCCGGCCCACCGTGAGCCGACGGGGAAGTCTCGTCGGCGCTATGGACAGATGTCTTTACATAGGCATGAACATCGTCCTTGAGAATCCGCCCATGGGGTCCGCTCCCTGTGAGCTTCTCCAGGTCCACCCCGAGTTCACGGGCCAGATGACGCACGCCCGGTCCCGCATAGACGTCCGCATAGACCTGATTCGTGTCGGATTCCGGTGCCGGCGGCGGGACAAGTGGGGAGGGAGCGGCCACCATCGGCCCTCCCCCTGCCAGAGCTTGTTTGGAAGCTGGGGCTTGTTCGGAAACCTGGGCTTCCGGCGGATGGGGGACCGGCGTCTCAGGAACGACCTCCGCAACCTCCATAGTGCAGATAGGAAAGCCCTCGGAAACCTTGTCCCCGACGCTTACCTTGACCTCGATAATGGAGCCGGAACACGGCGAGGGAACCTCCAGCGTTGCCTTGTCGCTTTCGATGGCGATCAACGGATCTTCCAGCCCGACCGTGACGCCGGGAGAGATGTTCACTTCAATGACGCCCACATCCTTGAACCCGCCGATGTGAGGTACGAAAACCTCCCGGATCGCCATGATGCCTCCCCCCTTCTTAAACTAAACCAGCCAAGGGCTGGATTTTTCCTGGTCGATGCCGTACTGGCGAATGGCTTTGGAAACGGTGGACGCAGGAAGAACGCCGTCATCGGACAGAGCCTTCAGGGCTGCGACGGTGATGTGACCGTGGTCCACTTCAAAGAATGCACGCAGCTTTGCGCGGGTATCGCTGCGGCCGAATCCATCGGTGCCGAGGGTGACATATCGGGACGGTACCCAGGGCCGGATATGATCGGCGTAGGTCCGCACATAGTCCGTCGCGGCCACGACGGGACTCGTGTCTCCCCCCAGGGATCGGGCGACATGGCAGGTGCGCCGCGTTTCCGCCTCGGGGTGAAGCAGGTTCCAGCGATCCGCGTCAAGACCGTCGCGGCGAAGCTGGGTAAAACTGGTGACGCTCCATACGTCAGCGGCGACATCAAAGTCGCCTTCCAGCAAATCCGCCGCCGCCATGGCTTCGTTGAGCAGGCTCCCCGAGCCCAGGAGGCGAACTTTGGCGACCGCGCCGTCCCTGCCCTTCCGCAGCCGGTACATCCCCTTGAGAATTCCATCCGCCGCGCCCTCAGGCAGAGGGGGATGGCGATAGGTCTCGTTGGTGACGGTGATGTAGTAGTAAATATCCTCGCCGTCCCGGACCATACGCCGCAATCCGTCCTGGATAATCACCGCAAGTTCACAGGCGTAGGCGGGATCGTAGGAAACACAGTTGGGGATTAACGAAGCGAGCAGTTGACTGTGCCCATCCTGATGCTGAAGTCCTTCGCCGGCCAGGGTTGTTCTGCCTGAGGTGGCACCGATCAGAAACCCCCGGGTCCGGCTGTCGGCTGCGGCCCAGGCCAGATCGCCGATGCGCTGGAAACCAAACATGGAATAGAAGATGAAGAATGGAATCATCGGGAACCCCTGCGTGCTGTAAGCCGTTCCGGCCGCGATCCACGACGATATGGACCCGGCCTCGCTGATGCCTTCTTCGAGGATTTGACCGTTTATTTTTTCGTGATAAAACATCAACTGATCGGCATCCTCCGGCTTATAGAGCTGGCCCACCGACGAATAGATGCCAAGCTGGCGAAACAACCCCTCCATACCGAACGTCCGGGCCTCGTCCGCAACGATGGGCGTGATGCGGCGCCCAAGGCTAGGGTCGCGGCAAAGCTCCGTGAGGATACGGACGAACGCCATGGTGGTGGAGTATTCACGCTCGCCCGAACCTTTGATTTGAGCGGCGAAGGCCTCCAGAGCGGGAACCGCCAGGGACTCCGCCGTTCGCCGGCGACAGGGAAGGAAACCGCCGAGATCCCGGCGTTTTTCCAGCATATACCTGATTTCAGGGCTATTATCGGGAGGACGGTAATAGGGCGCCTCGCCCACCTGATCATCTGGAACCGGAATGCTGAAACGGTCACGAAAGGCGAGCAGGGCTTCCCGGTCCAGCTTCTTCTGCTGGTGGGTGATATTCTGCGCTTCTCCGGTATCTCCCAGGCCGTAGCCCTTGACCGTCTTGGCCAGAATTACCGTGGGTTGTCCCTCATGCTTCACGGCGGCGGCATAGGCCGCGTACACCTTCTGCGCATCGTGGCCGCCGCGCTTGAGCCGCCAGATTTCCCGATCGGTCAGATTGGCCACCATCTCCCGCAGTTCCGGATAAGTTCCGAAGAAGTTCTCCCGCGTGTAGGCGCCGCCCTTGGCGTGGAAGGCCTGGTATTCGCCGTCCACACATTCCTCCATTCTCCGGCGCAAGACGCCGCTGGTGTCGCGCCCGAGCAGCGGGTCCCAGTTGCTCCCCCAGATCACTTTGATGACATTCCAGCCCGCGCCGTGAAAAACGCGCTCAAGTTCCTGAATGATCTTGTGGTTGCCCCGCACGGGGCCGTCGAGGCGCTGGAGATTGCAATTAACGACGAAAATCAGGTTGTCCAGGCGCTCGCGTGCCGCAATGGAAAGCGCGCCCAGGGCTTCGGGCTCGTCAACCTCCCCGTCGCCAAGAAACGCCCACACCTTGCGCCCGCTGGTGTTGAGCAAGCCCCGATGATGGAGATAGCGCATGTAGCGGGCCTGATAGATGGCCATGATCGGTCCCAGCCCCATCGACACGGTGGGGAAATTCCAGAAATCCGGCATCAGCCAGGGGTGGGGATAGGACGAAAGCCCGCCGCCGTCCACTTCGTGCCGGAAGCGGTCGAGCTGACGTTCCGAAAGCCGCCCCTCCATGAAGGCGCGGGCGTAAATCCCCGGCGCGGAATGGCCCTGGATATAAATCAGGTCGCCGCCATGGTCAGCCGTGGGCGAATGCCAGAAATGGTTGAAACCAACGTCGTAGAGGGTGGCCGAAGACGCAAAGCTGGCGATATGACCGCCGATCCCGGCGCTCTGGCGGTTGGCGCGGACGACCATGGCCATGGCGTTCCAGCGGATAATCGTCCGGATGCGCCACTCGATCCCAGGTTCACCCGGAAGGCGCTCTTCCTCTTCGGAGCGGATCGTATTCAGATAGGGGGTAACGTCAGTAGAAGGGAGGTGTATTCCGGACTCCCACGAACGATCCGCGAGCCGATTCAATAAAAACGCCGCCCGGTCTCTTCCTGCGTGGGTGCGCACGGACTCAAGGGCGGCAAGCCATTCTTGTGTCTCACCCGGATCAAGGTCCATGTCCGTCTGGGAATCCGGCATCGCGACTTCTCCTTGCCTGGACCAGGTCACCACTTCCCACATGCCCCCTTCATGGTTGCTTGTAAAGATGCGGGAATTCCTTTTCGAGCGCAGAAACTTTAGGAAGATCATTGAGAGCAATATACGGATTGTCCGGATGCAGCCGCGCGTAGTTCTGATGATAGGCTTCGGCTTCATAGAACGCGTTCAATGGGGCAAGCTCCGTCGCGATTGGCTTCGCAAACACGTTCGCGTGCTGTAATTGTTCCATATAGGCTTCGGCAATTTTCTTTTGCTCGGCTGAGGAGAAGAAAATAGCGGAACGATATTGCGTGCCGCGATCGGGGCCTTGACGATCAATCTGTGTCGGATCATGCGCGACCGAAAAGAATATTTTCAAAATCTGCCCCAGCGTGACTTGAGAAGGGTCATAGGTTACTTGTACCGATTCCGCGTGCCCCGTCGCGCCAGTTCCAACATACTCGTAATACGCTGTCGCGGCCGATCCGCCGGCATAGCCTGAAACCGCCTGCATCACGCCTTTCACCGACTGGAACACGGCTTGCACACCCCAGAAACAGCCGCCGGCCAGTACGATGCTGTCCTGTCCTTTCGTTTGCGCCAGTGGCGCATCCAGCGCGGGATCCGGCAAGGAGGCAGGGGCCGCGCTTGTAAATCCGCACGCCAATGTCGCAAGACCGATCGCGGTCGCCAGAATCTTGCCTTTTCCATGCGTTACCATGCGTCATTCCTCCGTTTCGGGGACAAACTTCAACGCAACGCCGTTATTGCAGTAACGCAATCCGGTTGGAGCGGGTCCGTCAGGGAATACATGCCCTTGATGCCCACCGCAGCGCGCGCAATGATATTCCGTGCGGGGCGTTCTCAATTTGTGATCCGTCTTGGTTTTGATGTGGCCTGGGATCACATCGAAAAAGCTTGGCCACCCGGAACCGCTGTCAAATTTCTGCTGCGTCGTGAACAACTCGAACCCGCAACCTGCGCACATAAATATTCCCGAACGATGCTCGTTCACCAACGGGCTGGTAAAGGGAGGTTCCGTACCTTCTTCGCGCAGCACTTTGAATTCTTCTTTGGTCATCATTTATTCGCTCCGCTGCGGGTTGGTTTTGAACTGTTCTGGCTGCATTGACAGCCATCTGTCCTTTTTTTGCGTTTTACTTAGAAGCGGCGACAGGCTTCGGTGGCAGGGGGGTGCGGATCGCCGGCACGGTCTTCAAGTAGACGGCCATGGCATGACGATCCGCATCGGTCAATTTCGAGGTTCCACGGACTACCGCCTTCATTCCCGAGCCGACCGCATCGAAGGCCGGGGTTTGGCCTGTCTTGAGCAAGGTCTCGATCTCGTCCACCGTCCAGCCGCCAATCCCGGTCAGCACATCGCTCGTGATGTTGGGGGCGTTCTGTCCGTCGGGACCGCCAATATTGCCCGAGAAGGCCCGGCTTTGGATCAAAGCCCCCATCGGGTTGCGCGGCGTATGGCATTCCTGGCAATGGGCGACCGCATGGACCAGATAATTGCCGCGATTCCACTCGGCATCCCGGCCCGCCTGGGGTTGATAGGGGCCTGGCTTGAGGAACAGGGCGCGCCAGAACCACATCAGCGAACGCCAACTGAACGGTGCCTGCACCTCATGGGGCTTGCTGGGTACGGCCACGGGAGGAATCGACATCAGATAGGCATAGAGATCCTCCATGTCCCGATCCGTCAGGGCGCTGAAGGACGGAAACGGAAACACGGGAAAAAGCTGTTTTCCGCCCGGAGCGATGCCCTGGCGCAAGGCGTGATGGAAATCTTCGACGCTCCAGGTTCCGATGCCGAATTGTTTGTCCGGCGTGATATTCGGGGCATGGAAAATCCCGAACGGCGTTGTCAGCGACTTGCCGCCAGAGGGCGTGGAGCTTGAGGGATCCGCGCCGTGGCACCCTGCACAATCAGCTCCGTCATAGAGATATTTGCCGCGTTGGATGGCAGCCTCGTCACCGGCCCAGGCCGGATGGATCACGGTCAGCAGAAACGCCAGCACGATGGATGCCGATTTCTTCATGGTCTAAACGTCCTGGGCAAAGGCAAGGGAGGAAATGGCTCAGGCGATATCCTTTTCGGTGATGCTGAGCACGCCGCTCTTGTCTTCGGAGGTGCGGAATCCCAACCCGCGATAGGGGTGTGCCGGATCCCAGGGAATTGGCGCACGTTTTGGCTGCGATCCCGGCGCAGGCTGTGGGAAGATCAACGACTCCGCAGAATGATGGGCGATACGGCCGGTCATCTGGTGGTGTTGCTGATGGATATGGCCATAAAATACGGTGACATTCTCAAACGGGGTGAGAATGGCCAACGCCTTGGCCCCATCCTTGGTCGCCCAATCCCACTGAGGGTACAAATCAAACAGCGGTCGATGGGTGAACACGACAATGGGCTGGTCCTTGGCCAGCTTGGCGAGATCCGCCTGTAACCATTGGAGTTGGGTGTCGCCGATGGCGCCCGTCGGGTCCGAGACATTGTCGATGGTGACAAAGTGCACGCCCTTGTGCTCGAAGCTGAAGGTCGGGTTGCCAAATACCGAGCGATAGACGGCGCCGGCATCCAGACCTGCGTCATGCTCGCCGGGAATGAATTTCACGTCCTTTACGGTCAGCTCGCCAGCAATCGCCTTGAACTCCTCCAGGCGGCGACGGCGTTCGGCATCATCGTTCGTGGTGTGGGTCAGATCGCCGGTAAAGACGATAAAGTCTGGTTGATGCGGCAACGCATTGACCGCCGTCACGGCGCGCCTCAGGGTTGTCTTGGCCTCTGGATTGTATTTTGGTCCTTCGAATCCCCAATGGGTATCGCTCATCTGAACGAAGGAAAAATCTTCTCCTGCCGCCGCCAGGGCATGGCCCCAGGGGCCCAGGCTCGACGCAAAGACCACCCCGCCCAAACCGGCCAGGCGCAAAAAGTCGCGGCGATCTACGGTTAATCGGTCAGCCATGGAAGCTCTCCTCTTGTTGGGTCGACAACGGTATCGATTGGCAACGTAAATTGCGAATTCAACTCATTCTAAATAGTGTACCGGAAAATTGGTCTGTAGGGAAGCCCCCATCGCAAGAACGTGGCTCAATGGCAACGCGGAAGACAACCTTACCAACCAAAGGGAGGCGGCGGGACGATACCCCTCCATCAAGGCCGCCGCCCAGTTCATCCGCACTCAGACGGCCTTCTTGCAGTAGTACCAGTCGGTGCATTCATAGCCTTCCTTGATGCGCAACTCGGCTGCCTCCATGGTCTTGGGTGGCGGGACGATGACCTTTTCACCTGGATGCCAGTTGGCGGGCAAGGAAACACTGTTTTTGTCCACCATCTGGAGGCCGTCGATGACGCGCAGCAACTCGTCTATATTTCGTCCCAACGTCATCGGGTAGTAGAGCATCGCCCGCAGCAGTCCCTTGTCGTCGATGAAGAAGACGCACCTTGTGGTCGCGGTTTCGCTCTCGTAAGGAGATGTCATGCCATACAGGCTGGCAACTTTTTTGTTCAGGTCGGCGATGATGGGAAAGTCGATGTCAACGCCAAACTTGTCATGGATGTTCCGTAGCCAGGCGATGTGGGAGAAGGTGCTGTCGATGCTGAGGCCAAGCAACTGAACGTTGCGTTTTTTCATCTCCGGGGAAATGTGAGCGAGGGCAACGAACTCGGTGGTGCAGACGGGCGTGAAGTCCGCCGGATGGGAAAACAGCAACACCCATTTGCTCAGGTAATCCGACAGACGAATCATGCCCTGGGTGCTGTCGGCCTCGAAATCAGGTGCCGGCGCGTTCAAACGCGGGGTGCTCTTGGGGGTAAGTTCTACGACATTTTCCATGAGTCTCTCCTTCGGTTAAGACTAACCAAGCGCAAAACCATAACCAATTCATTGAAAAACAATAGATACTCATTGGTCAGCCTCTGTTCAGAAAACGGGAACCCAGGGCAACCGTTGAGTCTGAAAGTAAAATGGCGAGACGATTATTTATGAAAGGGGTCATACGCACCCATCCTGTCCGGTTTTACGAAATCGTTCCGGTTACAGCCGGTACGGGACATTTGCTGTCGATCCGTCCATGCTCCCGAATGGGTACGTTGGTTCTGACAGAGGCGTAGGGATGACCGATATCGCTCATGATCCCGGGGCCGTTGACCATGGCGATGCCGGCACGGAGGAGCTTGGCGATCAACGGACGGCGGCGAACCCCCCACAGGTAGCAGCCGTAGCCGGCGTGGCTAGCCGTCTGCTGGAACCGATGCAGACGCAGGAACAACTCGTCGTCGCCGACGCGGTCATCCTCCTTCAGTTCTGCGAGGTCGATGCCGACCGCACGTAAATGTGTCAAGTCAGCGGCCATGCCGGAGGCGGACAGCGGCAACCGGACCAGCAAGTCGCACCCGAGCGCTTCCAGCGGATTGAGCCTGTCGTGCAGATCCGCGGCCGCAATCGACGGAGGCAGGCCGAACACCTCGATCTTCAGCAGTTTCCTTCGAAAGGCCCCCGAGCAATCGTTAAGTGGCGTCATCAGATAATCCCGCCAATGCGTGGCCAAAGAGGAGCAATGAATGGGCAGAATCAGCTCCATCTGCTGGCGGACAAAGGCGTATTCGCGCATCTCAAGCGCCGCCTGGGCGGCAACGAACCGGTCGATGGTCAACGCCCCGAACGACGACGTGCCGCCGTAGGCATGAACGCCCTCCAGGAGCGGCTGTCCCTTACCGTCGTCCCGGATCACCTGTGCCTTGAATGCCGAAACCGCCTGGCGATCGGTCGTCCAGGTGGGTGTCCACACCAAGGAAAGAACCGATTCAGAGAGCTGTTTTTGCTCCTCTGTCGGGGCCTCTGCGGGACGGGAGCAAATATGGAGGTTCTCCCACTTTGGTTCGGCGGCCAGGGGGGCTTCGCATTGGCTGGTCTCAGTCGAGGAAACAGCTTCCGCCGTCAAGGAGACGACTTCGGCTTCCTTGATCAGGTCGGCCAGTGACGTACGGTGGAGATCTGCCTGCCCGGCGGCGCCTGGTGGACGCGGGCTTAAGGCAAATGCCGGTCCGGCCTTGGCTGCGGCTTCGCGTATTACCGTGGTATTGATCCGGTTGTCGGGAGCAAGGGCCTCCTTCATTGGTATGTTGGCTGTCACCACCTGCGGCCGGCGGCCGGCGATCACCGAATCCCCGAACAGGTGGCGGGCAAGATCGCGGGCGATGCCGGTGATGCAGGCGCGTGCCTTCTGGCGGGAACTCCGTGGCAGGAAGAGAAGCGTTGTCTCGGCGTCGATGCGGGTATAAATGTCGGTATTGAGATCGATGTGACGGCGGAGGATGTTGTCCGAGGCGAGTTCCACCATGCCCGCAATCCGGTCCCACTTGCTGCCTGCCGCCTCGCGAAAATCACCGAGGGAAAAGATATGCAGGCGCTCGGGGACATTGGCCGTGCCCATCACGGCACTGATGAAGCTGGACGGGTCAAGATAGCCGCCCTGGAATGCGCTCTTGCGAATGACCAATCGCCGAGTTCGTTCGATCCCCATGTCAGCCGTCGCAGGAGTGAACCTCCACCCTGCCTTACCCAACAGTCGGTCGAGCAGCAACATCTGGCGTGCCTCCATCTTGAGACCGCGACTTATTCTTAGTTTAATGTGATGTTGTTTTCCTGAAGAAATTATTCAAGGGGTCGGAGAGGAGGGGGGTCGGAGAGGGGAACTTCTTCAACCGCCCCACCAATAGACCCACACGAACAAAAATACCCACACCCCATCAACGAAGTGCCAGTACCATACCGCTGCCTCGAACCCGATGTGGTGGGTGGGCGAAAGCTGACTTGCTCTCGCACGGACCAAATTGACGGCCAGGAAACAGACGCCGACGAAGACATGAAACCCATGGAACCCGGTGGCCATATAGAAGACCGATGGATAAATCCCGTCGGTAAACTTGAACAGAGCATGGCCGTACTCGACGCCCTGAAGCGTCAGGAAGATGATGCCGAGGGCAATGGTGGCCAGCAGTTGCCTGACCGTAGCGCCGGGGTCCGACCGCCTTACCGCATGGTGGGCCAGCAGACACGTCACCCCCGATCCCATGAGGATTCCCGTGTTGAGAAACGGGATGCCCCACGGATGCAAGGGCTGAATGCCGGGCGGCGGCCATTGCTTTACGCCCGGACTGACCAGCAGGCCATTGTGGAAAAACGCCCAGAAGAACCCGACAAAAAACATCACCTCCGACGCAATGAACAGGGCCATGCCCAGACGCAGCCCGCGCCGCACCTCCGGGGTATGGGCCCTGTCCACCGCACCCTCGCGGATAACCTGCCGCCACCAACCAGACATCGTGAACAGCACCATCCCCAGCCCAGCCGCCAGCAACCACGGCTGCTTCTCATGCATATAGTTTAACGCACCCAGGGCCATCACCAGAGCGCTGACGGAGCCGAAGATTGGCCAGGGACTTGGACGAACCAGATGGTAGGGATGCATAGCACCGTGGCGGGCGTTGCTCATGGGGATCCCTCCTTTGGTCTGATGGGCGTGTTGTCACCCATGGCGCGGAAAAATGTGTACGACAGAGTGATGGTGGTGACCTCACGGGTATCAGGGTCCCTGGCCAGGGCCGGGTCGATGACGAAGCTCACCGGCAGGTCGGCGCGCTCATCCGGTCCCAGGGTCTGGCGGCTGAAGCAGAAGCATTGCAGCTTGCTGACGTAACTGCCAACCTTGTCGGGCGTCACGTTGAAGGTGGCGGCTCCGGTGATTGTCCGGGAGGTTGGATTGTGGACCTTGAATACGGCCAGCACGGGTTCGCCGAGGGCCACCCGCATTTCGGTCTGGGCCGGGTGGAACTCCCATGGCATATCGCGATCGGTATCGGCGTTGAAGCGGACGGTAATCAGGCTCCCGGTTGGGGTCGCGGCGCTCGCAACGGAGGCGATGCGGGGGGTGCCCCCATAACCGGTTGCGGCGCAGAACATCCGGTACAGCGGCACCGACGCCACCACCAGCCCCGCCATTCCCACCACGATCCCCAGCAGGACCACGACGGTCAGGGCCCGCGGCCGCCGCGTCATGGGGCACCTGTTGGGTGGGGCGGCTGGCGGTCGAAGGTATGGAACGGCGCCGGCGAGGGTACGGTCCATTCCAGGGTGGTGCCACCGGCGCCCCACGGATTGGCGACAGCGATCTCCTTACCCAGGACAAGCGTCCTCCAGACGATATAAAGAAACAGCAGGATGCCGGCACCGGTAATATAGGCTCCGATCGAAGCCACCCGGTTCCAGCCGGCAAACGCATCGGGATAGTCCGGCACACGGCGTTCCATTCCGGCCATTCCCAGGAAGTGCATCGGGAAGAACACCATGTTGACGCCGATGAACGATATCCAGAAGTGGATCTTGCCCAGCATCTCCGGGTATTGGCGACCGCTCATCTTACCGATCCAATAGTAAAAGCCCGCAAACATCGCAAAGACGGCCCCCAACGACAGCACATAGTGGAAGTGAGCCACCACATAGTAGGTGTCGTGCATGGCCACATCGACCGAGCCGTTGGCCAGGACGACCCCGCTCATGCCGCCGACCGTGAACAAAAAGATGAATCCCATCGCCCACAGCATCGGCGTTCGGAGATCCAGCGATCCGCCCCACATGGTGGCGAGCCAACTGAACACCTTGATGCCGGTGGGAACGGCGATGATCATGGTGGCGGCAGTGAAATAGGCGCGGGTATTGACACCCAGTCCAACCGTGAACATGTGGTGCGCCCACACAAAAAATCCGACGCCACCGATGGCGACCATGGCATAGACCATCCCCAGGTAGCCGAAGATCGGCTTGCGGGAGAAGGTGGCGATGATCTGGCTGACGATGCCGAACGCCGGCAGGATCATGATGTAAACTTCGGGGTGGCCGAAGAACCAGAACAGGTGCTGGTACAGCAGCGGATCGCCGCCTCCGGCCGGATTGAAGAACGTGGTGCCGAAATTGCGATCCGTCAGCAGCATGGTCAGCGCCCCCGCCAGCACCGGCACCGCCAGCAGCAAAAGGAACGCGGTTACCAGGATCGACCACACGAACAACGGCATCCGATGCAGGGTGATGCCGGGAGCGCGCATATTGAGGATGGTGGTGATGAAGTTGATCGCGCCCAGAATCGACGAGATACCCGCCAGATGCAGCGACAGGATGGCGAAGTCAACGGCACCGTCGGGATGCCCGCTGGTGGACAACGGCGGATAGACCGTCCAGCCCGTGCCGGGGCCTTGCCCGGTAAAGGCCGACAGCAGCAGCAGCGTGAACGAAGGCGGCAGCAGCCAGAAGCTGATGTTGTTGAGGCGCGGAAAGGCCATATCGGGCGCCCCGATCAACATCGGCACGAACCAGTTGCCAAAGCCGCCGATCAGGGCCGGCATCACCACAAAGAAAACCATGGTGACGGCGTGCGCCGTGACCACCACGTTATAGAGCTGGTGATCGTCCCCGAACAGGGGAGAGCCCGGCGATTGCAGATTGATGCGAATGGCGATGGACATGGCGGCGCCGATCAGTCCGGTGAGCATCGCGAATGCGATGTACAAGGTGCCGATGTCTTTGTGATTGGTGGAAAACAACCACCGCCGCCAGCCGGTGGGTCTGTCATGCCTGAATGCCGATGCGGTATAAGCCATGGCCAAAATCTCCCATAAAAGGGGGTATGGTCAGTTCATCGCGAGCTTTTTGTGAGCCTCGGCAACCCAGTTGGCAAACGCCTCGGGCGGCATCGCCTGGACCATGATTGGCATGAACCCGTGATTGATCCCGCACAACTGGGCGCAGTTGCCGTAGTACAGCCCCGGCCTGATGATGCGAACCCAGGTTTCGTTGAGGCGTCCCGGCACACTGTCGGTCTTGAGGCCGAGCGAAGGGATGGACCAGCTATGGATCACATCGTCGGCGGACAGAAGCACCCGCACGGTCCTGCCCACGGGTAGCACCACCGGGTTATCGGTGGTCAGCAGGCGCGGTTGTCCCGGCTTAAGCTCGCTGTCCGGCACCAGGAAGGCATCGAAGTGGATACCCAGGTCGGGATACTCATAGCTCCAGTACCACTGGTGCCCACTGACCTTGAGCGTCAGGTCGGCCTCGGGCACCCGGTTTTCAAAATACAGAAGCCGGAAGGACGGCACGGCGATGGCCAGCAAAATCGCAACCGGGATCAGCGTCCACGCGATTTCCAGCCGGGTGTTGTGGGACCATGTGGCGGGATTGGGGTTGCGCCGGGCGCGGAACCGCCAGACGATGAACAGCAGCAGCCCCAGCACGGCAGCCACGACCCCGATACAGAGGATGGTGAGATAGCCATTCAGGGCGGTGATGTTTTCCATCACCGGCGAGGCGGCCGGCTGAAGCCCCATCTGCCAGGGTTGCGGCAGCCCGATCGCGGGTGCCGCGCCGCCAACCAGCAACATTGCGTCTCGTGACGGCATGGGATGTATTCCTCCCTGCAATAAGGCGAGCGTGCCAGCCCCTTTCTTACTTGTGAATCGCAAGAGAGGCTGTCAAGGCGTCAAATTATGGGAGGCGTACGAGTACAGGCTGCGGAAGAAATTCCTATTTGAGCTTGGGGAAGGTGGTGGAGAAGGTGCTGCCAACCCCAGGTGCCGATTCTATCCAGATTTTCCCGCCATGATGCTCGACGATTTTCTTGCAAATGGCCAGTCCGATGCCCGTTCCCTCATACTGTTGAGAAGTGACCAGACGTTGGAAGATACCGAAGGCCCGCTCGAAGTCCTTTGAATCCATGCCGATGCCGTTGTCATGCACACAGATGACCCACTCCGGCCCGCCGTCGCGCCAATCGATCCGGATTACGGGGGGCCGATCCACTATCCGGTATTTTACGGCGTTGCCAATAAGGTTCTGGAACAACCGTACCAGTTCCTGCGGGTTGCCGTTTACGGTTGGCAGGTTCTCCGCAACCTGGATGTCTGCGCCGGCTTCCTGGATGACGATCTCAAGGTTTATCAACGCTTCCCTTACGACCTGGGCCAGGGGAAGGGGCGACATGGCGCGATCCACGCGTCCCGCCCGCGAATATTCCAGCAATCCCAGAATGAGGGAGTCCATCCGTCTCGCCCCATCAACGGCAAAGTAAATGAATTTACGGCCATCTTCGTCGAGCGTATCGCCAAGCTTGTTCTTGAGCAGGGACATGTAGCTGGTGACCATGCGCAGAGGTTGCCTGAGGTCATGCGATACGACATAGGCAAACTGCTCAAGTTCCGCGTTGGAGCGCACCAGAGCCGCTTCCATGATGGTTCGCTCGGTGATGTCCCGGCAGATGGCAAGCATCATCGTCTGGCCGTGGTAGATTAACTTTCTGGCGTTTATCTCAACCGGGATCCGCTTGCCGTCCTTGGTGACATGGATGCGTTCGAAGACGGCGTAGCCATTCGCAGTAAAGTCCAGGTTCTTTTCGTCGACCGTGGGCGTGCTGGGATCGTCAATGTCGTATGGTCCCATTTGCAATAATTCGGCATGGCTGTACCCGAGGCGAAGACAGGCAATTTCATTGACTTCAAGGAAATTTCCCACGGGGGCGCCGGTGTCGGGGGTAATCGCGTGGAGGAGCACCACATCATTGCCACCGTTGAACAACAGGCGGAATTTTTCCTCATTATCGCGCAAGGTCTCCATTGCTGCCGCCAGACGCGCCTCGGCGTCTTTCTGGACGTTGATGTCTTCCACCAGGGTGATGAAATGCAGCGCTTGCCCCTCGCCGTCATACTGGAGCGACGAGGTCAGCTTGACCCACGTAAGACGGCCGTCCTTGCGGATATAGCGTTTCTCCCACTGAACGGTCTTGACCTCCCTTGCCAGTAACGGCCCCACCGCCTCAAGGCTTCGCGAAAGATCGTCAGGAGACGTAATCTGCTGGAAGGTCAGGCTGGAAACTTCCTCGGGCGGATAGCCGATGATTTCGGCAAAGCGCGCGTTGCACCGCAGGAGTTTGCCGTCGAACGAAGTATGGGCGATCCCCACCGCCATTTGTTCGAAAGTGGCGCGATACCGTTCCTCGCTGTCGCGCAGGCGGGCTTCCGCCGCCTTGCGCTCGGTGATGTTCTCCTTCACCGCGACATAGTGGGTGATCTTGCCGTCCTCCCCGAGGACCGGCGCTATCTGCGCCTGCTCCCAGAACAATCCGCCGTCCTTGCGTCTGTTGAGGAAGGTTCCGCTCCAGGGCTGGCCGGAGGCAAGCGTCCGCCACATCGCCTGGTATTCCTCATCGGAGGTTTCGCCGGACTTGAGAATGCGCGGATTCCGGCCGATCGCCTCCTCGCGGGCATAGCCGGTAGAACGGGAGAAAGCGGGATTGACGTATTCGATATTGCCATCAAGACTGGCGATGACCACCGCAGCGGGGCTTTGCTCGATCGCCATGATCAACTGCTGGCGTTCGCGTTCCAGCTTGCGGCGGTCGGATATATCGCGCGACGAGGCATACAGGTATTTCGCTCCATCCAGCTCGATGCCGCAGGCGTTGATTTCGACATCCAACACACGGCCATCCCGCCGTCGATGTTTTGTCTCGAAAACAGCCGGTTTTTCGATCAATGCGCGCATACGATGGAGCAGTTCGTCGTGTGAGAACTGCACATCCCAATCCATTACGGTCAATGTTGCCGCCTGGGCGGGTTCATAGCCCAACATGTGGAGAAAGGATTCGCTATATTCCACCAGCCGGCCGTCTTTCGGATCCAGAATATGGACGCCGTCGCTCGCCACCTTCAAAAGCGACCGGAAGCGGCCCGCCTGCGCCTCGATTTTTCTGTGGGCTTCTATCAATTCCTTCCGGGCAACAACCCTTTCGGTGACATCAAGGATCGTTCCATTGCACGTTATCGTCCCGTCAGGACCGAGTCCCGGTTTGCCCTGGAGGTGGAGGTAGCGGCCAGAGTCAAGGCAGCACTCGATGGTGACCAGATCGTCCGTTTCGGCCAGACGGCGAAAGGTGTGTTCGATCGACGGCCGGTCGTCCCCGGCGACGCATTCGATAAACTTCCTGAGGGACGGGGTAGCCGCTGCGGGGATGCCCAGAATTTCGTAAACCTTGTCGCTCCATTCCATCGCATCAAAGCCGGCCCTCCAGCGCCAGCTTCCCATATTGGCAACCTTCTCGGCATTATTGAGCAAGGTGTGGCTGTAGGCCTCCAGGTCCCAATAGGCACGCGCCAGCTTTTCCAGCATGACGTTAAGGGATCGTGCCAGGGCGGCTACTTCATCGTTGCCGGTCTCTTCGGCCCGTTTGCCGGAAAGGCCTTCCTTCACGACGGAATCGGCAAGGCTCTCCAGATCCCTCAGCGAACGCGTCAGATAATGGCCCGCCATCTGGCTGAAGAGCAGCACCAGGGCGCAAGCCGACAATGCGGCAGCGACAAAACCGCCCCAGACCTCCAGCGGCGCCTGCAAGACGTTGGGCGGCTTCACTGTGTCATGGATGTGGAGACCCAACGGCGCAAGAATCGGGTCCAGCGGGATCATTGCCTGAGCTTCCCAGGATTGCGGCAACGTATCCGTCTGCGTATGCATCACGATTGCCGATCCCAGCGGCCTCACGGCAGACAACGGCAGGCGGTAGACCAGCGCCCCCTCCGGCGTTTTGGTGCGGTCATAGATCAGCATCTCGGCCGCCAGGATATAAGGGCCGTGCGGTCCTTCGATCAGGGTTGCCTGGCGATGGCCAGTACCCAGCGCCTTGGCCGTCCAGCGCCGTTCGTCATTGGTAAAATCTTCGCGGCCATTGGTGGCGAGGGTCGCGCCTTCAAAGTCGGTAAAGATAATATCGACCGGAACGCCTTCGATCCGTTGCACCCCGTGCAGAAAGGGAATGAGGTAGGTTGCCCGGCCGGTGCTGTCGATCAAGGTCGTCGCCAACATGCTGTTTTTGGAAAGCGAAGCCATGGTGTCGGTGACGGCGCGCAGCATCCCGCCGATCCGCTGCGCCTCAGCGTCGGCGCCCTGTTGCAGGACAATCCGGGTCTCGCTCTCGAACTGGCGGGTCAGTGCGCTCCAGAACACACCGCCGACCATGAGGATGGCCAACCCCGCCAGCAATGCCGATACCAGAGAAAAACGAAGGGCGAGAGATCCTTTCGGCAACAAGCGGATCATTATTGCACTCTTTCTTAGCGGCCCAGATGCCCCATAATTCAGAAAATATTAGGGAACGTAAATCAACGGAAAGATATAGATGCGAGGGACCTCAGGCCCCTCGCGCTCCCCGTTCATCAAGAGCACTTCTAAAAAACAAGGAGGTCTGGGGTATCGCCCCAGATGGGGCTTGGGGCGATAGCCCCAATATTCTTAACCCCAATGTCTCTTTGCCCTCATAACAGGTAATACCCCGGCTCCGGTTCCCGGAGCCACTCCCGCAGGGCCGCGTTGACCGCCTGGGGTTGTTCCAGGGCCGTCAAGTGGGCCGCGTCCTCGATCACCACCAGTCTGGCGTTGGGGATGGCGGCGGCCATTTCCTGGTGGATCTCCACCGGCGACAGCGTATCCTGGCGTCCGCACAGGATCAGGGTTGGGCAGGCGATGGCGGCAAGGTCGGCGCGGCCGTCCTTGCGCCCCATGATGGCCATCTGCTGACGCACGAACGTTTCCTTGCCGACCCGCTCCGCCATCGCCAGCACGGCCCCGGTCAGGGCGCGGTCTTTGAGCCGGTTCGGGTGAATGAGGAACCGGAGCAGGCGGGGCGTGACGCCCTTGAACCTGCCGATTTCCGCCAGAGCGATGAACCCGCGCCGCCGCTCGCGCTGTTCTTCGGTATCGGCACGGGCGTTGGTGCTGACGAGGGCCAGCCGACTCACCCGCTGTGGCGCCACACGCATGATTTCCTGGGCGATGTACCCCCCCATGGACAGCCCGGCCATGGCGAAGCGTTCCGGCGCCTGTGCCAGAACCAGCCGGGCCAGTTCCCCCATTGAATCGGCGCCGGAGACATCGGCGACCAGAATTCTGGCCACGTCGGAAAGAGCGTCAATCTGATGGCGCCACAAGGCTTCATCATTCAACAGGCCGGGAATGAGAACGAGGGTGGGGAGCATCATGGCGATTGGACCAATTTCAGAACATCCGTATACGCCGGGTGGTTTCTGCCGCCCAGCCATTCAAACAGGACCATTTCCACGGTTACCAGATGCACGCCGGCCGTCGCCAGCCGCGCATGGGCTACCGGCTCGTTGACGGGCTGGCGAGCCGAACAGGCGTCGGTGACCACGAACACCCGGTAGCCGCGCTGGCGCAGCCCCAGGGCCGTCTGCAACACGGCAACATGGGTCTCGACCCCGGCGACAACGAAACCGTTGCGGCCGAATCCCTCCAGCCGCTCCAGGATTACCGGCTCGGCCGCGCACGAGAATCGGGTTTTGGGCAACCTGGCCCCCTCCGGCGCCGCCGTGCGCAGGTCGATCATGGTCGGGCCTTGTCCCTCCGGGCAATGCTCGGAAATGACGAGGGGCACCCCGATGCGCGTCGCCGCCCGCACCAGAGCCTCGCAACCATAGATAGCCCTGCGCGGTTCTGCCATCACCGGCGCCAGCCGTTCCTGAACATCGACAATGATAAGGCTCGTGGTTTCAGCGGTTATCAACATGACCCGCGCTATCCGTTACTGGCCAGCACATCGTTCACCGCCGCCATCACGATATCCACGGAGAGGCTCTTCATACACATGACTTCCTCGCACGGGGTGAATTCCTTGCCGTCATAGCAGGGCCGGCAGGGCCGCCCCGCCCCCCCCCACAGCACCCTCGATCTGGCATCCGGGTAAGCGAACCAGCCCGGATCGGTCGGCCCGAACAAAGCCACCACCGGCACCCCCGCCAACCGGGGCATGTGCGCGGACATGGAATCGTGGGACACCACCAGAGCCGCCCGCCGCATGACCGCCACGAGGTCGACGAGGCCGGTCTCTCCCAACAGATCGACGGTATCGATTCCCTGAAAATGTTCGCGCACCCAGATATCGGACGGAGCCCCGATGAGCACGACACGATGGCCGGCCTCGATCAGCTTTTCCGCCAGAGCCCGGTAACAGGTCACCGGCCAGCGCCGCATGGGGCTGTCGCGCATCGTGTTGCTTGCCCCACCGGGAGCGAGAAGCACCAGCTTGGCCGAGGTCTCCAGCCGTTGCGCCAGCGCGGCGGGGAGCGGCGGCGTGAAGACGGGCACTTCGCCAGACAACATCTCCGGCCCGTCGCGGTCGGAAACCAGACGGACATATTCGTGACTGTGATGGCGCCCCGGTACAAAGCCGCCCATCGGTCTTGCCCACAGCGCACGCCGCTGCCGGCCACGCACGCCCAGGGTCAGCAAACCGAAGCGGCGGTCCGGGTGCGCCGTAACGATAAGATCAAAACGCCGCCCCCGCAGGCGTCCCCAGACCCCAACCACGGTACGCACCCGCTGGAACAGACTGCCCCGCAGCAGGGCTTTTTCGTCAATGGAAATGACCTCGTCCACGCCCGGCAAGGCTGCGACCAGGGGGGAGGCCAGCGAGCCGACGAGCCAGGTGATATGCGCGGCAGGATGGCGACTGCGCAGCGCCGGGATCATGCTGGAGGCCATGATCACATCGCCGATGGCGGCAAGTTTAATAATGAGAATCCGCATACAATCCGTCCTCGCCCCTATACGCCAGGGCTGCGGAAGGGGAGCCGTGGAGCGATAGCCGGTCCGCAGATTTTTTTCAATCACAATCCGTCATGTGTGAATGTCTCAAGATTGGGTAACTGCCCATGTATGGACGGCCCCCTGAACGCAAGGAAATCATCCGAGGATGTATTCATCAAGTGCTAACTCGAACAGGTTCGATGAACGTGCACAGCTTGCGCAAAACATGAAGCCGCTCAAGATGAATTTCGGAAATACGTGTGTTGGCCGCGAGAATCAGATGGCCGTTCGTAAGGCACAGATCCGTTTGCAAAACCTGACCGATACTCAACGCAGATAGTGGAATTTCAATTATATACTGAATTGCTGTGGCGTTTTTGTCAAGAATAATAGCTTTTACGTTCATGTAAAGATTTGGATCGTAGCGGGATTTGTGCCGTTCCAGTAAGGCGAATGACGCATTTGTCAACGGCCCGGTACCACAGACTTCGTTCAAGTCTTTCAGGATCCTCAGCACCCGTGCGCCTATGGGGATGTCCAGGCCGGTGGGACCATCCGGCGGAAAACCACTGCCGTCAAACCCTCGGTCCTGAAGACGGACGATCTCTGCCACTTTATCCATTCTGGGGATGTTGATCAGCAAATTGCGTCCGAATTCGGGCACACGGTCGATGACGGAACGTTCATAGTCGGACAAAACCTCGCCCGCAGCCTTTTTCGCGAATATTTCCGGGGGAATCGCCAGCTTGCCGATAGCGTGCAGCGTGGCGGCAATCTCGATCTGCCATGGCTGGGAATCGGCTAATAACGACCTCAGCATCCGCACCCATCCCCGCAGCCGCGCATCCCGAGCAAGCGCCGCCGGATCGTTCATCGACACGGCATCGATCAGGACCTTCAGACTGCCTGCAAGCGTCTTTTCAAGCAGTTCCCGTTCCCCGGTAACGAGTTGAAACTGGCGCACACCGGCCCGCAACCCCTCCCGCAATTGTTCCGCCGGACACGGCTTCTGGTAGAAACGAAAGATGTTGCCCTGATTTATGGCCTGGACGGAGGTTTCC
>JADFXL010000309.1 GCA_015233585.1 Alphaproteobacteria bacterium | reverse complement strand
AACGAGCATCGGGAAATCACGGTCCGTCAACTCCTGCTCCGGTGCCGGCGTATTCTTGGTCACCTGGGGGGCCTGGGTCTCCGTCAGGGCGATACACTGCTGATTGCCGTTGACGATGTTTCGGCCTTTGTCGAGACCTTTTGGACCTGCATTCTGGGGGGCGTGGTGGCGGTTCCCCTGGCGGCGCCGGCCAATGCCGAAACCGCCCTCAAATTGCTGCAAATCGCCGCTCAGCATAACCGGCCGTGGCTGGTGGCCGACGCCGACATCGGGGCGCGGCTTGACGAAGCAATGGCGAAGGGGGGTGAGCATGGTGAAACTTTTGCCAGGTTGCTGCCGCGTCTCGTCGATTACCGGACAATTCCCGATGATGGCGTGTTAGGCGATCCGGCGCCGGTGAACGAATCCGACCTTGCCTTTTTGCAATATTCCTCCGGGTCAACCGGCGCTCCCAAAGGGGTCATGCTGACCCATGCCAATCTGGTGGTCAATGTTGCCGGGCTGGTGAAGGGGTATGGGGCCGATGCCTTTCGCAGAGCCATCAACTGGATGCCTCTGTCGCATGATCTGGGCCTGATCCTGTTTCACATCACACCGCTGGTGTTCGGATACGATCAATGCCAGATACCGTCGCGGCTGTTTTTGCGCTCGCCGCAGGTGTGGATGGAAGCCTCCAGCCGTTTTTATGCCACCGCGCTGGGTGGTCCCAATTTCGCTTTCCGCCATATGCTCAAGACGTACCGGCCCGAGAAGCCCTATGGCTGGGATTTGTCGTCAATCCAGACCATCGTCAATGCGGCCGAGCCGATCGACGTGGATCTGATGCGCGAATTTGTGCGCCTGATGGTCCCCCACGGTCTGCGCCCGGAAGCGATGAACCCCTGTTATGGACTGGCCGAAGCAACCGTTGGCGTTGCCGTAAACCCGGCCATGAGCGGAGCGGCCACGATCGCCGTCGATCGCCGCGCTTTGAGTGTGGGCGACCGCGTTGTTCCGCTTGACGCAGAAGACGCCCCCGACCGTCTTGAACTGGCGATCGTCGGCTATCCCTTGCACAATATCGGCGTCCGCTTTGTCGATGATGATGGCGCCGTCCTGCCAGAGCACACCGTCGGTCGTCTCCAGATCAAAGGCCCCAGCGTGACCTGCGGCTATTTCGCCAATGCTCAGGCAACCAGGGAGGTGCTGGGCGAAGATGGGTGGCTCGATACCGGCGATCTCGGTTTTTATACCGGGGGCCGTGTCGTCATCACCGGGCGGAGCAAGGACATCATCATCATTGACGGTGTCAATTTCTATCCCCATGACATCGAGCGTGTTGCCTCTGGCGTGGCGGGCCTTGATCTTAATATGGTCGCCGCCACCTCTGTTCGGGCTGCCGACGGGCGCCGTGAAGCCGTGGCGATGTTCATTGTCCATCGCAAGAGTACCGCAGATTTTGCGCCTCTGGTTCGCCGGGTCCGGGAACGGGTCAGCCGCGACATGGGGATCGCCATTGATCATTGCATCGCCGTGCCGCGCCTGCCGAAGACCACCAGCGGCAAGATTCGCCGCTTCGTGCTGGCCGAACAATTCGCCGCCGGGGCCTTCGACCGCCAATTGACGGAATTGGCGGCGGCAATGGCCGATCATTACGCACCGATGCGCCAATGCTGGCTGGACGGCGATACCGCCCGGTTGTGCGCTCTTTTAAGCGAAGACGCGGCCTTGCTGCTGCCGGACGGACGGATTGATCCGGGTTGCGGGTTGATGGAGCAGGGCTTCACCTCGTTGCGTCTGGTGGAACTTGGCAGTCGCATCACGCACGCGCTGGGCCTGTCCCTGCCATCTTCGTTCCTGTTCGACCATCCGACCCTTGAGGCCGCCGCAGCGGCGCTGACCGCCCTGCGGCCGCACGCACTGGAAACGGTCGTGCCAGAGTCTGCGCTATCACCTCAGACGGCCCCAACTCCGGCCGGGGGGCATTCCGGCGCCATCGCGGTTCTTGGCATGGCCTGCCGCTTCCCCGGCGCGCCCTCGACCGAAGCCTTCTGGGATCTGCTGCGGAACGGTGGTAACGCCATCACCCCCGTGCCTGCCGAACGTGGCTGGAACCTGGCCGTCGATCCGTTGCGCAACCTGCCGGGCAGCTCCGTTACCGATCGTGGCGGCTGGCTGTCAAAACTCGATCTGTTCGACGCGCCGCTGTTTGGGGTTGCGCCGGGAGAAGCCGAAGAACTCGATCCGCAGCAACGTTTGCTGCTGGAATTGGCCTGGACGGCATTGGAAGACGCCGCCATCGACCCAAGACGGCTGGCTGGCCGCCAGGTTGGCGTCTTTGCCGGTCTGGCCACGGGAGATTGGGCGCAAGCCCATCTGCGCGCCGGCAATTTGCCGGCTATCGGACCCTATGCGGTCACCGGCAGCGCCGGCAGCATTGCCAGCGGCCGTTTGTCCTTCGCTCTTGGGTTGCATGGACCCAATCTGTCTGTCGACACCTCCTGCTCTTCTTCGTTGGTCGCCACCCATCTGGCGGTACGGGCGTTGCGGGCTGGCGAATGTGATCTTGCCCTCGTTGGCGGCGTCAATCTGATGCTGTCACCGGAGGTGCATGTAGCGATGTCGGCAATGGGAGCCTTGTCGCCGGATGGTCTCTGCCGCAGCTTCGACGCCGGAGCCAACGGTTATGTGCGTGGCGAAGGCTGCGCGGTGCTGGTGCTGAAGCCTCTTGATGCGGCGCGGGCCGATGGCGATCCGGTCCTGTGCGTGATCGAAGGCACCGCCATCAATCACGACGGCGCGAGCACGGCCCTGACCGCCCCCAACGGCGAGGCACAGCAGGCAGTGTTGCGCCAGGCGCTGGCCGATGCCGGTATCACCTCCGGGGATGTCGATTACATCGAGACCCACGGCACCGGCACCCCACTTGGCGATCCGATCGAGGTGTCGGCTTTGGCGGCGGTTCTGGGCCATGACCGGGACCCGGCCGATCCGCTGCTGATTGGCTCGGTCAAGTCCAATATTGGCCATCTGGAAACGGCCGCCGGACTGGCCGGCATCATCAAGGTGATCCTGGCCCTGCGTCATCAAACCATACCGGCCTCGCTGCATGTGGCTCAGCCCAACCCGCGCCTCGACTGGGACAAGCTGCCGATCCGAATCGCGACCCAGGTCCAGCCTTGGCCAGA
>JADFXL010000308.1 GCA_015233585.1 Alphaproteobacteria bacterium | reverse complement strand
GTTCCTCGCGCATGGTCGGGCATTTTGCCAGTGCTGCGGCCTTCGCTGCCGCGCTGACTCCGTGGTGCTGGTTGGCGGCAAGGGCGGCGGCGTGGGCGAGAGCCTTCGCCTCGCTGTCGCGGACTCCCCGCGTGGTGAAGCGGTCGAGAGCCTCGCCGCTCTTGCGGTCGTACAGCTCCACCAGGTCGGCCTGCGCCAAGATTTCCGCTCGGAGGGCTGCCGCTTCTCCGGCGTCGTCAATGTACCGCGCAAGGGCGCGGTCAAGCTCCGCGCCTGTGAACGTCGCCTTCTGCTGTGTTATCGCGTCCAGAACGGCGGCGGCGTTCCGGTCGTCAATAGCGGCCTCAAGCTGGCTCCGCTTGTCCCGCGCGGGACATTGGATAAGCCCGTGTCGAAGCTCCCATTCATGCGCCCATTTCTGCCATTTGAGCTTTGAGAAGCTGTCACGAAATACCATCCCCGTTTCTGGATTAATCCGAGATGCAACAATATGAAGGTGGGCGTGGTCTTTGTCGTCGTGCGCGACAAAAATCGCCCGCGCCTTTCCCATTCCTAGAACCCCTAGGGCTTCACCTGCCGCCTGTTCCATTTCGGCTCGGCTTGGAGTTTCTCCGGTGCGCCATGAAAGAATGAGGTGCAGGCAATCCTTTTCACACTTCCGCGTTTTGCTGTTCTGGTGAAGCGCGGCGTGTTCCATGACCTTTCTCATGGTTTCCACGTCGTCGCGGCTCTCTGGCTTCCAGTCGCCGAAGCCCTGCGCCGACATCCACGCCACGCGGGATTCGTTGTCGTTCGCGGCGGCGGGGCGGTTCCTGTTGGTTTCGGGGTCGCGGCCTTCGCCGAGAGCATACCGGACGCAACCGGACAATCCCCCGCCGACAAACCCCACGGCAATCATTCGTGGAGCCTCTCGACAAACTCACGCCAAAGCCTCAAGGCGTTTTGCAATTCCTGCGGGTCGATTTCCTCGGTGGTGTTGGCGCGACGCGCAAGCTGGTTTAAGTTGTTGCCGATTGCCCATAGTTCCGAAATCGCGCGTTCCGTCACGGGATTTTTCACGTTTAGCCGATAACCCAAGAGAGCGGCGCGGGCAAAGTCCGACAGCCTCACTCCTCCGGCGGCGGCGCGTTCTTCTAACTCTGCCTTCTCGCTCGGCGTAATCCAGAACGACAAGCTGACGGTCTGGCGTTCCCCTGCGTCTGTCTGTTTGCGTCGTGCCACGGCGCGGCCTCCGGCAGGGACAAGATGTAATTCGGCACGAATTGCACATCTTGCTACCATTCTGATTCGTCTGAATATTTACCACACCCAGCCCCTCCGAAAAATCGAAAAAGCGGGGTGCTAGGAAAAGGAAGGGATGGAGGTTTTTGAAGTGAATGAAAATATAAATTAGCTGGTGTGGAATGATGTTCGTGGTATAGGGGGAGGATTAGAAACAAGCTACAGGCGCGAGCGTTATTAGATAGGGGGGTGCCATGATTACAGATGACGATAGTTTGCCGCTTCGCTCCAAGGCTTATCGTGCTGTGGCGGAATATCTCGACCGCGAGGAAGATTTGAGCGGCAATCCTAATATATGGCGCGCGCAAGCCCTAGAGACGTGGGACTCTTGGGATGCGGCGGAAAGAATCCATGCCAGCCTTTCCAGCCGTTTGCCTTCCGATGCCGTCCCGTCGGTGGAGGAACTCGAAAGCGCATTCCGCGGCCATGTCCTCGAACACTTCAGCGCAAAGGAAGATGCCCTTGAGAGGTTTCGCGACGCGGCGGGCATTGCATGGGCTGAAAGAGACGGGATAGCGGCGGGCGAAACTACCGAGAATTGGCGTGGACTTATCGCCCATGCTGGTGAAATAGGCCTCTGGTCGGCTCGAACTGGTCGAGATGATATTAACGAATCCGCCCACTTCGTGACGCAGTTAATCCAATATGACGGCGATTCCCCTTTGGATGATGCCGCGATTATTTATGAGGTTCGCGGACTGGCGACTAAGGTACGGGCGGTCGGGGATTCGGCCATGCGGTCGGTAGCGGCCAGTATCGAACGGTTGGCGACCCTGATTGCTGGCCCTGAAAAATCCCCCGCTACACGTCCCGCGTTTAACCCGCCCCCGACTGCGGCCCCCGTAGGGGGGGCGACAAGCACTCGCCAGCCTTGAAGCTGGGCGGGAAGTTGGGGCGTCGTTGATAGTATCACGTCATGGATCAAGAACTCGATGATATGATAAGGCTGAACCTGCTGGAGTATCTCGCGGGAGAAGGCTATCGCATTGATGAACACAAGAGCGATGAAAAGAAAGGCACCTACAAAATGTGGGGGCCGAATGGTGATATTCTCTGGGTTACACGGCGTGATGATGGTGGGTGGGTATATTGGAACCCGCTCGACGAGTCCGACAAAGGGACAATTGTTCAGTATCTGCAACAGCGACGGGGCGGCAAGGCTGCTTTCACCATCGGCCACGTCAAGAAACACCTGCGGGGCAAGGTCGGCGGATTCCTCCGTGGGGCGGCCATTCCAAAGGGGCCGCGTCCGATCGCCGTCCGTGCTCCGAAAGACCTGTCGCAGATTCCCGAAAAATGGAACCAAGCGCGGGCGGTCTGGGGACTGCCGCATTACCTCGAGTCGCGGGGACTGACGGCGGAAACCGTCACGGCCTACGCCTCGGCCCTGCACATGGACAAAAAAGCAAATCGTCGGCTATGAAATCAAGGGGCCAGCCTGCAACGGCTTCAGCAAGGGCGGTGTCCGGCTACTCGGCCGCATGGGGCCGCTTGAAGGGTCGGAACCCGTCAAAATCGCCCTCACCGAGTCCGGCGTCGACTCGCTGTCGCTGGCGCAGCTCGTCGGGCGACGGGACGCGCTCTACTGCTCAACGGGCGGGGGGCTGTCGCCTCACACCCTCGCGCAGATCGTCGCCCTTGCTGCCAGACATCCGGCGGCGGAAATCCTCCTTGCCTTCGATAACGACGACGCGGGGCAAACCTTGGCGGGACAGGTCGAGAAGGCCCTACAGGGTCGGGAAGGTGTCCGGCGGCTCCTGCCTCGGCTCAAGGACTGGAACGAGCAAGTTGTGCACACGGCGGCGGCAACCCGTCCAGCCTACGGCACGCTTTCCAAAGAACCGTCACAGAAGCCCACCTGATAGCCCCTGCCCTTCCCCGCTTCCCTTTCCTA
>JADFXL010000307.1 GCA_015233585.1 Alphaproteobacteria bacterium | reverse complement strand
TCGTCGCTGTACGCGGAGACATCCCCCATCAGGAAGTCAACCAGGCGGCCCTTGTCCTGAAGGAGGGCAAGAAAATGGACGACCTCGGCATCGGCCTGATTGGCTGGCGGGGCTGGGGCCTGGGTCTCGGCGGCCGGGGCTTTCGGACGATTCATGATGACGGCGACAAAAAGAAGGCCGGCAACCAAAGCGGTTGCTTTCGGCAGAAAGGCAAGATACGCCGTAACCCCATAGGGCGCCAGAGCGGCATCTGGTACAAGGGCCAGATCGGTCAGCAGGAGAAGGACAAAGGCGATGGTGACCATAAATATTCGCATTGCGTCCGCCCTCATTTTTTCATTATGCCTTGTGCGACCCATTCTGCCTGTTCATGGGTGAAATTCCCAGAGATCAGCAAGGTATCGCTATTTACTGGCTCCCGGATCGAATAGGTAGCAACCATTTGGTCATTCACCAAGATGGCTAGGCTCTGACCGACATGTTTGGCGATGAACGCCGAAAATGCCTGAACTGCCAGGGAGTTTAGGGTGATTTCCACGACGGGCTTGTCGGAGCGCGTAATGACACGGGCGGATTTAATCATGTCGTTGTTGAAGACATCCCCCCTCAGCACTCGCACCGTATGGCCGGTTTCTGAATTGACAAATGAAGCCGTGTTAAGGATTTGGGAAACCGATGTCGGATTGAAGGTATTGGATTCCCCCGCGATGATCAACCGGAACGATATCGTCACGGGCCGGGTATTGGTTCCTATTCGGTGCATTGGCCTGGTATTTTGGGTCACGCTCGTCATCGACTGAGTTTTTCTGGGTATTTGGGGTTGTGGCCGGATACTGGCGACAAACCAGACCGCCACGGCGCAGCTCAGACCGACGGCCGTCAAACCCCATATCCACCGCCGTGCCGACGGAGATACTGCGCCGGCAACGTCGCTGGTCAGCACTGCGCCGGCAACGTCGCCAGATGGCACCGCGACGGCAGATGGCAATGACAGATTACGGTAGATGCTAGCGACCACAGCCGATCCAACCCCCATCCAGACCCCCCCCATCGGTATCTGCAACGCAACCATGGGCCAAGTCGACAGGGCCTCCACCCAGGACGAAGCGCTGTGGAACAGCATCGTCAGCAGGAAGAGCGCCAGCCATACCACCAGCAGCGGCAGCCATGCCAGGATCAGGCAGAAAAGGATGCGCAGACTGTTGCCGCGACTGTGTCGCCAAGCCCCAGCCAAATCAATACGGGCGGTGCCCAGGGCGACGGGAACCACCGTCAGGGTGAGGCGGGCATATACCAGCGGCGTCAGGATTATGATCAGGGTCATGATCAGGGCTATGATCCCGATTACAACGGCCCCCAACGGGGGCACATGGGAGGCTGCCTTGACGCTGAGCGCGTAGACAATCCCGACAATGGGCAACAATATGAATGAAACACTAAACAATAGAAACAGGAGCGCCTGGGTCAGGAAATACCACCCCTCCCGCCGTCCCAACGGAGCCGAGGATTGCGGCCCTGCGATTACCCAGCGGATGATGGCCGTGTTAATGGGGGCCGCGAGGATGGCACCCACCACCACCAGAAGCAACGACGCCAGTGACACAAACTTCATCGGCAACTCCTGGGCGACGAGAACCGCAGGCACCGTCATCATGACGGCCTCGGCGCCAAGGTAGGCCAGCAGCCACGGCCATAGCAGTCGCAGCAACCGGCCGGCATCGGCTACGACAAGCCGCCACGCCCCGACAGCGGTGGCCCATACGGCAAGCGCGGACATCCTCCGGTTTCCCCCGTTTCCGGCACAACCAATCCGGCGTATCATAGGCACCCACGATCATGAGGGCAATGGATTGCTGCCCCCATGGATGATCATGCCCTGCGGTAACGACGCCGGTTCAGGTTATCACCGTCGGCGCCGCGCGACCGGTGCGGCTCTTGATATCGGCCAGGGTGCCAGCGACGGTAATAAGGTCGGCCAGCATTGCCTGGGTATCCTGTTCATGGCGGGCCGGATCGGGTTCATAGCGTTCGATGTAGACCCGGAGCGTGGCGCCTTCGGTGCCGGTTCCCGACAAACGGTAGACGATGCGCGAGCCGTCGGCGAAGATGATGCGGATGCCCTGCTTGCTGCTGACGCTGCCATCCACCGGATCGGTGTAGCTGAAGTCGTCGGCCAGCGCGACCTCATAGCCGCCCAGTTTCTGCCCCTTCAGGGTGGCGACGGCGGTGCGGAGATGGGCCATCAAGCTCTCGGCGGCCGCCGTATCCAGACCTTCGTAATCGTGGCGGGAATAGAAGTTGCGGCCGTATTCACGCCAGTGCGCCCGCACGATGTCGGCGACGGACTCGCGCCGCGCCGCCAGCACGTTGAGCCACAACAGCACCGCCCACACCCCGTCCTTTTCCCGCACATGGTCGGAGCCGGTGCCAAAGCTCTCCTCGCCGCACAGGGTGGCCTTGCCGGCGTCAAGCAGATTGCCGAAGAATTTCCAGCCGGTGGGGGTCTCAAAGCTGCCGATGCCCAGTTTGGCGGCGACCCGGTCGGGCGCCTGACTGGTAGGCATGGAGCGGGCGATGCCGGCCAGACCCCGGCTATAGCCGGGGGCAAGACGGGCATTGGCCGCCAGCACCGCCAGACTGTCGCTGGGGGTGACATAGAAATTGCGGCCCAGGATCATGTTGCGGTCGCCGTCACCATCGGACGCGGCGCCGAGATCGGGGGCCTTGGGGCCATTCATCGCCTCGACCAGATCGTGGGCATGAACCAGATTGGGGTCGGGGTGGTGGCCGCCGAAGTCCTCCAGCGGGGTGCCGTTGATGACGCTGCCGGCGGCGGCCCCCAGACGGCCTTCAAGAATGGCGCGGGCATAGGGGCCGGTGACGGCGCTCATGGCATCGAAGCAGATGCGGAACCCGGACTTGAACATCTCGCGGATCTGGTTGAAATCGAACAGGGTCTCCATCAACTTGGCGTAGTCGGCCACCGAATCGATGACTTCCACCACCATGGCGCCGAGCTGGCTTTTGCCCGGATGATCAATATTGACGTCGGGCGCCGAGACAATGCGATAGGACTCGATCTTCCCGGTTCGGGCATGGATCGCGTCGGTGACCTTTTCCGGTGCGGGGCCGCCGGAGCCGATATTGTACTTGATTCCAAAGTCTTCCGTTGGACCACCG
>JADFXL010000306.1 GCA_015233585.1 Alphaproteobacteria bacterium | reverse complement strand
CCCGGAATCCGGCAACCCGAATCTCAGGCGGTCGGTACGCGCGGTGAAGGCCCGCACCAGAATGCCCCGTCGTCCCAACGCATGGTACAGCGGTTGCGCATGAGGTGTCCGAACCAGACGAAACAGCACCGTCCCCCCAATCACGTCAAGACCAGCCTGTCCAAGCACGGAGTCCAGACGCCGGGCCATCTCCCCCAGCCACAGCCGGGTGGCATGTCCCCAGGCGTCATCCGTCAAGGCCACCGTCCCCACGGCAATGGCTGGGGCCGACACCGACCATGGCCCCAGCGCCTCGACAATAGAAGCCGCCAGCGGCGGAGCCGCCATGGCGAACCCCAGCCGCAGTCCCGCCAACCCAAAAAATTTACCAAAGGATCGCAGCACCACCAGCCCCGGCTGTCCACAGGAACCGGCCAGACTATCCTGGGATTCGGCGTCAGCGAAGGCCTCGTCCACCACCACCAGCCCATCGCGGGCCGCCAGGGTTCGAGTCAACGCCGTCAAGGTCGAAGGCGACAACCTGCGCCCGTCAGGATTGTTGGGATTTACCACCACAACCACATCCGCATCCGCAAACTCATCCAGGTGCGCAATCTCCCGCACCTGGTGGCCGGCTGCGGTCCAGGCCAGGGCGTGTTCGTCATAAGTCGGCGCCAGGATCGCCACGCGACCCGGTGGGCGCAGCCTGGGTAGCAACTGGATCAAAGCCTGAGTCCCCGGCGCGGCGACGACCCCCGCTCCGGCATCGACCCCAAAAAACCGTGCCGCCGCCGCGAGTAACGCCGCGACCTCCCCGGCCTCCGGCAGACGGTGCCACAGCCGATCCGGTAGCGGCGGCAGCGGATAAGGTCTGGGATTGATGCCTGTCGACAGGTCAAGCCACGGCGCCTCAGGCCGCCCATAGAGCCGTTCGGCAGCCGCAAGGTCACCGCCATGGCGGGGCAGTTCATTCTGAGGCATGATCATGAGCACGATGCCAGGAACCCCAATTATCAAGAAATAAAGGGGAGCTGGGGCATAAGCCCCAGATGGGGTTCGGGGCGATCGCCCCGATATCTCCTCACCACGATTCAGCCATCCAGTTTTTTCTTCAGCAGATCATTAAGCATCCCAGGATTGGCCTTGCCGCCGGTGGCTTTCATCACCTGCCCAACGAACCAGCCGGCCAGCTTGACCGCCCCGCCCCGATATTGCCCCACCTTATCCGCGTTAGCGGCCAGAACCTGATCAATCGCGGCCTCAATGGCGGTGGTATCGGTGACCTGGGTCAGCCCCTTTTCGGTAACGAGGCTCAACGGATCGCGGCCCGTCTCCACCATGAACTCGAACACTTCCTTAGCCAGACGCCCGGAAATCGTGTTATCGGCGATAAGGTCGAGCAGCTTGCCAAGGTTCTCCGCAGACACCGGACTCTGTGCGATGTCCTTGCCCAGTCTGTTCAGAACCGCGAACAGATTAGTGATAACCCAGTTGGCCGCGATCTTGGCGTCGCGCCCGGCGGCCACGGCTTCGAAATAGGCGGCGGTGGCCTTATCGACCACCAGAACCCCGGCATCATAGGCGGTCAGGCCATGCTCGTTCATGAACCGGGTCTTTTTCTGGTCCGGCAACTCGGGCAAGGTGGCGCGAATGCCCGCGATGAAGGCATCGTCGAATTCCAGCGGCAACAGGTCGGGATCGGGAAAATAGCGATAGTCATGGGCCATTTCCTTCGATCGCATGGACCGCGTCGTACCCTTGGCGGCATCGAACAGACGGGTCTCCTGAACGACCGCCCCGCCGCTTTCATAGACCTCGATCTGACGGCGGGCCTCGTACTCGATGGACTGCATGACGAAGCGTACGGAGTTGACGTTCTTGATCTCGCTGCGGGTCCGCAGCTCTTCCCCCGGCCTGCGCACCGACACATTGCAGTCGCAGCGCATGGAGCCTTCCTCCATGTTGCCATCACAGGTGCCAAGATAGCGGACGATCGAACGCAGTTTGCGCAGATACGCCCCGGCCTCCTCCGGCGAGCGCATATCAGGCTTGGAGACGATCTCCATCAATGCCACCCCGGCCCGGTTCAGATCAATGAACGACTTGGTCGGGTGCTGGTCGTGCATGGATTTGCCGGCATCCATCTCCAGATGCAGCCGCTCGATCCCGACATCCCGCGTGGACCCATCCGCCAGGTCCAGGACGATGGTCCCCTGGCCGACGACAGGCAACTCGTACTGGCTGATTTGATACCCGGCGGGCAGATCGGCATAGAAGTAGTTCTTGCGCGCGAACACCGATCGTTTGTTGATCCGGGCGTTGAGGCCAAGACCCGTGCGAACCGCCATCTCGACGCAGTGGCCGTTAATCACGGGCAACATGCCGGGAAAAGCCGCATCCACGAAGGAAACCTGAGTGTTCGGCTCGGCGCCGAATTCGGTTGCGGCGCCGGAGAACAGTTTGGCCCTGGAGGTGAGCTGGGCGTGAACCTCAAGACCGATCACCACTTCCCACGGGCCGGTCTCACCCTGCAAAATATAGCTCATCGTTCAAGCCTCCCCGCCATCAAAAGTCAGCGCCGGTCTGGCGGTGAATGCAGCGGCCCGTTCCATCACCCCGCCCACCCGCAACGCGGTCTCCGCGTCGAACGGCCGGCCAATAAGCTGCAACCCCAGCGGCAAACCATCGCGCGACAATCCCGCCGGCAGCGACAGCCCCGGCAACCCGGCCAGCGAGGTCGGCACGGTGAACACGTCGTTGAGGTACATGGTGATGGGATCGTCCATCTTGTCCCCCTGAGCAAACGCAGGTGTCGGCGCGGTCGGCGTCAGAATCACGTCAACCTTCTCGAAGGCGGCCTGGAAATCACGGGCAATCAACGACCGCACCTTTTGCGCCTTGAGATAATAGGCGTCATAGTACCCCGCCGACAGGGCATAGGTGCCGATCAGGATTCGCCGCCGCACTTCCTTGCCGAACCCCTCGCCGCGAGACTTCATATACATCTCATCGAGGGAATTGGCCGGCACCCGCAGCCCGAACCGCAGCCCGTCATAGCGGGCCAGGTTCGAGGAAGCCTCGGCGGGCGCGATAATGTAATACGTAGCCAAAGCATATCTGGTGTGAGGCAGACTGACCTCCACCGGCTCCGCCCCGGCATCCCGGAGCCACGCAATCCCCTGGTCCCACATGCGGCCGATCTCGT
>JADFXL010000305.1 GCA_015233585.1 Alphaproteobacteria bacterium | reverse complement strand
CGCACCACCAACTCAGGGATGGCCACCGAAGCCCACGACCTCCACGCTCTTTGCGCCGGCGCCCTGTTTGTGCTATGGCCTTGCGGGAATAATGACGAGGAGCAAATGGCAGATACCCCGCCTCGCGCAAACAGCGATAACGGCGATAAGGACACCAAACGGGCCAAACGGCTCGGGCGGTTCCTTGTGCTGACGCTGGTTTTTGGAATCTCGGCGGGAGGCGGGGGGTGGTATTGGTGGATCAACCGGTTCCTGGAAGCCACCGACGACGCTTTCATCGACGGCGATATCGTGCAAATCAGCCCCCAGGTCGCCGGCAGGGTAGCCGCCGTGCATTTCACCGACAACCAGATCGTCAAACGCGGCGAACTGCTGGTGGAGATTGACCCGCGCGATTTCGATGTGCAGGCTGCGGCCGCCAAAGCCAATCTTGACTCCGCCATGGCCAAACAGCAGGCGGCTCAGGCCGACCTCGATCTGACGCGCCTCACCACCAATGCCGCCATCGAACTGGCCAGGCGCGAGCTGGGGCAGGCCCGCCAGTCCGCCGCTCAGGCCCAGGCCCAGGTCCAGGCCGCCCTGGCCGATGTCAACCGGACCGAACCCGATGTCAAACGCTATGAGGCCCTGTACGACAGCCACACCATAGCACACCGCCAGCTTGAAGTGTCGCAGGCCGATGCCCGCACGGCCAGCGCCCGGTGGCGGGCGGCTCAGTTCGCCGAACTGGCGGCTCAGGCCCAGGTTGCTCAGGCCCAGGCCCGCCTCGACCAGGCCAATGCCGCCCCCCAGCAGATTGCCTTGAAAGTGGCGCAACTCGTTGCCGCCAAGGCGCAAGTGGAACTGGCCCAGAGCGCCATCGACATGACCGGGCTTAACCTCGCCTACACCAAACTCATCGCGCCCCAGGACGGACGCATCGCCAGAAAATCGGTGACGGCAGGCAATCTGGTGCAGAAAAATCAGATCCTCGCGGCGCTGGTCCCGGCAGCCCCGTGGGTCACCGCCAATTTCAAGGAAACCCAGCTTACCCACATGCGGCCAGGCCAGCCGGTGCACATTGCCGTGGATGCCTACCCCGGCATGGCCTTTCCGGGCCACGTCGACAGCGTTCAGCCCGGAACCGGTGTCGCCTTCAGCCTGTTGCCTCCCGAGAATGCCACCGGCAACTACGTCAAGGTGGTGCAGCGGGTGCCGGTCAAGATCGTGTTCGACCACCCGGACGAAATCGGCTCCCGGCTCGCCATCGGCATGTCGGCGGTGCCAGAGGTGGATGTGTCCCGGCCATGAGACGACAGGCAGCCTTTGGGGCTATCGCCCCAAGCCCCATTTGGGGCCATTGCCCCAAACCCCCTTTTTTATTAAATAAAAGCGGGGTCTGGGGCACCACGCCGACGGCGTGCCTTTGGCACGACGCCCCAGGCGGATTCGGGCGGCAGCCCGATCTTCTGTTCTTGAGCGATGCCGGCAGGTACGCGCCATGACCAACGGCGCCCGTAACCCCTGGGTGATCGCGCCGCTGGTGGCCATGGCGGCGTTCATGGAGGTGCTGGATATTTCCATCGCCAACGTCGCGCTCCAGCACATCGCGGGCAACCTGTCGGCGGGGCAGGAGGAGTCGACCTGGATTCTCACCTCGTATCTGGTCACCAACGCCATCGTGCTGCCTATCAGCGGGTGGATGTCGGCGGTGATGGGACGCAAGCGGTTTTTCATGACCTGCATTGCCGGGTTCTCGATCAGCTCGCTGCTGTGCGGTCTGGCACCCAATCTGGCGCTGCTGATCCTGTTCCGGGGCATTCAGGGCTTGACCGGGGGCGGGTTGCAGCCCAGCGCTCAGGCCATTCTATCCGACAGCTTCCCGCCGCACCAGCGCGGCATGGCCTTTGCGCTGTACGGCATGGCGGTGGTGTTCGCCCCCGCCATCGGCCCGACTCTGGGCGGCTGGATCACCGATGTGGCAAGCTGGCGCTGGGTGTTCCTGCTCAATGTGCCGGTGGGGATCGTTTTGTTCAGGCTGATCCATGCCGTGGTCTCGGACCCGCCCGCTCTGACGGTGGCGCGCGAGGAGCGGCGGCGCATCGGGTTTTCCATCGACTACCTGGGGTTTTCGCTGCTGGTGATCTGGGTGGGGTGTTTGCAGTTCGTGCTGGACCGGGGGCAGCAGGATGACTGGTTCAACTCGCCCCTGATTATCGGCATGAGCGTGGCCTCCGTGGTCGCGCTGGCCGCTTTCATCGTGTGGGAGCTGGGGCAGGACGACCCCATTGTCGATCTCAATCTGCTGGCCCATCGCAATTTCGCGGTGGCCAATCTTTTGATGTTCGTGCTGGGGTTTGTTCTGCTGGGCACCACGGTGTTGTTGCCGGAGATGGTGCAGCGGCTGATGGGCTATACGGCCACCCTGGCGGGGCTGGTGATTACGCCGGGCGGGCTGACCATCATCTTTATCATGCCCATAATCGGCCGCATCCTGTCGCATGTGGATGCGCGGTATCTGATCGCCGCCGGAATGGTGACGTGCGGACTAGCCATCTATCACATGACCGGGTTCAACCTGCAAACCGATTACGCCAGCTTTATGTGGGCGCGGATTTATCAGGCCGTGGGCCTGTCGCTGCTGTTCATTCCCATCAATGCCGTGGCCTATGTCGGCATCCCTCAGATTCACAGCAGCACGGCCTCGGCCCTCATCAACATGTCGCGCAACCTGGGCGGCAGCATCGGCATTTCCGTGGTCACCACCCTTCTGGCCCGTGGCGCTCAGAGGCACCAGACCGAGCTTGTCAGCCACGCCACCCCATCCGCTCCCGCCTGGCACCGGATGATTGAGTCTCTGACCGGGCTGTTTGTGCACCACGGCGACATCCTCACCACCGCCGGAACCAAGGCCAGCGCCCAGGTCTACAGCCTTATCAACCGTCAGGCCCTGATGCTGGCCTTTATCGACGACTTCCGGGCGCTGGCGGTGTGTTTCCTTCTGCTGGCGCCGCTGGTTTTCCTGATGGACAAGGTGACGCACGCCCGGCCACCGGCGGGAGCTGCGCATTGACTGGGGCGTAAGATTTGACCCGTTATTACTATATCACGAGGGCTTGTACGCAGGGCAACGACTCCAGGTTAACGCGGGGATATCCCGAGCACGGCAGCAAGGTAGCGGGTGTCCCATCCTGCGACCTTTCGCCTGAGCTTGATGGATTTCTTGTCGGTCACGGCCCGCACGAGGT
>JADFXL010000304.1 GCA_015233585.1 Alphaproteobacteria bacterium | reverse complement strand
CGGGATAAGCGGAAACTGCTTGGAGGGGTTCTCCAGCAGATCGGCGTGACGGCGATCCAGGAAGCCGACAGCCTTGATTACGCGTGTCAGATGATACGCTTCACCCCACCCGATATCATCGTTTGCGAGGTGGTCGGTTCCGGTTCCGGAGCCGACGCGCATCTCGGTCTGCTGCGTTTCGTCCGCGGCAGCCTGGTTGGCAAGGCCAAGGGATTGCCGGTCCTGTGTGTGATGGGGGCTTGGGAGGGCGATGTGTTGCAGGCGGCGCGGGACGCCGGCGCCACCGGATTCGTCACCATGCCGGTGACCTTGCGTGACATGTTGAAAGCGGTGTCCGCCGCCCTTTCCGACACACGCGCCTTTGTCGAAGGCCCTTACTATATCGGCCCCGACCGCCGTCGCAGCAACCCATCCAACTATCAGGGCCCGTGGCGACGGGCAAGCGACACCAAACGCAGTATGGGGGCGTCGGCACAACAAGCCGCAGCCCCGCCACCCCAATCGGAGACGACGACAGCGGTGGCCGTCGCGCCGACGCCAGTTCCCGGCGCAGCGATGGCCAGCGGGAAAACAATGGAACCGCTGGCAGAGGCGGTGCGGAAAGCGCCCCCCCCGGCACCTGCGGCGAGTGCGCAGCCGGCCTCGTGGGATCGGCGCATCCGAGTCGTACAGGAGGCCTTGCGCCTCGCCGAGGAACTGTCGTCGTTGGTTGGGGCCGGAAAGACCGCCTCCATGAGTCAGATCGGCGACCGGTTCAATCGCCTGATCAATCTGATGGGATTGATCCACAGCTATATCGACAGTTCCCCGAGTGATAATTATTTCAAGGAGCAGTACCGGGTAATCAGAGACTCCGTATCAACATTTTCCCTTGATATCGTTGAGCGGGGGATTGAAAGGACGAATCAGGACTCGCAGAATGTCGTCAATCGTCTTGCGCCCTATACCTTGGGATCGGCGACCAAGGTCTATTATAAGATGCTGGAGTTCGAATTTCTCATCAACATGCTGGGCGGATACGACACGCTTCCCACCGGCCTGCTGGCCAAGGTGAAATTGGGGTGGGAATGCGTTCTGGCTCTGTCCGCCATGGATTACGAATTGGCGGAATTGGTCGGCGAGAAAGATACTTCGACCGAGCACGTCGCCTCGCAGAAATTGCTTCGCGCCACGGGCATCCTTAAGGGCCGTCCCGCCGCGGACAGCCAGGAATCCGCGCTCCAGCGTCTGAAGCCGGCGGAAGCGCACTGATACCGGCATTGCCGTGACCCGCGCGCCAAGGCACAATGCTTGCCAGCCGATTGCCGGCAACATCAGATCTTCGGTTCAGGGGCGATGGAACAGCATTCGGTATTGGCGGTGGCTATTGCGAACCTGGCCAAATCGCACGAATTCCTGCTGAAGCTTATCGACGTGTGCGCCAATCTTCCGGGTGCGGCCAGCAACGCGGGCGACAAGGAAGTGCTGACGGCGCTGGCCACCCTTGCCCGGATGACCGAAAGCGTCATCCACGCTGCCGATCTGGCCCGCCGTGGTGGCGGCGAATTCGTCGCCAGCTTTCCGGGGCAGAACGACGTCGTGCGCCTTCGCATCGTCATGGATATGTGCCTGCAACAGGCGGACCACTATCGCCAGCGCATCCAACGGTTGGAGAACGAGGCGGCCACTTTGCGCGATGCTATCCAGTCGGTGGAGGCGGACCTGCTGGCGGCACGAACCGCGTTGAGCCCCAAGCGCTAGGACGTAATCTGCGGCCTGCCGAATATCGCTTCAGCCCTCCTGCCCGTGCTCGTAAACGGGTTAGGATTTCACCCCGTAACTGGGGCAAAGCCGCGATCAAATATTTGCTTCCCCCAATTGCGTCACCCTCGGGCTTGTCCCGAGGGTCCACGCGGCGCCGCAAAACGTCATACGGAACAAAGGAGTAGACGGGACCACGTGGATGGCCGGGACGAGCCCGGCCATGACGGCTGAGGAGAATTGGTCGGAACTGCCCGGACTTTTGCCCCACTTACTTCACCCCGGTTCCATACATATGTTATATTCCATCCGTCGATAGTTTTTGGCAGTCGCGCCGACATGCTCCTGACTCCGATTGCCGCCGTCAATGTCCTGACCGTGATCGAAGCCCCCGCAACCCGGCGGCTGGTCAGCGGCTTGCTGCGGGAAATCGGGCTTACCGATATCACCGAGACCGAAAACATCGATCACGCAATCCTCCAATTGCGGCACGCCAGCACCAAATTCGGGCTTATTATTTGCGACCGGATCGGGGGTATCGGCCATCTGGCGCTGTTAAGGTTCATTCGTTGGGATCAAACCGCCCTTCCCACCTCATTGCCGGTGATCTGTGTCAGTAGCCAGTGGACGGCGAACGAGTTGATCGCCGCCAGGGATTCCGGCGCCAGTTTGACCCTGTCCATGCCCATCACCAAGCGGGCGCTGGAAATGGCGGTGGCGTCGGCTACCTCCGGGCAAAGGCCATTCGTGACTTCATCCGCCTACCGGGGGGTGGACCGCAGGGTGGCGACCGTCTCGGGCTACGCCGGACCTTTCCGGCGGGAAGACGATGCCAGGTACCGCCGCGCCCCCGGGTCCCCGGTGATCGCCGAGGCGGAAATATCGGCCCAGCCTGCTGTCGGCAAGGAGACAGCCAAGCCCCATGGCGGCTCGCCGACGGAGGAGGAGGAGGGGGAGCGGCAGGCGGATTTCAACTGGTTCGCCGCCATCGCCACCGGGCATGAGGGTATCGATTCCGAGCATCAAAACATTTTCGACATTCTCCGGCATTTGAAGGAGTGCGGCCACAATCCCGAGAACGACGATTCCGTCACCGCCACCCTTGAAGGACTGAAGGATTACGTCAAGACCCATTTCGCCCATGAAGAGCGGCTCATGGACGAATTCGATTACGATGAGCGGGACCGTCATAAAAAAGAGCACGCCAGTTTCACAAAAAAGGTGAACGGCTTGAGCCACGCAGCGTTGAAAGACAGAAAGCGTAGTCTAAAGTTCCTGTTTTTCATTTATGACTGGTTGGTCACCCATATCGGTGATATCGACCGGGTGATGATCGCCAAGATGAATGGCGAGTTTGACGATGCGTTCAACAATGATCCCTATAAGCAACAAACCGGTAGCGTCATCAACGACGCGCATGTTGTCGCCGCACAGGTTCATCGGCTGGCAACAATGCTGAAGGACGCGCCCACGCCATCGCGCCGGGCGTCGTTGTCGCAGCAGATCGCCGACGCGACGGAG
>JADFXL010000303.1 GCA_015233585.1 Alphaproteobacteria bacterium | reverse complement strand
CGCTTGCTGGCACGCCAGGCCCGCGCCTGGGAGTTCAATCTCGAAGAGGGAATGCTCGATGCGGGACGACTGGCCCGCATCGTTGTCAACCCGCTATTGCCGTTGTCGTTCAAACGGGAAAAGGAAACCGATTTCCGCGACACCGTGGTGACGCTGCTGATCGACAACTCCGGCTCCATGCGCGGCCGCCCCATCACCGTCGCTGCCATGAGCGCCGACATCCTGGCCCGTACCTTGGAGCGCTGCGGCGTCAAGGTCGAGGTGCTGGGCTTCACCACCAGCGCCTGGAAGGGTGGCAAGGTGCGGGAATTGTGGATTCAACAGGGCAAACCCGCCAATCCTGGGCGACTCAACGATTTGCGCCACATCCTCTACAAATCCGCCGACACGCCATGGCGGCGCGCCCGCAAGAATCTGGGCCTCATGCTGCGGGAAGGCATCCTCAAGGAGAACATCGACGGCGAGGCGCTGCTATGGGCGCATGAACGCCTGATCGCGCGCTTTGAACAACGCCGCATCCTGATGGTCATCTCCGACGGCGCCCCGGTGGACGACTCGACCCTGTCGGCCAATCCCGGCAACTATCTGGAGAAACACCTGCGTGAGGTCATCGGCTGGATCGAGAACAGCTCCCCCGTCGAGTTGATCGCCATCGGTATCGGCCACGACGTGACCCGCTATTATCGCCGCGCCGTCACCATCATGGATGCGGAGGAACTGGGCGGGGCCGTCCTCAAACAGCTAACCGCTCTGTTCGCCGAGGAACCCCGTGTCCTCCGTAGTGCTCGGGAGTGGGGACGCGGCGTGATATGAGGTATCCCGCCTTTATCGCCGTGTCGGGCCCGTCATAAGCAGGGGGCCGCCGCGTACCAGAGCTTCGAATTCGTTGGCTGGCAGTGGGCGGCTGTAATAGAAGCCCTGGACGAGGTGGCAACCGTGATCGGCAAGGAACTGGATGTGTTCAAGGGTTTCGGCCCCCTCGGCGATGACTTCGAGTTCCAGGCCCCTGGAAAGCCCGATGATGGCCCGCACGATTTCGGCGGTCTTGGTATTTGATCCCACATCGTGGACGAAGGCGCGGTCGATTTTCATGGTGGTGATCGGGAACCGGCCAAGATAGCTGAGGCTGGAATAACCGGTCCCGAAATCGTCGATCGAAAGCCCGACGCCAAGCGCGCGTAATGCCAGGAGCTTGGCCAGCGTCTCTTCGATGTTGTCCATCAACATGCTCTCGGTGATCTCCAGTTCCAGCAACTCGGGGGGCAGGCCGGTGTCGTGGAGGATGCCGGCAACCTCGTCCACCAGGGTTGATGTGCGGAACTGCCGCGCGGAGACGTTGACCGAGAGTTTGAGCAGGGGCAGACCATCGGTTCGCCATTGGGCAAGCTGGCGGCACGCTTCGGCCAGGACGAAGTGACCGATGGCGACGATCAGCCCGGTTTCCTCGGCCACGGGAATGAATTCACCTGGTCCGATCATGCCGCGTTCCGGGTCCAGCCACCGGACCAGGGCTTCCATGCCGACTACGGTGCCGAGGTCGGGGGCGACCTTGGGCTGATAGAAGACAACAAATTCGTTCTGACGGATGGCGCGGCGTAGCCGGCTCTCCAGCTCCAGCCGCTGGCGGGCGCGGCGGTTCATGTCGTGGGAGACGAACTTGTATTGGTTGCGCCCGTCGAATTTGGCATGATGCAAGGCGGTTTCACTCGCCTTTACCAGTTCGTTCTGATTTTGGGCGTCGGCCGGGTAGAGGCTGATGCCGATGCTGACGGTAATGAACAGTTCGCGGTCCTCAATATTGAAGGGCACGCTGACGGCGTTGAACACCTTTTCCGCCACAAGGATGCTGTCCTCAATGGAGGCGATGACCAGAGCCACGCCGAAACGGTCGCCATCAAGCCGGGTCACGGCATCACTGGCCCGCACGCAATGATTTAACCGCGCCGCCAGTTCGGTTAACAGACGGTCTCCGGCGCGAAACCCCATGGCATCGTTGACCAGGGCCAGACGATCGATGCCGACCAGCAACATCGCTACCGATTTCTTGAAACGATCGGCACTAAGGATGGCCTGTTGCAGACGATCGAAGAAGATGGCGCGGGTTGGCGACTGGGCCAGGGAGGGGGCGGCGGATTCGGCTTCCGATTTTTCCGCCGTGAAACTGCCAATGATGGCGCCGTTGGGATAACCTGGCGGGAGATAGGTTTTACGCAAAACCATGGACCGCTCGACACCGTCCCGCATGGGCAACAGTCCCTGCCAGAATTCGCTTTTTTCACGCAATATGGAAGACAATCTCTCTTCGGTCACCATTGCACCTTTGTCCGACCAACCGAACAGGTCAGCGGCGGAGCGGCTGAAATGGGTAATCTGGCCGTTTGCGTTGGCGAGCACGACGGGATCGGATATTTGACCAATCAGCGCGGTGACCATATCATCGTCGCTTGTCGCGTTTTCCGACAATAACTCAACTCCCTCGTATGGTGGATTTCCCGACAGTATCAGCTTTCCGGGAAAATCAAAATATGGCGTTGGCGATTCTTGAAGCGGGCAATTTTCAACGGATGGCGGCTTCCGGCCACCCCCATCAGGGAGGATAATCATGGAAGAATGGTGGCGCGGCGCGGTGCTCTATCAAATCTATCCCCGCAGTTTCGCTGATGCGAACGGGGATGGGATCGGCGATCTGGCCGGTATCACCGACAAGCTGGACTATGTGGCCGGTCTTGGTGTGGACGGCATCTGGCTGTCGCCGTTTTACCCGTCGCCGCTGAAGGACTTTGGTTACGATGTCTCCGATTACCGGGGCGTGGCGGCAGAATTCGGGACGCTGGCCGACTTTGACCAGCTTCTTGAACGGGCGCACCGGCTTGGGTTGAAGGTGATTATCGACCAGGTATATTCCCATACTTCCGATCGCCACCCCTGGTTTCAGGACAGCCGGTCGGACCGGGAAAATGCTTATAAGGACTGGTACGCGTGGGCAGATCCCAAGACGGATGGATCGCCGCCCAACAACTGGCTGTCGGTCTTCGGCGGCTCGGCCTGGGAATGGGAGCCGCGCCGGCGTCAGTATTACCTCCACAAAGACTTCATACAGCCTACAGTTTTGTGTTTCTGGCGGAAGAGCACTCGGCCACGTTTATCCGCGCCGCCGTTGAGGCAATGCTGGCGGCCTCGGCTCGGGCCTGGCCGTCGTGGGCCTTCAGCAATCATGATGTCACCCGAGTCGCTACCCGATGGGGTGGTGCGCCGGAACAGATCAAATTGTTGATCGCCCTC
>JADFXL010000302.1 GCA_015233585.1 Alphaproteobacteria bacterium | reverse complement strand
CGCGCAGTATCCTGAAATCGCGCCGCCGACGATCATTGTCAGCGCCAGTTACCCCGGCGCCGCCGCCGAGGTCGTGAGCGAAACGGTGGCGACGCCGCTGGAACAGCAGATCAACGGCGTCGACAACATGCTGTACATGTCCAGCCAGGCGACCGGCGACGGCAATTTGCGGCTGACCGTGACGTTCCGGCTAGGCACGAATCTCGATACCGCCCAGGTGCTGGTGCAGAACCGGGTCGCCATCGCCGAAGCCAGTCTGCCCGAAGAAGTCCGCCGCATCGGCGTCACGGTAGCCAAGAATTCGCCGGACATGCTGATGGTCATCCACCTCAGCTCGCCCGACGGTTCCCGGGACCAGCTCTATATCTCCAATTATGCGACCTTGCAGGTGAGAGACGTGCTGGCCCGCCTGGATGGTGTCGGCGAGGTGCGGGTGTTCGGCGCCCGGGACTACTCGATGCGCGTATGGCTGGATCCCGACAAAATTGCCGCCCGCAACCTCACTGCCGGCGAAGTGGTCGCGGCGTTGCAGAGCCAGAACGTTCAGGTCGCCGCCGGCGTGCTGGGCCAGCCGCCGATGACCAGGCCCGGTGCCTTTCAACTCAGCATCCAGACCCTGGGTCGTCTGTCCGATCCGACGGAATTCGGCAAAGTCGTCGTCAAGACCACTCCCGGTGGTCAGGTGACACGGCTGCGTGACGTCGCCCGAATAGAGGTCGGTGCCCAGGATTACAGCGCCAATGGCTATCTCGACGAGAAGCAGGCGGTGCCGATGGCGATCTTCCAGCGGCCGGGGACAAACGCCCTGCAAACCGCCGATAAGCTGATCGCCACCATGAAGGAACTGGCGACCGCGTTTCCACCCGGCATCCGCTATGACATCGTCTACAATCCGACCGAGTTCATTGCCCAGTCGGTGGAAAAGGTCATATCGACCATCTATGAGGCGATCGGGCTGGTTGTGATCGTGGTGATCCTGTTTCTCCAGACCTGGCGGGCCACGGTAATTCCGGTGATCGCCATCCCGGTATCGCTGGTGGGAACGTTCGCGGTGCTGGCTGGCCTGGGCTATTCGCTCAACAATCTGTCGCTGTTCGGTCTGGTGCTGGCGGTTGGCATCGTGGTCGACGATGCCATCGTGGTGGTTGAAAACGTCGAGCGCAATATCCGCGAGGGCATGAAGCCCCGCGACGCAGCCCATCAAACCATGGACGAGGTCGGCGGCGCCTTGATCGCCATTGCCCTGGTTCTCAGCGCCGTGTTCATCCCGGCCGCATTCATCCCTGGAATTTCCGGCCAGTTCTTTCGCCAGTTCGCCGTCACCATCGCCGCATCGACGGTGATTTCGCTGGTGGTCTCGCTCACCCTCAGCCCGGCGCTGTGCGCGCTTCTGTTCAAGCCGCACAGGGAGGAATCCGAACGGCGTCCGTGGCTGATCACGCGCCCGTTTCATGCCTTTTTTCGTGGCTTCAATACGGGGTTTCGCCATCTGGCGGAAGGCTATGGCGCCATGACGAGGTGGTTTGCCCGTCTGGCCGTGCTCATGCTGGTGGTTTATGCCGGATTGATCGGCCTGACCGGCTATCAGTTCAGCCGGGCGCCTACCGGCTTCATCCCCGATCAGGACCAGGGCTATCTAATCACCGTGATCCAGCTTCCTCCTGGCTCATCCCTGGCCCGTACCGACGCGGTAGTTCGCCGTGCGACCAGGATCATGCTCGATACGCCGGGGGTTGCCCACGCGGTCCCGTTCTCCGGCTTCGATGCTGCCACCTTCACCAATGCCTCCAACGCCGGCGCCATCTTTACCCCGCTGGCTCCCTTTGCCGAACGGGCCCTCCTGGGCCTGTCGTCCAACCAGATCATGGGCAATCTTCGGATGCGGCTTGGCGCCATTCAGGACGCCTTTATCCTCACCATTCCGCCGCCGCCGGTTCGTGGCATCGGTACGGCGGGTGGCTTCAAGATGATGATCGAGGACAAACGCGGCCGGGGCGTCAAGGCGCTTGAGGAAGCTGCCGGAATCATGGCGGCGGAGGCCGGCAAAATACCCGGTCTGTCCGGTGTGTTCGGCCTGTTCAATACGCGCACGCCCAACGTCTACGCCGATATCGACCGGGTCCGCGCCGACATGCTGGGGGTGCCGCCGGGGCGGGTGTTCGAGACCCTGCAAATCTATCTTGGCTCGGCGTTCGTCAACGAATTCAATTTCCTGGGCCGCACGTTCCGTGTCATCGCCCAGGCTGACGGCGACTTCCGCACCAATGTCAACAACATCGCCAGACTCCAGACCCGCAATGACAAGGGCCAGATGGTGCCCATCGGTGCCGTCGCCAGTTTCCAGGATCGTACCGGACCCTATCGGGTGCCGCGCTACAACCTGTTCCCGGTGGCCGAGGTCCAAGGCAACGTGTTGCCCGGTTACTCAAGCGGCTATGCAATGGCCGCCATGGAGAAACTGGCGGCCGAACGCCTGCCGGACGGATTTGATTTCGAGTGGACGGAACTCAGCCTCCAGCAAAAACTGGCTGGCAACAACGGCCTGGGTGTGTTCGCGGCCTCCGTGCTGTGCGTGTTCCTGGTTCTGGCGGCCCAGTATGAGAGCTGGTCGTTGCCGCTGGCCGTGGTGCTGATTGTGCCCATGTGTCTTTTGGCGGCGGTCACCGGCCTTGGCATTCGCGGCCTGGATGTCAATATTCTGTCTCGGGTGGGATTCGTGGTTCTGGTCGGGTTGGCGGCCAAGAACGCCATCCTCATCGTCGAGTTCGCCCGTCAGGCCGAGATAGAAGGCATGGGCCGGATTGAGGCCGCCGTCCATGCGGCGCGGACTCGGTTACGACCAATTCTGATGACTTCGTTTGCCTTTATCCTGGGGGTTCTGCCGCTGGTGGCGGCCACCGGGGCCGGGGCCGAGATGCGCCAGTCCCTGGGAACCACGGTGTTCTATGGCATGTTGGGAGTTACGGGTTTCGGCTTGGTGTTTACCCCGGTGTTCTATGTGGTGGTGCGGTGGGCGGTGACGCGGCGGAAACGGCCAAAGTCCCATGATGCCATTCAGCCGGAAGAGGCAGGAACGAGGGCCAGAGGCCCTCGTGCTCCCCATTTATCTTATGAACGGGGAGCGCGAGGGGCCTGGGACTTCGCATCTTTCCCTATTGCTCTTTCCCCCGTCTGGCAATAGCCTCCTTCAACCGCCGAAAAGCATCCTCGACCCTGTCCTGGCCTGGAAAATCCCCGCCATTCCGTATTCCGGTCTGGATCGCCCGGCACAGTTGGCCGAGTTC
>JADFXL010000301.1 GCA_015233585.1 Alphaproteobacteria bacterium | reverse complement strand
ATTTCGGTGGGCCGGTGGAAGCGGGGCGCGGCTTCGTTCTGCACTCGGCCGATTACATGCAGGATGCCACGATGGTTGTCGATCGGCAAATGGCCCTGACGGCCACGGTCGATGTCCTGAAAGCCATTGTCGAGGGACAGGGGCCACGCCGCTGTATTCTGGCTCTGGGCTACGCCGGGTGGAGTCCTGGCCAACTTGACGACGAAATCCGCAAGAACGTGTGGCTTACCGTACCCGCCGACGAGGATCTCGTTTTCGGCAATGATCTCGATCATAAGTGGGAAAAGGCCATCGCCAAGCTGGGTATCGACGTCAACATGCTCTCAAGCGAGTCCGGGCACGCCTGAGGCGGATTGATAAGTCTCCGCCCGCACCGAATCTGGGCGGCAGCCCAAAATTGGGTGTCCAAAACCGGTTGGTCGTCCCGGTTCAAGGAAAGGCGGGGGACGTGGCGCGTCCCCCGGACCCCCTGCTATTTTTATTGTAGCAGGCGCTTGGGGAGTTCCTGGATCGTTTGTTCAATTAGGGCATTGGCCTGAGACTTGGTCAGGTGTTCGGCGATCAGATGGCGAGTCGCGGCAATGGCGATGTCGACAGCCGTGTTGCGGACCTCGGCGATGGCTTGGGCTTCCGCCTGGGAAATGCGAGCCATGGCCTGAGCCTCGCGGCGCTTGATCGCCTCCTCCAGATCTACCGCCGCTTCCTTTTTCAGACGCAAGGCCTCAGCGCGGGCATAGGCGACGATATCCTCGGCTTCCTTCATGGCGTCGCGTTGTTTGCGTTGATATTCAACCAGCAGAACCTGAGCATCGTCACGCAAGCGCCGGGCTTCGTCCAGCTTGCCCTTGATTTTCTCTGCTCGCAGATCCAGCGCGGTGGAAACGGCATGAACCACCCGGCGAAAGGCGAAGCCGACGACGATGAAAAAGGCGACGGCAACCCAGAACTCGGGTTGGAGGTAGAAAGCCCCCGTCCCATGGGCGGCAACGGTATGCGCTTCGTGGGCGGCGGCGATGGAGGTATGCGCCGTCTCGGTTTGCGAAGAGATGGTGCTCATTGGCCAAGCTCCCCAATGGCCAGGTTCACGGCCTTTTTCAAGTTTGCCTCGTCCAGCGAGAGCCCCGTCAGCTTGCCAACCACTGCTTCCGCCGCTCCCGCCGCGATTTCACGAACTTGACTCAACGCCGCGTCCTTGGATGCGGCAATACGAGCCTCCCCGGCACTGATCTGCTGGGCCAGACGGTTCGCCACTTCCTGGTTGCGACTCTGGGCCTGACCGTTGATTTCCTCCTGGCTGGTGCGAAACACCGCCTGAGCCTGGGCACGCGCATCGGCCAGGGCCTTTTCATAGGCCTGAGCGGCGGTACTGATCTGGGTCTTGAGTTGGGCAGCCTTTTCAATATCGTCGTCGATTCGCTTCTGCCGCTCGCCGAGCACCTCGGCAATGCGCGGCAGCGCATATCGTGACATCAGGAAAAACAAGTAGGAAAAACTGACCAGCAGCCAGAATAGCTGCGAGGGAAATGATGACGGGTCGAATTGAGGCATAGAATCCAGGCTCCCGGCAGGTCAGGCGCCCCGGTAGGTCAGGCGCCCCGGTAGGTCAGGTGCGGCGCGCGTCCCCCGCTGTCCATGCACCGCCGCACCGTACCGGCGGGGCCATCCGCCCTGCCGGTATCGCGGCGGCGTCACTCACACGGCGAACAGGAGAATCAGCGCGACGACCAGGGCGAACAGGGCAATGGCTTCGGTCACGGCGAAGCCGATCCAGCCATAAAGTTCGACGTTGGCCTTGGCGGCTGGATTGCGACCGACGGTGGCGATGAGGCTGCTCCAGATATTGCCCACCCCGATGCCCGAGCCAATCATGCCGATAGCGGCCAGGCCCGCGCCGATCATCTTCGCTGCTGAAGCGTCCATAATATCCCTTCCCTTATCCCAAACACGAAATTTCCAGAGTGGTGCCGCACCTACGGTGCGACGGCATGTCAGTGCATGTTGATGGCGTCGTTCAGGTAGATGCACGAGAGGATGGTGAACACGTAAGCCTGGAGAAAGGCAATGCCGAATTCCAGGATCGTTACGCCGACCACGGCCGCCATAGGCACGATGCCGGTAACGACGCCACCAAAAAAGCCAAGCTTGACGATGAAGGCGACCACGAAGCCCGCCAGCACCTTCAGCATGATATGACCTACCGTCATATTGGCGAACAAGCGCACGCCAAGGCTGAAGGGCCGCGACAGGTACGAAATCATCTCGATGGGAATCAGGATCGGCGCGGTTGCAATCGGCGCGCCGTGCGGGAAAAACAGGCGCAGAAAATGCAGCCCGTGCCGCGAAAACCCGATGATGGTCACTCCGATGAAGACGGTCAGCGCCAGAGCGCCGGTCACCACCAGATGGCTGGTGAACGTGAAACTGTAGGGCATCATGCCAAGAAAGTTACCAACCGTCACGAACATGAACAGGCTGAAAATAAAAGGAAAGTACCGCGCCCCTTCCTTGCCGACATTATCCCGGATCATGCCTGCGATGAATTCGTAGACCAACTCCGCCATGGACTGCCAGCGTCCCGGAACCAGGCTGCGCTCGCGCATCCCCAAGGTCAGAAACGCGTAGCTGAAGGCGACAGCGAACGCCATGAACAAGGCGGAATTCGTAAACGAAACATCGATCCCATCAATCTGAATGGGAACCAACGGGTGAACTTCGAACTGATGGACCGGACTTGCCACCGCTTCCCCTCTTTATCGTCTGAAGTCGCCGTACTCACTTGTCGAGCCGCCGCGTCGCCTGTCCCAGTCCAATCGATGAGTCGAGTCCCCGGACAACCCGATAGACATTCAACGCACCCGCTGCCGCGCCAAGAAACAACATGACGACCATGAACCAGGGCTTGGTGCCCAGCCAACGATCCAGCAACCACCCCAGCGCCACGCCAACCGCGACAGCGGACACGAACTCGACACTGATCCGAAACGCCATGCCGATCCCGGAGGATCTGGCCGCGCCCGAATCATCTCCCCCTATCCCGGGTGCCGCGCTGCCTTGAGCAATGCGCAACCGGGCCTCGATATCCTCAAGTGTTGGGGGCGTCTTGCGATCGTCCATTCATCTTTCTTTATGCCGTTGCGGCGTCTCCACTCCAGCCGTCCCGTAATAAAGCCCCCAAAAGAATAGCCGGACCTTAAGTGTTGTCCCCTAGGCTGTCAAGAAGGAAAACCACTGCATTAGCTTGTCCTAATGTAGCGGAAAGCATTATTCATCATGACGTTATGTGGGTTCGCGGAGCACTTCGGCGGTG
>JADFXL010000300.1 GCA_015233585.1 Alphaproteobacteria bacterium | reverse complement strand
GCGCCAAGTGCCGCTCCGGAAGCCATTCGTCAACCGAGGGCGGCAGCAAAAAACCAGTGTCGCGGTCAATCGGGCGGAAGTTGCTCATGTCGGAAAAGTTCCGTGCGCGGGGAAAGCTCGTTGCCCCAATTCTAGCACCACTCCGCCGTCCCGTTAAGTCCGACAGGCTGCTAGGTGTTCTGTCGCGGCGTTTATGCTGCGCGTAAAGGCTTCCAACTCCATGGCGCGCAACTCGCTAATGCCTCGACTCCATTTCATTTTGAGAAACTTGTAGGGGATGCCGGAAAAATTCAGCAATGGCCAGTCATGGTGGGATATTCCGTCAATGTTGATCGGGGTGCTCAAACGTTCTGAACGAGCAAGACATTCTTCAAGGTCATCAGAATGTTCGATCAGGTCGGCCCGGTCAATTTCGATGTAAAGGCGCCCTATGATTTTGGATGGCAAGTTTTCTCTAAATTTTGTAAAATCGTCCGAAAGAAACGTCGACATCATCAGGTTAAGGCTGAAAGCCTTGAAACGATAATCCCCAATTTCCTGGACAATTAACTTCATCACCGCGCGATCAAGGTCTTGTCTTACGAGCGAAAACAGTGCGGAATTGGCGCTGATACTGTGTGACGGGCAAAAAGCCTGTTCAAGTTTATCAATAGACGTAAAAAACTCAAGAAATTCTATCTCTAGATGGTCGTCATCGACAAAGTAGGCTGGCTGATTGCATACAATCGAGCGAATGTTCCGAATCCGAATCGCTTCGGATAATTTTTCAAATTGCTTAAAATCAATCGGAGGCTTTCGTATTCCCCGTTCAGTGGCCTTGGCGAGAATATTCCTGACACCCTCAATGACGGTATCAATATCGCGACCGGCGTCAAAAATTTTGTAAAAATTACGTTCGTCATAAATATTTTTCTGCGGTTCCTCTTCGTTTCCAAAGAAAAGCATCTGAAGTTTATGGCAAAGAGCCATAATGGAAGAAGATGGTATTTGTGTGTAAATAAAAATAATGTCTCCATTAGCCAACAAAAAAATCTCATATCGAGCGCCTCCCTTTAAACAACTATGTATTTCTCCCTTGGCAAGAATTTTTGTGTTGGAAAACTTTGGTGATTCGCGTTGCGCCGACGAAAAAAATGGACAACGCGATTGCCGCCGGGGTTCTTGCGAAGATTGCGTAGCTCCAACAGAAGCTCCCGGTCTCCTTTCATTGTACGACCTTAGTGTTCTGAATGAAGCGTACAAACTTAGCATCAGTCCCAAGAATATGACAAATAAGCCAGTCAATAAGGTAAGATTGCACTTTATAAATCGAAATATCCTTGGTCTTCATGTTATTTACGGCACGGGAGAAATTCATATGCTCAGTGATGTGGTCATCGATCTCTGGAAAATTTGCGGTTTCCATCAATTTTTTTTCGTTCGCGAAATGGAAGCTGGCATAGACTGATAATGCGTCCAGAATATCAGCAACACATTCCTTCCCTCTGTCTGCATTGATATTTATTTTAATCTGATTCATTAAAGAAAATAGCATCAGGTGCTCAGCATCTATCGATTGTATGCCAGTTTTATAGCTATTGTCCCACTCGAACATGTAATATTATCTCCATTTGCATGATCGCGGCGAAACAAAAAATACGACAGCGACGTTCTGTCTGTGTGTGCCATATATAGCAATGAGCATACTCTAGCATGGTAAGGCAATAGGTGGAAGTTATATTGCCAGGACTCAGGGCGGGCATACAGCGGCGCATCCCCGCCTATTTTTTCCATAAGTTGCATTATAATCTGGAGCGATGACCAGCATCTGGATGAAATCCCCGTCATTGGATCAGACAGGATTATTCAGCTTTGCTATCACGGTATCAACATCGCCGTCAGTCGGCGCAGACGCACGCTACCGGTTTTGGCCAGCACGCCCCGCTAGGGCGGATAGAGATGCTGCTCTCCGGCAGGATCCTCAACGAAATTCGTCCCCAGGCCATCCTCATGAAGATAACAGGGGCCGACCGGCACCTTGCCATATCCGCCGGGGATGTCGAGCACGTAAAGCGGCTGGCACAGCCCGGACATGGCCCCTCGCAGCGTCCGCATCAACCCCTGGCCCTCGGCCAGAGTGGTGCGGAAATGGCCGGTTCCCACCGCCATGTCGCAATGATGAAGATAATAGGGCTTGATCCGGTTGCGTACCAGAGTCCGCATCAACTCGCTCAATGTCGCCGGGTTATCGTTGACGTTCCGCAGCAGCACGGTCTGCGCCAGCATCGGTACGCCCGCGTCGACGATGGCCCGGCAGGCGTCGCGCGTGGCCTGACTCATCTCGCGGGCGTGGTTGCAGTGGAGCACCACATAGACGGCGCTGTCGTGGTCCCTTAGTGTGGCGACCAGCGAGGGGGTGATGCGGCCAGGGTCGGTGACCGGGACTCGGGTATGGATGCGGATCACCCCGACATGGGAAATGGCGTTCAGGGCGGTAATCAGTGGGCCAAGACGGGCAGGCGACAGCATGAGGGGATCGCCGCCGCTGAGGATGACCTCCCAGATTTCGTCATGGCGGCGGATATAGTCGATGGCGGCGTCAAGCTCGCGCTCGGACAAGGCTACGTTGCTTTGGCCGACGCGGTCGCGGCGGAAACAGAAACGGCAATAGGCGGGGCAGGCGAAATGAGGCGTCAAAAGAACACGGTCGGCATAGCGATGCACGATGCCCTTGATCGGCGAGTGGGGGGCATCGCCAATGGGATCCGCGCGTTCGCCAGACAGGGCGATGGTTTCCTGGGTCGAGGTAATGAATTGCGCGCCAATGGGATCCTGTGGATCGGACGGGTCCATCAGGCCGCGCAGGTGGTTGGTGATGACTTCGGCGGGGTAGGGGGGTGACGGTGATGAGGCCCCCTCGTTTCGTTTGTCCGCCCCTGGTCCGTCGTGTGTCATGACTTGGTGGACTCCCGAAAATTTTGCCCGCAAGCGCCATGGCCTGAGCACCCGCTCCCAGGTCATCGCGGCAGTACGTCAATTCTTCACCGAGCGCGATTTCGTCGAGGTGGAAACGCCAGCCCTGCAAGTTTGCCCCGGACTCGAACCCCATATCAACGTTTTCGCAACCCACTTGACCGAACCGTTCGGTCAGTCGGAGCGCAGGCTTTATCTTCATACCTCGCCCGAACTGACGATGAAAAAATTGCTGGTGGCCGGGGTGCCCCGTCTGTTTCAAGTGGCGCGATGTTACCGCAACGGTGAGCGTTCGCCTACCCATCACCCCGAATTTACCATGCTCGAATGGTATCGCGCCCATGCGGATTAACGAGTGCTCA
>JADFXL010000002.1 GCA_015233585.1 Alphaproteobacteria bacterium | reverse complement strand
CCACGACGTAGACAGTAGTTCACTGGCCTTTGAAATTGCGGCTCGTGCCGCATTCCGGGAAGGGCTGCCCAAGGCGGGGCCAAAGCTCCTGGAACCGATCATGAAGGTCGAGGTCGTGACGCCAGAAGAATACATGGGCGATGTCATTGGCGATCTCAACAGCCGGCGGGGTCAGATCCGCGACATGGATCAGCGCGGTAATGCGCGGGTGATTTTGTCGATGGTGCCGCTGGCTAATATGTTTGGTTACGTCAATACTCTGCGCTCCATGAGCCAGGGGCGGGCGCAGTACTCCATGCATTTCGACCACTATGCCGAGGTGCCGAGCAACGTGTCCGAAGAAATCCGCGCCAAAGTGGCTGGCTAAAGTCTAGAGCAAAGATGGGGGGTAACGGCGATGGCCAAGGAAAAATTCACACGCGACAAACCCCACTGCAACGTAGGGACGATCGGCCATGTTGACCACGGCAAGACGTCTCTGACGGCCGCAATCACCAAGATTTTGGCGATGACCGGGGGTGCGACGTACACGGCATACGACCAGATTGACAAGGCGCCGGAAGAAAAGGCGCGCGGGATCACGATTTCGACGGCGCATGTGGAATATCAGACGAAGACGCGGCACTACGCGCACGTCGATTGCCCCGGACACGCGGATTACGTGAAGAACATGATCACGGGCGCGGCGCAGATGGACGGCGCGATCGTGGTGGTTTCGGCGGCGGACGGCCCGATGCCGCAGACGCGGGAGCATATCCTGCTGGCGCGTCAGGTCGGTGTTCCGGCCATCGTGGTGTTCATGAACAAAGTGGACATGGTGGATGACCCGGAGCTTCTTGAACTGGTGGAGCTGGAAATCCGCGAGCTGCTGACCTCGTACAACTTCCCTGGCGACGACATCCCGGTGATCCAGGGGTCGGCCCTAGTGGCGCTGAACGACGGCGACCCGAAGCTGGGCAAGGAAGCGATTCTGAAGCTGATGCAGGCGGTGGATGACTACATTCCGCAGCCGGTGCGCATGAAGGACAAGCCGTTCCTGATGCCGGTCGAGGACGTGTTCTCGATCAGCGGCCGTGGGACGGTGGCGACGGGCCGGGTCGAGCGCGGGATCATCAAGGTCGGTGAGGAAGTGGAAATTGTCGGCCTGAAGACGACCATGAAGACGGTGGTGACGGGCGTCGAAATGTTCCGCAAGCTCCTGGATCAGGGCGAAGCCGGCGACAACATCGGGGTGCTGCTGCGCGGGACCAAGCGCGAGGATATCGAGCGCGGCCAGGTTCTGTCCAAGCCGGGCGCCATCACGCCGCACACGAAGTTCCAGGCCGAGGCCTACATTCTGACCAAGGAAGAGGGCGGACGGCATACCCCGTTCTTCTCCAACTACCGGCCCCAGTTCTATTTCCGCACCACCGACGTTACCGGAATGGTGCATCTGCCGGAAGGAACGGAAATGGTGATGCCGGGCGACAATATCAGCATGGAAGTCGAGCTGATTGCGCCGATTGCCATGGATGAGGGCTTGCGCTTCGCAATCCGCGAGGGTGGGCGGACCGTTGGCGCCGGTGTCGTTGCCAAGATTATCGCCTAATACAACGCCGGGCGCGCCTGGTGCATAACGGACGGAAGTGATGGAAAGTCAGAATATTCGTATCCGCCTCAAGGCTTTCGACCATCGCGTGCTGGATCAGTCCACGCGCGAGATCGTCAGCACGGCGAAGCGGACCGGCGCCCAGGTTCGCGGGCCGATACCGCTGCCAACGCGGATCGAGAAGTTCACCGTGAACCGCTCGCCGCACATCGACAAGAAGTCGCGTGAACAGTTCGAGATCCGTACGCACAAGCGGCTTTTGGACATCGTCGATCCGACACCGCAGACCGTGGACGCGCTGATGAAGCTCGACCTGGCCTCTGGTGTTGACGTCGAGATCAAGCTTTAGGGAACTTTGAGCTATGCGTTCCGGTCTCATCGCGCAAAAGGTCGGCATGACCCGGCTGTTCAAAGAGGACGGCGGGCATGTCCCGGTTACCGTTCTCAGGGTGGATGGTTGCCAAGTGGTGGCCGCCCGCACGGAAGCGACGGATGGCTACATTGCCGTCCAGTTGGGTGCGGGCGTTGCCAAGGTGAAGAACACCTCCAAGGCGGAGCGTGGTCATTTCGCCAAAGGCAAGGTCGAACCCAAGCAAAAAGTGGTGGAATTCCGCGTCAGCGCGGAATGTCAGCTGGAACCGGGCAGCGAACTGGGGGCCGATCATTTCATTGCGGGCCAGTACGTTGACGTGGTTGGCACCTCCATTGGCAAGGGTTTTGCTGGTGTCATGAAACGGCATAATTTCGCAGGCCTGGAGGCGTCGCACGGCGTGTCGGTTTCGCACCGTTCGCATGGATCGACGGGGCAACGGCAGGATCCTGGCCGGACGTTCAAGGGCAAGAAAATGGCTGGCCACATGGGTGCCCGCCGTGTTACGGCCCAGAGCCTGGAAGTGGTCGGCACCGATCGCGATCGTGGCCTGATTTTAGTCCGTGGCGCAGTGCCGGGTTCAGCGGGTGGTTGGGTTCTGGTAAGCGATGCGATCAAGCGCAAGCTGCCTGAAGGTTTGCCAATGCCGGCGGGCCTCAAGTCGGTACCTGTGAAGGGTGAGCCGGCGGGGAAAGACACGGCAGCCGACGTAGAGATCATGGCGGCGCCGTCCGTTGGCGACGTCGGCGGCGAAGAGAAGGAATAGCGGGCGATGAAACACGACATCATCAACCTGGACAACGAGACGGTTGGGTCCGTGGACCTTGCCGACGAGGTGTTCGGCGTCGAGGTGCGCCCGGACATCCTGCACCGGATGATTAACTGGCAGCTTGCCAAGCGCCGGGCTGGAACGCACAAAACCAAAGGGATTTCCGACATCAGCGGCACGACCAAAAAACCCTTCAAGCAAAAAGGGGGGGGGCGGGCCCGTCAAGGCTCGCTGCGGTCGCCGCAGTATCGCGGTGGCGCGGTTATCTTTGGTCCGGTGGTGCGTTCGCACGCTCACGACCTCAACAAAAAGGTACGACGGTTGGCCTTGCGGGCGGCCTTGTCGGCCAAGGCCAAAGACGGCAAGCTGGTGATTCTGGATGATGCCCGCAGTGATAGTGGCAAGACCAGGGATCTGGTGACGCGTTTTCAACGGCTGGGTTGGTCCTCGGCGTTGATTGTCGGTGGGGCGGAGGTGGACACGAATTTCAGCCGCGCCGCGCGCAACATCATGAATATCGACGTTCTGCCCCAACAGGGAGCCAATGTTTACGACATCCTGCGCCGCGATACCCTGGTTCTCACCACGGCGGCCGCGCAGCATTTGCAGGAGCGGCTGAAATGAGCAGTGCGGCGGTCACTCTCGACAAGGCGCGCCAGTACGATATTGTTCGCGCGCCGGTGATAACGGAAAAGACGAACTTTGCCTCTGAGTTCAACCAGATAACGTTTCGCGTTCCAAAGGATGCCTCTAAGCCGGAAATCAAGGCGGCAGTGGAAGGAATCTTCGGCGTGAAGGTCAAGGCGGTCAACACGTTGATCGTCAAAGGCAAAGCAAAACGGTTCAAGGGACGGCTGGGTCAACGGAGCGATGTCAAAAAGGCCATCGTGACGTTGACGGAAGGCCACTCGATTGACGTGACGACGGGTGTTTGACGATGGCTCTCAAGTCATTTAAGCCGGCGACGCCGAGTCTACGACAGCTTGTCATTATAGACCGGTCAGAGCTGCATAAGGGGCCACCGGTCAAGTCGCTGACGGAAGGTCAGCACAAGTCCGGTGGCAGGAACAACACTGGCCGTATTACGGTGCGGCATCAGGGTGGCGGGCATAAGCAGCGCTATCGGATCGTCGACTTCAAACGGCGGAAGTATGATGCACCGGCGACGGTGGAGCGGCTTGAGTACGACCCCAACCGCTCGGCGTTCATTGCCTTGATCCGGTATGAAGACGGCGAACAGAATTACATCATCGCGCCGCAGCGGCTAAAGGCCGGCGACATGGTGGTGTCGGGCGAGCGGGTGGACATAAAGCCTGGCAACGCAATGCCTCTGCGCAACATGCCGGTGGGGACCATTATCCACAATGTGGAAATGAAACCCGGCAAGGGTGGACAGTTGGCGCGGTCGGCGGGGTGTTATGCTCAGCTCATTGGCAAGGACGCCGGATAGGCTCAGTTACGTCTGAGGTCGGGGGAATTGCGCATGGTTCGCGGCGCCTGCCTGGGGACGGTAGGCGCGGTATCCAATGCCGACAACCAGAACATCAAGCTGGGCAAGGCTGGACGTAATCGGTGGCTTGGCGTGCGTCCGTCGGTACGAGGCGTGGCCATGAACCCGGTTGATCACCCACATGGTGGTGGTGAAGGCAGGACTTCGGGTGGGCGTCATCCGGTGACCCCATGGGGTGTGCCGACCAAGGGTAAGCGCACTCGTCATAATAAGAAGACGGATGGCATGATCATGCGCCGCCGTCACAAGGCCAAATAGGAGGACGGTCGTGGCTCGTTCGGTATGGAAGGGACCGTTTCTCGATGGCTATCTCCTGACGAAAGCGGAGAAGTCCAGGGGATCGGGGCGTAACGAAGTGATCAAGACGTGGTCGCGGCGTTCAACCATTTTGCCGCAGTTTGTCGGTTTGACCTTTGGTGTCCATAATGGGCAAAAGTTCATTCCGGTGTTGGTGACGGAGAACATGATCGGCCACAAGTTCGGCGAGTTCTCGCCGACGCGGACCTACTATGGGCACGCCGCCGACAAGAAGGCGAAGAGGAAGTAGACTGATGGGCAAGCAAGCGACAGCGCGCCGCCTGGCCGATACCGAAGCTCAGGTCGTGGCCAATGGAATTCGCACCAGCCCGCGCAAGCTGAATATTGTCGCGACGGCAATACGTGGATTGAGTGCGGAACATGCGCTGGCACAGCTCACGTTTATTCATCGCCGCATTGCTGTGCAGGTCAAGGTGGCTCTTCAATCAGCGATCGCCAACGCCGAGAATAACCATCAACTGGACGTGGACCGACTCTACGTGGCCGAGGCCTATGTTGGCAAGGGGCTGGTGATGCGGCGCTGGCACGCTCGGGGTCGGGGACGGACCGGCCAGATAACCAAGTCGTTCAGCAACCTGACCATCGTGGTGCGTGAGCGCGAGGAGCAAAAGTAATGGGTCAGAAAGTCAACCCCATCGGTCTTCGCCTCGGTATCAACCGGACGTGGGATTCCCGCTGGTACGCTGATCATGGCTACGCCGATCTGTTGCACAAGGATCTCAAGATCCGTGACTATCTGAAGAAGCGTCTTTCCCAGGCGGGTGTGTCGCGGATCGTGATTGAGCGACCGGCCAAAAAGGCCAGGATCACCCTTCACACGGCGCGACCAGGTGTGGTGATCGGCAAAAAGGGCCAGGATATTGAGGTATTGCGCCGGGCCTTGCAGAAAATGACGGGTGGGGATGTTCACCTCAACATCGTCGAGATTCGCAAGCCGGAACTGGATGCGCAACTGGTGGCCGAGAATATTGCGGTGCAGCTGGAGCGGCGCGTGGCCTTTCGTCGTGCCATGAAGCGGGCAGTGCAGTCGGCGATGCGTCTGGGGGCTCAGGGTATTCGAATCAATTGCGGTGGGCGACTGGGTGGGGCTGAAATAGCCCGAACCGAGTGGTATCGTGAAGGTCGGGTGCCTCTTCATACCTTGCGGGCCGATGTGGATTACGGGGTGGCGACAGCAAAAACCACCTATGGCACTTGCGGCGTCAAGGTATGGGTGTTCAAGGGCGAGATTTTGGCGCATGACCCGATGGCTCAGGACAAGCGGGTCATGGAACAGCAACCGACGACAAGCGGGCGTTGATGGCGCGATAGGGAAAATCAGCTATGTTAAGTCCAAAGCGGACCAAATACCGCAAGCAACACAAAGGACGCATTCATGGCAACGCCAAGGGCGGCAGCGCGCTTAACTTTGGCGAGTATGGCCTCAAGGCGTTGACACCGGATCGGGTTACGGCGCGACAGATCGAAGCGGCGCGCCGGGCCATCACGCGGCAGATGAAACGCCAGGGTCGGGTATGGATACGTGTGTTCCCTGATGTGCCCGTGTCTTTGAAGCCAGCGGAAGTTCGCATGGGTTCAGGCAAGGGGGCTCCAGAGTTTTGGGCGTGTCGTGTCAAGCCCGGCCGGATCATGTTTGAGGTCGGTGGCGTGTCGGAGGAGACAGCGCGGCGGGCCTTCGAATTGGCGGCGGCGAAGTTGCCCATTCGAACCAAGTTCGTGGCTCGTCTTGGTGGGGAGGTTTGAACGATGTCGACAGCACAGGATTTGCGCGTCAAAAGTGATGACGAGCTGGCGGTCAGCATCGTCGAACTGAAGAAAGAGCAGTTTAATCTGCGGTTTCGAAAAGCGAGCGGTCAGCTCGAAAATACGTCCCGGGTGAAGGTGATCCGGCGAGAAATCGCCAGGATCAAGACCATCCAGGGTGATCGCAATCGCAGGGCGTCGTAGGAGCGTTGGTGAATGCCGAGGCGGATACTGCAAGGGGTGGTGGTAAGCGACAAGATGGACAAGACCGTATTGGTCAAGGTCGAACGTCGTGTCATGCATCCAGTCTATAAAAAGTTCATCCAGCGGTCTAAAAAATACGCCGCTCATGATAGTGAAAACCGGTTCAAGGTCGGTGATGTCGTGCGGATCCGTGAGTGTCGACCCATCTCCAGGCGAAAATCCTGGGAAGTCGTCGCGGAATCGGCCGAATAGTGCCTGGCGTCAGTAGGGAATAGTTTCATGATTCAGATGCAAACCAACCTTGACGTCGCGGACAATTCCGGCGCCAGACGGGTCATGTGCATCAAGGTGCTGGGTGGGTCGAAGCGCACCGTTGCCTCGGTGGGTGATGTCATCGTGGTGTCGGTCAAGGAGGCAATCCCGCGAGGGCGTGTCAAAAAGGGCGATGTTCATCGAGCCGTCATCGTGCGCACGGCGAAAGAGATTCGTCGCCCCGATGGGACCGCGATCCGATTCGACCGCAATGCGGCGGTTCTGATCAACAAACAGGGTGAACCGATCGGAACCCGTATTTTTGGCCCGGTGGTGCGTGAACTGCGGGCGAAAAAATACATGAAGATCATCTCGTTGGCGCCCGAGGTGCTGTGATGGCCAAACTCAAGATCAAAAAAGGCGACCGGGTGGTTGTGATTACCGGCCGTGACAAGGGCAAGCGCGGCGAAGTTTTACGCGCCATACCCAAGGAAAACCGGCTGATTGTGCAAGGAGTCAACGTGGTGAAGCGTCACCAGCGTCAGACCCAGGCCACAGAGGGTGGTATCATCGAAAAAGAGTCGCCGATCGACGTTTCCAACGTCGCTCATATCGATCCGAAGACCGGTGGGCCGACGCGGATCGGTTACAAGGTGCTGGACGATGGCCGCAAGGTGCGTATTGCCCGGCGGTCCGGCGAAGTTATCGATAAGTAGGGGAACGGCCATGGCCCGCTTGCGTACGCACTACGAAAAGGTCGTCAAGCCCGCGATGGTGGAGAAGTTCCACTATAAGAATGCGATGGCTGTGCCGAAACTTGAGAAGATCGTCATCAACATGGGGGTCGGTGAGGCTACCCAGGATGCGAAAAAGGTAGAGGCTGCGGTAAACGAATTGACGGCGATCTCGGGTCAAAAACCCGTTGTCACCCATGCGAAGAAGTCCATCGCGACCTTCAAATTGCGCGAAGGGATGGCGATTGGCTGCAAGGTAACATTGCGGCATGAGCGCATGTACGAATTTCTTGACCGGCTGGTAACCATCGCCTTGCCGCGTGTTCGAGACTTTCGGGGGGTGCCGGGCAAGAGCTTCGACGGGCGGGGAAACTTCTCCATGGGGATCAAGGAGCAGATCGTTTTTCCCGAAATCGATTACGACAAGGTCGGCAGCGTTCGCGGTATGGATATCACCATCTGCACGTCGGCACGGACCGACGAGGAAGCGAAGGCGCTGCTTGCTGCGTTTGAAATACCGTTTCAGAACTGATGCGCGCGGAGAGTTGACGTATGGCTAAGACAAGTGCCGTCGAACGAAACAAGAAGCGGACACGCATGACAAAGCAATTTAAAGGCAAGCGTGCTCGCCTGAAAGCTGTCATTGCCAACCGCGAAGTGTCGGCGGAGGAGCGGTTCGAGGCGGTGCTGAAACTGTCCGAGGTTCCGCGCAATTCGTCTTCGGTGCGCGTTCGCAATCGCTGCGAACTGACGGGGCGTTCCCGTGGTGTGTATCGGAAGTTCAAACTGGGCCGTGTCGTGTTACGTGATCTGGCATCGAAAGGCCAGATCCCGGGCATGGTGAAGTCGAGCTGGTAAGGGGCGATCAGCGATGTCATTTTCCGATCCTTTGGGCGATATGCTGACGCGCATCCGCAATGGGCAGCAGGCGCATAAGTCCAGCATTTTATCGCCAGCGTCGAGGCTGCGCCAGAACGTGCTTGAGGTATTGAAACGCGAGGGCTTCATTCGTGGTTACGAACGCCTGGCGGTTCGGCCGGGGCTTGAAGAGCTGCGGATTGATCTCAAGTATGCCGAGGGCAGCCCGGTTATTCGTGAAATTCACCGCGTCTCCACGCCGGGGCGGCGCGTCTACTCCAAGATCGGCGATTTGCCCAAGGTGTACAACGGGCTGGGGATCAGCATCCTTTCGACACCACGTGGCGTCATGTCGGATCACGAGGCCCGTCAGGCCAATGTGGGCGGCGAAGTCCTGTGCAAGGTGTTCTGAGGAGGCTGCAATGTCGCGGGTCGGAAAATATCCTGTCGCCGTGCCGAGCGGCGTCACAGTTAACGTAGCTGCGGGTGCGGTCACCGTTAGCGGCAAGCTTGGCGTCATGGCTTTGCCGATCGGTGACGACGTGGAAGTGCAGATTGACGGCAACAAGGTCTGGGTCAAACCACGCCACGAGGGCAAGCGGGCGCGGGCCATGTGGGGAACCACGCGAGCCAACCTCCGTAATCTGGTGGTGGGGGTCAGCGAAGGCTTCACACGCAAGCTGGATATCGTTGGCGTTGGGTACAAGGCGGCGGTTCAAGGTCGCAATCTGAGCTTGGCGCTGGGTTATTCGCATGATGTCCTGTATCCCATACCTGAGGATATTCAGATAAAGTGCGACACCCCGACCGCGATCACGGTGAGCGGGGCGTCGAAGCAGCGTGTCGGGCAGATAGCCGCCGAAATTCGGTCGTATCGAAGCCCCGAGCCTTACAAAGGCAAGGGCGTGAAGTACGCCAACGAGTGGATACTGCGCAAGGAAGGCAAGAAGAAGTAGGGATTCCTGGCAATGAAGACGCCGAAGGATATATTTACTCGCCGCAAGGAACGGATGCGGTGGGTTTTGCGCAAGAAAAGTCGGGGGCGCCTGCGCCTGTCGGTGCATCGTTCTGGACGCCATATATATGCCCAGGTGATTGATGATACGCTTGGGCGTACTCTGGCGGCGGCCTCGACGCTGGATGAGGTTCTGCGTGACAAGACCGGTGCCGACAAGTCTGCTGCTGTCGCGGTGGGCAAACTGATTGCCGAACGAGCGGTGGCGGTTGGAGTCAAGCAGGTGGTGTTCGACCGTGGGGGCTTCCTGTATCATGGCCGCATCAAGGCTCTTGCCGATGCGGCGCGTGAAGGCGGGCTGGATTTCTAAAGGGAATGTGACGAATGGCACGGACACCAAGTACCGCACGGACACCAGGTAGCGAACGTCCTCAGCGCGGCGAGCGTGGCGAACGCGGCGAGCGTGGCGGTCGCGAACGGGAACGCGATCGGGAGCGCGAGGATGAGTTTGTGGACAAACTGGTCCATATCAACCGCGTCGCCAAGGTGGTCAAAGGTGGCCGCCGGTTTTCCTTTGCCGCTTTGGTGGTAGTGGGAGACGCCAAGGGCCGGGTAGGCTACGGTTCCGGCAAGGCGCGTGAGGTTCCCGAGGCGATCCGCAAGGCGACCGAGCAGGCCAAGCGGGAGATGATCCGGGTTCCGCTGCGTGAAGGCCGCACTTTGCACCATGATGTTCGCGGTCACTTCGGTGCCGGACGGGTGGTGATGCGGGCGGCTATGCCGGGTACCGGGATCATTGCTGGCGGGCCGATGCGGGCTGTGTTCGAGACCATGGGCGTTCAGGACGTGGTGGCCAAATGCGTGGGCACGACCAATCCGCACAACATGATCAAGGCGACGTTTGACGCCCTGAAGATGTTGATGTCGCCAAGGGCCATCGCCGCCAAACGAGGCAAAAAGGTGGGTGAGATCATTGGCCGCCGTGACGGGGCCGCCGCCGCCGCCGCCACGCGGGAGCAATAAGCCATGACGACCAGGAAGATGGTGACGGTAACGCAGGTTCATTCCGGTTGCGGTCGCAAGAAAGATCAGATTGCCACTTTGGTTGGACTGGGTCTGGGACGGATTCGACGCACCCGCGTGCTGGAGGATACCCCTTCGGTGCGAGGCATGATTGCCAAGGTGGCCCATTTGGTCGAGGTTGGCGGCGAAGAGTGAGTTGCCTCAGGGCATAGCCCATGGTAGGTACGGTTGCTGTTTCCGACGGAGATGGCGGGAAAGAAGGGCCTTGTGATGAAGTTGAATGAGATCCGCGATAACGATGGGGCGCACAAGGGCCGCATGAGGGTTGGTCGAGGCATTGGCTCCGGCAAAGGCAAGACCTGTGGCCGGGGCGGCAAGGGACAGACGGCGCGTACCGGCGTGGCGATCAACGGTTTCGAAGGTGGGCAGATGCCTATCTATCGTCGGCTGCCAAAACGTGGGTTTAATAATATATTCCGCCGTGAATATGTCGTGATCAATCTTGACGACCTGCAACGATTTGTGGATGCGGGGAGGATTGATCCTTCGGCTCCAGTGACGGCTGCGTCTCTGGCTTCCAGTGGCGTGATCAGTCATCCTCGGGACGGTGTTCGTTTATTGGCCAACGGTGCGTTGACAGCCAGTCTGACCATTGAGGTCGCCGGGGCGTCTCAGGCGGCCATGGCTGCGGTGGTGAAGGCGGGTGGAACGATCACGGTGATCGAGCCGGCAAAGCCGGCTCCGGCGTCGGCGTCGTAAGCGAAAGGCAAGGGTCTGAATGGCTTCAGCGGCCGAACAACTCGCCGCCAACTTGAATTTCGGCGTTTTTTCCAAGGCGACCGAACTCAAGAAACGGCTATGGTTTACGTTGTGGGCGCTGATCGTCTATCGGTTGGGAACGTATATCCCACTGCCAGGGATCAACCCGCACGCGCTTCAAGATCTGTTCCGCCACAATGCAGGCGGCATTCTCGGTATGTTTGATATGCTGGCGGGTGGTGCGTTACAGCGCATGACCATCTTTGCTCTGAATATCATGCCGTATATTTCCGCCTCGATCATTCTCCAGCTTATGGCCACGGTGTCGCCGAGTATCGAGGCGCTGAAAAAAGAGGGCGAAGCCGGACGCAAGAAAATCAATCAATACACACGGTATCTGACCGTGATCATTGCGGCCATGCAGGCGTATGGAATTTCCTCCGGTCTGGAGGGCATGAGTTCGAGCGTTGGGCCGGCGGTCATTGCGCCGGGGATGTTTTTCCGCTTTACCGCCGTGATTACCCTGGTTGGGGGGACGATGTTCCTCATGTGGCTGGGCGAGCAGATCACCGCGCGTGGCGTCGGCAACGGAACGTCCTTGATTATTTTTGCCGGCATTGTTGCCAATCTGCCCAGGGCCGTAGTCGGTACACTGGAGTTGGGCCGCACGGGCGCTTTGTCGCCGCTGCTTATACTCGGGTTGTTTGTTCTGGCGATCGGGGTTGTTGCCATCATCGTGTTTGTGGAGCGCGCTCAACGTCGCATTCTGGTTCAGTATCCGAAACGACAGCAAGGTAATAAGGTCTATGGTGGCGAGACCAGCCATTTGCCGTTAAAGGTCAATACGTCAGGCGTGATCCCGCCGATCTTTGCCAGCTCGATTCTATTGCTGCCTATGACCATTGCCGGGTTCTCGGCCGGGCGCGGACCGGAGTGGTTGACGACGATCACCACGATGCTGGGGCGCGGGCATCCGCTATATCTGGCGATGTATTCTTTTTTGATCGCCTTTTTTGCCTTTTTTTACACCGCCGTCGTTTTCAATCCGGTGGATACGGCCGATAATCTGAAGAAGTACGGCGGATTTATTCCGGGCATCCGTCCAGGGAAAAATACGGCAGATTATCTGGATTATGTGCTGACACGTCTTACTGTTCTGGGGGCGGTGTATCTGGTGGTGCTCAGTGTTCTGCCGGAAATTCTGATTTCCCGTCTGGCCGTGCCGTTCTATTTCGGGGGCACCAGTCTGCTGATCGTTGTCACGGTCACCATGGATACGGTTGCGCAAATCCAGTCGCACTTGCTGGCCCACCAATACGAAGGGCTGATCAAAAAAGCCAAGCTCAGGGGGAAACGAGGATGAAGGGGACACGGCTTATACTCATGGGGCCACCCGGTGGCGGCAAGGGTACGCAGGCTAAAGTATTGCAGGACAAGTATGGGATCGTCCAGCTATCGACCGGCGACATGCTGCGGGCGGCAGTGGGTGCCGGCACCCCGGTAGGTAAGGAAGCCAAGGCGATCATGGAAGCCGGAAAGTTGGTGTCTGATGACATCATCATTCGTATGATTGCCGATCGTATTGATGAACCTGATTGCGCCAACGGCTTTATCCTTGACGGCTTTCCCCGCACGGTGCCTCAGGCCGAGGCGCTTGACGGGTTGCTTGTTAAAAAAGGGATGACGCTGACCTGTGTCATTGAAGTCCGCGTCCCCGACTCGATGCTGGTGGAACGGATTACCGGCCGGTTCAGTTGTGCGAAATGCGGTGCCGGGTATCATGATAAATTCCAGCGGCCTAAAACCGAGGGAAAATGTGATAGCTGTGGCGGCGTGGAGTTCACGCGCCGCAAGGATGACAATGCCGAGACGGTGGTGGCGCGACTGGAAGCCTATCATGCCCAGACCGCGCCGTTGTTGCCGTTTTATGAAAAGAAGGGGTTGTTGCGGGTTATCGATGGTTCGGCACCCATTGATGAAGTTACTCGCCAGCTTGAGAAGGCGACTGCCGCTTAGGCGTATATCGTTGACAGCGGAGACAGTCGCCCTATAATCGCCCACCTTCCCTGGCTAACGACCAGCGGGAGGTGGGATTTGCCTTTGTCGTTTCAGGGAGAGCCGTTTTGGCGCGTATTGCTGGGGTAAATATTCCGACCAATAAGCGGGTCGTGATTGCGCTGACGTATATCTTTGGCATCGGCCGGACCAAGGCGGAAGATATCTGCCGGAAAGTCGGCGTACCTGAGAGCCGAAGGGTCAATCAGCTTGGGGATGATGAAGTGATGCGCATCCGTGAGGTGATCGATCATGACTATAAAGTCGAAGGTGATTTGCGCCGTGAGGTCGCCATCAACATTAAGCGTCTGATGGATTTGGGCTGCTATCGGGGCCTACGTCATCGTCGCGGCCTGCCGGTGCGAGGCCAGCGGACGCATACTAATGCGCGCACGCGCAAGGGGCCAGCAAAGGCCATTGCGGGCAAGAAAAAAGTGACCAAGTAGCTCCCCAATTACTTCAAGGTTCGACATGGCGAAGCCAGCACAAAAGACGCGCAAGCGCGAACGCAAGAACATTACCTCGGGTATCGCGCATGTCAGCGCGTCCTTCAACAACACGAAGATCACGATAACGGACGTTCAGGGCAACACGATTGCCTGGTCCTCGTCGGGGTCGCAAGGCTTCAAGGGGTCTCGCAAGTCCACCCCTTATGCGGCCCAGGTCGCGGCTGAAGACGCTGGGCGCAAGGCACAGGAGCACGGCATGAAAATGCTTGACGTGCAGGTCAATGGGCCTGGCTCTGGGCGTGAATCGGCGTTGCGTGCGTTGCAGATGGTGGGCTTTGCCATTTCGTCGATTCGCGATGTGACGCCAATTCCACATAACGGCTGCCGCCCGCGCAAACGGCGGCGCGTCTGAACGACCGCAGGGAGATTTGATTTCGGGGGGGGCGGTATGGCCTTTGTCCCGTTTTAAATCTCGTGGCGTCAGACGACACCATTGTCAGGCAACCGATCGGGTTGTCCTCCGGTTCGAGAGTGTGTGATTATGGCCGTAATTCAAAAGAACTGGAAAGAGCTTATCAAACCGAATAAGCTCAATATTGAGCCCGGTGGCGATGGGCTTCGTAAGGCTACGGTGGTGGCCGAGCCTCTGGAGCGTGGCTTTGGCATGACGCTCGGCAACGCCTTGCGCCGTGTTCTGTTGTCATCGTTACAGGGAGCCGCCATAACGTCGATCCAGATTGACGGCGTCCTGCACGAATTCTCATCGGTTCCCGGTGTGCGGGAGGATGTGACGGATATCATCCTCAATATCAAGACTCTGGCCTTGCGGATGCATGGCGACGGCCCGCGCCGGATGGTGTTGCGGGCGACCGGACCAGCCCAGGTTACCGCGCGGATGATCGAACCGGTACATGATATCGAGGTTATGAACCCCGACCTCGTCATTTGTACCTTGGACCAGGGCGCGACGCTCAACATGGAGCTGACCGCCAATAGTGGCAAGGGCTATGTTCCCGCCAGCCAGAACCGGCCGGAGGATTCGCCGATAGGTCTCATTCCGGTCGATGCGATTTTCAGCCCGGCGCGCAAGGTGTCCTACAAGGTCGAAAATACCCGTGTCGGACAGGTTACCGACTATGACAAGCTGTCGTTGACGGTGGAGACGGATGGCTCGGTGTCGCCGGAAGATGCGGTAGCGCTGGCGGCGCGGATTCTTCAGGACCAGTTGCAGCTCTTCATCAACTTCGAAGAGCCGCAGGTCAGCACAGAAGAGGAACGCCGCGACGAACTGCCGTTCAACAAGAACCTGTTGCGCAAGGTTGATGAACTTGAACTGTCGGTTCGTTCGGCAAACTGTCTCAAAAATGACAACATCATCTATATCGGCGATCTGGTGCAGAAAACTGAAGCCGAAATGTTGCGGACGCCAAATTTCGGGCGAAAGTCCTTGAACGAGATCAAGGAAGTTCTGGCGCACATGGGGCTGCATCTGGGAATGGAAGTGCAGAACTGGCCGCCGGAAAATATCGAAGATCTGGCCAAGAAACTTGAGGAGCCGTACTAACACGGCGTTCGGATCCCATGGTGGGATAACCTGTCGTACCTGCCCCGTAGGGGGCGCGGCGATGAGGGCGTGCAATCGGCTTCGGGAGCGAGGCCAGACAGGAGGAGGTATCCATGCGTCACGGAATGCGCGGCCGTAAACTTACCCGCACCACCAGCCATCGCAAAGCGATGTTCACCAACATGGTTGCCGCCCTGTTCAAGCATGAACAGATTACCACCACCTTGCCCAAGGCCAAGGATCTGCGTCCCATCGCCGAAAAGCTGATCACCCTGGCCAAGCGCGGGGACCTTCATTCCCGACGCCAAGCCATTGCCGCGATCAAGGACGAAACGGTTGTTGCCAAGCTGTTTACGACCTTGGTCGATCGTTACAAGGCACGGCCAGGTGGCTATACGCGGGTGCTGAAGGCTGGTTTTCGTTATGGCGATTGCGCGCCAATGGCTGTCATTGAACTGGTCGATCGCGACCCGGCCGCCAAGGGACTGGATTCCGGCCCGGTATCCGACGAAGGGGATGAAGCCGAAGGCGCCTGAGAATCAGTAACGTTTAAAAACGTAACGGCTCACGCATCCTTGATAGAGAAAAGAACGAGGGCCTGAGGCCCTCGTGCTCCCCATCTAATCTCTTATGAACGGGGGGAGCGCGAGGGGCCTCAGGCCCCTCGTATCTTTCTCTTCTCATAGCACGGTTTTCCTCGGATCGAACGCGTCGCGCACGGCTTCGCCTACGAACACCAGCAGACTGAGAGTCACCGCCAGCACCAGAAACCCGGCGATACCAAGCCACGGCGCCTGGAGATTTTCCTTGCCCTGGCGCAACAAGTCTCCCAGCGACGGCGACCCCGGCGGCAATCCCAGGCCAAGGAAGTCCAGCGCCGTCAACGCGACGATGGAGCCGGACAGAATGAAGGGTGTGAAGGTCAGCGTCGCCACCATGGCGTTGGGCAGAACGTGCTTGAACATGATCTTGCCGTCGGACATGCCCAGCGCCCGCGCCGCCTGCACGTAATCGAAATTCCGCGCCCGCAGGAACTCGGCCCGCACCACGCCGACCAGATGTGTCCAGCTAAACAGCACCAGAATGCCTAGCAAACTCCAGAATCCCGGCACTACCACGCTGGAAACAATAATCAAAATGAACAACTCGGGCAGGCCGCCCCAGATTTCCAGAAATCGCTGCAACAAAAGATCCGTCCAGCCGCCGAAATAGCCCTGGACAGCGCCAGCAGCCACGCCGATCACCGACGATACCAGGGTCAGCGCCAGCCCAAACAGCACCGAAATGCGGAAACCGTAAATCAGCCGCGCCACCACATCGCGGCCCTGGTCATCGGTGCCAAGCCAGTTGTCGGCCGAGGGCGGGGCCGGGGCCGGTACCGGCAGGGCGAAGTTGATGGTGTTGGAGCCATAACGAACCGGCGGCCAGGTCATCCAGCCCTTGGCCTCAATGAGCCTAGCCAGATAGGGATCGCGATAGTCGGCCCCGGTGGCAAAATCGCCGCCGAATGTGGTTTCCGGGTAGTCGGCAAGGACCGGAAAATAAAGATGACCCGCGTAGGACACCACCAGAGGCCGGTCATTGGCGATAAACTCGGCGAACAGGCTGACGCCGAACAGCAGCAGGAACAACCACAGCGACCAAAACCCGCGTCGGTTGCGGCGGAAACTGGCCAGTCTTCGCGCGGTCAGCGGGGTAATCCGCATCACCCTTCCCGCCGTGCAAAGTCGATGCGCGGATCGACGAAGTGATAGGTCAGGTCACTGAGGAGGTTGAGCAGCAGCCCGATCAGGCTGAACAGGTACAGCGTACCGAACATCACCGGATAGTCGCGATTGATGACCGATTCAAACCCGAGCAGGCCCAGGCCGTCAAGGGTGAAAATCACCTCGATCAGCACCGAACCGGTGAACAGCATGTTGACCAGCGCCGCCGGGAACCCGGCGATCACCAGCAGCATGGCGTTGCGGAACACATGGCCATACAGTACCTGAGGCTCGCTTAAGCCCTTGGCGCGAGCCGTGGTGACGTATTGCTTGGTGATTTCCTCCAGGAACGCGTTTTTGGTCAGCATGACCAGACCCGCGAATCCACCCACCACCATGGCCGTCACCGGCAAGGTCAGGTGCCAGAAATAATCGGCGATGCGCCCTGACCACGACAGCGAGGCCCAATTGTCGGAAGTCAGGCCGCGCAGGGGGAACCAGTTCAGATAACGCCCGCCGGCGAACACCACGATTAACAGGATGGCGAACAGGAAACCGGGGATCGCATAACCGATGATGATGGCCCAACTGGTAACGATATCGAAGCGCGAGCCATCCCGCACCGCCTTCATCACCCCGAGCGGGATGGAAATCAGATAGATAATCAGCGTGCTCCAGAGACCGATGGATATGGACACCGGCAGTTTGTCCATCATCAGCTCGATCACGCTACGATCGCGGTAATAACTTTTGCCGAGGTTGAAGGTCAGGTAGTTCTTCATCATGATCCAGAACCGCTCTGGCGCTGGCTTGTCGAAGCCGAACTGCACCTCAAGCGACTTGATGAACTGGGGATCGAGACCCTGGGCACCGCGATATTTACCGGCAATTCCGCCCGCCGCCGCCGTCCCGGAGTTGCCGCCGTGAACCTCGGCCCCGCCTGCCCCGGAGAAACGCGCGGTAGCTTCGACGCCGTTGCCCTTGATCTGCGACAGCACATGGTCTATCGGGCCGCCCGGTGCGATCTGCACCACGGCGAAATTGATGACCATGATGCCCAGTACGGTCAGGGGGATCAGGGCCAGACGGCGCAGGATGTAGGCATACATGCAATAGCACTTCTAAAAACAAACGACTCTTGCTCACGGCCGTCTGTCAGGAGGGGAAGGGGCTATGCCCGCAGCGTGCAATTCGTTCCAAAAAGAGGCGAAACTGAGGGGACAGGCTTTGGCAAGCCTGGGGATAGATATTTTTTCCATAAGCTCAACGCGGGTTTCACGAGTATCCGTCCTGTTAGCCGCCTTGCAAACGCGGGCAAAGTATGGATGCGGGCGATTGCCTTCGGGATCGTCATGTTTACCCCAGATGGTCTCCGGGTGCGACGGAAGCATTTTCGTACAGGAGAGACCCATGGCCTTCCAGGCTTCCGGGTCCGCCAGAAGCCAGCTTTCTGACGCGCTCTTCGGCAGACAGACTACCCCTGCCGGTCCTTCTGGAATTTTCCCGAAACCTTCCTGGACGCACTTATGGTGGCATCGCCATTTACAATCCTCCTCCGTATCAGAATCGGCCATAAAGACAACGACATCGAAGTTTTCGTTTTTGGCCTTGAGTTTCGCGGCCATGGCTTTCGCCCCGTGGCCCTCTGGTAATGGTTGTCTCTTACGTCTTTCCTGGCCTGAGAGAACGATCTCTTTTGTATTAATGGAAGTGATCTCTATGGCTTGCCCGAATTCATTCATTTTATGCAGTAACGTCTGTAGCCATCCAGGTAAGTTAATTAATTTTCTCGTTTGTTCGCACCACTCATTCTGACGTCCGATATCGTGAAGGCCTTCCCCGACAACCAGCACCCGCATCATCGGCCCTCCATGAAAGCCTGAACGTCAAACGTCTTCCTGACTGGTTTTTTCTGGTTGGCGGCAAGCACACTCTCGTTGAGCCTCTCCACGTCCATCATTGTCCATAGTTCCCCAGGGCCAAAATACTCCGATCCTTCCCCCAGCGATTCGATATCTTTGAAGGAAGCCGCAACGGTGCGGCCGTTGCCGGTGCGGCCAAGGAAAGCGATTTCATCCGGCTCGAAACCATTGACGAGAACCGGCGAGTGGGAGGTGGCGATGAGTTGAATTTTGGCCTCCCTGGTAATCATGTCGATAAAACGGGGTAAAATGTGAGCTCCAATCCCATCCTCGATTTCGTCAAGCAATACCGCACTGGCTGCCTCGTTGAACTCGGGGATGGCTGCCATGCCTAGCATTCGCATGAAACCGTCACTCATATGCGCACTGCCGATCCGGTCGAAGCCCGTGAATGATTCGGCAATTTTCAGGTCTATCCAGCCTTCTCTAGGTGGGGTTGTTTCAATGTGTCTTAGCGGATAGAACGCCTTAACACGCTCAACGATTCGGGCTTTTCCGTCTTGCGACAGTGACGCTAGAAACCCGGCTAACCGCTCCCCCTGTGGTCCGATATCATTAGGACTGACACGGCTTCCCCGTCTCATTGCCATGGGATTCAGAAGTTCCATGGAGAGTATCCTCTCCCCCCAGGCCTTCAGTGATCTAAACACATCGGCGAGTTCCGATGGAAGTGCGTTCAAATCGAGCAAGGCCATCAATGAACCACGCGACTGAATAGCCCCCAAGGGCTGTCCATCAACAACGACCGTCAACTGATTTTTGGGACTGAAGTGAAGAATACACCTCGGCTCGGATGGTTCACGCTCAGCAACCCATACTTCCTCCTCCTCCATGGACTTTGAGTTGGGTGACCACAGGAAGTGCCAGTAAATCCGTTTCCCGTCGTCACGCTCAAGGAGGAGGCGATATCTGAATTTGTGATAAAGGGTGTATAGACCTCCCGGCTGGGGGCAAATGTCCCTTATTGCCCAATGGCGCTCATCAAAGAAGGATATTGGCTGCCCTTTCGCAACATATTCAATAAACGCAAGCGCCTGAAGGACCGTCGATTTACCAGCGCCATTGGGGCCGATCAGGATCAGTCGGTTCCCTGGAATATGCAGGTTAAAATCTCCAAGCGACTTGAAGCCACTAATCTGCACGCGCCGCAGCTTCAACGCCTGCACGGCTATTTCCTGATTAATTGCCATCCGTTCGGCCTTTCCTGCGTTTCCTGCCCGGTCCCACGCGGGCGCGAGCAGTCGCCCGCCGCTACCCGGCGGCGGCGACGCCCACAGGACGGGCACGAAGCTCTTGAACAATCTCTGCGTGCAAACCCAGCCGTTCAAACAGCGCCCTGTCCTTGTCCTCGACCGGATTGTTCGCGGTCAGCAGTCGCTCCCCATAGAACATCGAATTGGCTCCGGCGAAGAAACACAGCGCCTGGATCGCATCGCTCATGGCTTCCCGTCCCGCCGACAACCGGACCCTGGAGCGCGGCATGAGAATACGGGCAACGGCGATGGTGCGCACCAGTTCCAGGGGATCCACGGCCGGTCGGTCCGCCAGCGGTGTGCCGGGAATCGGCACCAGCATGTTGACCGGCACGCTCTCCGGCGGCGGGTTCAGATTGGCGAGGGTGGCCAGCATCCCGGCGCGGTCGGCGCGGTCCTCGCCCATGCCGACGATGCCGCCGGAGCAGACCTTCAACCCGGCGGCGCGCACGTTGCCAAGGGTATCCAGGCGGTCCTGGAAGGTATGGGTGGTGACGATCTCGCCGTAATATTCCTCGGAGGTATCGACATTGTGGTTGTAATAATCGAGACCCGATTCCTTCAGCTTTTGCGCCTGCTCCGTCGTCAGCATCCCGAGGGTGACGCAGGTTTCCATCCCTTCGCCTTTGACCCCGGAGATGATATCCATGAGGTGGGGCAGATCGCGGTCGCGCAGACTGCGCCACGCGGCGCCCATGCACAGACGCGTTGCGCCGGCCTCCTTGGCCTTGCGCGCAGCCGCCATCACTTCTTCGAGCGGCATCATCTTGGTGGCTTCGATCTTGGCCTCGTGGTGGGCGCTCTGGCCACAATAGCCGCAGTTCTCGGCGCAACCGCCGGTCTTCACCGATACCAGGGTAGAGAGCTGGATTTCATTAACATCCCAATTGCGGCGGTGAATCTCGTGCGAACGGTGCAGAAGGTCGTTGAATGGCAGCGAGAACAGGCCAAGAATTTCCTCCTTGCCCCAACCGGGTCGCAGTTCCCCGCCATAGCCAGCCTCAGCGCCAGTCCCGGCGATAGCAGCGGCAGCGGTATTGCTCGTCATCACGGCAGTCCCTTTCCATATACCAAAATGGGTCTAATGCTTCATGTCTTTGATCGCCTCGAACACGGCGACCAGCGTGGTGTGAAACACGTCAAGTCTCGTATCAAACTGGTCGAACCTCGCATCGAGCGCGTCGAATCTGGCGTCAATCGCGTCAAATTTGGCGTCAAATTTGGTGAATTTGGCGTCAATCGCGGCGAATTTGGTGTCAATTGCCGCGAATTTTCTTTCCAGTCCCGCTTCCATCGCCTCGAATCTCGCTTCCAACGATCCTACTCTCGCTCCCAACACGTTGAATCCCAACGCCATTGCAGCGAAACCGTCGTGCATTTCCGAACGAAGGCGTCCGATGTCGGCATCGGTGCGCTCCTGCTCGCTCTTCAGGGTCCGAATATCAATCTGCATACGCCGGATCTGTTCGCCGATGAACTGAAGGTCGATGTCGGCCATGATTTCCCTAATCCTATGGCTGCCCGGTCACGAAGGCTTCGATGGCATCGTAGGCGCGGTCCAGTTGCTCCATGGCGATACAATAAGGCGGCAGAATATACACTACATTTCCCAGGGGGCGAAGCAACAGTCCCCGCTCGGTGAAAAACGCCCGCATTTTGGCGCCGATCGCGGCACCATAACCTTCATCGCCGTCCAGGACCACGTCAATTGCCGCCACCGTGCCGGTGACACGGGGCCGCGCCACGCCGGGCAAACGAGCCAGACGCGCCATGCGTTCGCGATGGTGGGACTCGATGTTAGCCAGCGCGACGGTGGTTTGTGGGGCCAGGGTCAGGTCGAGCGATGCCAGCGTGGCGGCGCATCCCAGGGGATTGGCGGTAAAGGAATGGCCGTGGGCAAAGGCCTTGTCGAATTCATCTGCCTGGAACGCTTCGTAAAGCGGGTCACGGCACACGGTGACCGCCATCGGCATGAAGCCGCCGGTCAGTCCCTTGGACAGACAGATCAAATCAGGGGTCACCCCGGCCTTGAGGCAGGCGAACAAGGCTCCGGTGCGGCCGAATCCGGTCATGACCTCGTCCAGGATCAGCAGGACTCCGGCGGCTTGCAGTCGGTTGGCCACGGCCGACACGAATTCCGGCCGGCACATGCGCATCCCGCTGGCGCCCTGGATCAGAGGCTCCATAATCAGGGCGGCGGTATCGGTGCCGTGGTGCTCAAGCCAGCGGTCGAGCGCGGCCAGGCTATGGGACTCGCGAGCTTCCACTTCGGGATCCCCATCCCAGGTGGCGGGATATGGCAGGGCTTCGACGGAAAACAGCATTCCGGCGAAGGGGGCGAAGAAACCGGAACTGTGACCGGCCGACATGGCGCCTACGGTGTCGCCGTGATAGCCGCCGTCAAAGGCAAGAAAACGGGTGCGGTTCTGACCTTGATTGTACCAGTACTGGGCCGCGAGTTTGAGCGCCACTTCGACCGAAGTCGACCCGTTGTCGGAAAAGAACACCCGGTTCAGGTCGCCGGGCAGCAACGCGGCCAGCCGCCGCGCCACTTCCACCGCGCCCCGGTGGGTGAAGCCGGCAAAGATGACTTGTTCCAGCACATGCGCCTGGGCGGCGATGGCTCCGGCGATGGCGGGGTGGGCGTGACCATGGAGGTTGACCCACCACGACGAAATCAGGTCGAGGTAATCCCGACCGTCCTCGCCATGGAGAACCGCTCCGGTGGCGGCGCGGACAGGTATCGGGTCGCCGGCGGTGCGGGCCTGGGTGAACGGGTGCCAGACATGGCGGCGGTCGAAGGCCAGTATGCTGTCCAAGGGGTATTTTCCAATGTTGTCGCATCAGGTCCGTGGGCGTCCGCCCACACCCGATCGGGGCTTATGCTCCGAACCCCCTTATTAATAAAAAAGGGAGCTTGGGGCATAGCCCCAAATGGGGTTCGGGGCGATAGCCCCGAAGGGGGCTTACCAAAGCGTCTGTACCGCGTTGCGCAAGCTCGCCCCCACCGTGGCCGCCGTCAGGGCGTCGATTGGCTCCATCGGTGGAATTTCTCCCAATATCGGAATCCGGCCATACGTTTCAATAGCGTGGCGGTTGGAGGGGTTCGGGGGACCGTTCAGAATCACCCCGGCGACCGTCAATTTCCTTTGGCGCAGAGCCTCCAGACTCAGCAAAGTGTGGTTGATGGTGCCCAGCGTGGAGCGCGCCACCAACACCACCGGTAACCCCAACAGGACCATAAGATCGACCATCAGGTGACGTTCGTTCAGCGGCACCAGCACCCCGCCAGCTCCCTCCACCACCAGGGGATTGGCTCCGGGCGGTGGCATGAAGGTATCAAGGCGAATCGTGACCCCCTCCATCCCGGCGGCGGCGTGGGGCGACAGTGGCGCCAGCAATGAATACGTCGAGGGGTGAATGCGATCCGGGGGTAGCCCGGTCAGATCCGCCACTGTTGCGGCATCGTCATCCAGGTCGCGTCCGGTTTGCACTGGCTTCCAATAGTCGGCACCCAGCGCCCACACCAGACAGGCAGCCGTCACCGTTTTGCCGACATCGGTGTCGGTCCCGGTGACGAACACGCCGTGGGTCAGCATTTTTCTCATTCCCCCTCCTTCCGGTAGATCCCATACGCGACATGATAGGTGATCGCGACTCCCCCCCCCGTTCCTGAAGTCTCCGTTCCGGAAATTGGCGTATCCAGGCGCCGCAGAACCTTGCGTAACTGACCGGGACCGATAGGATGATGATGCGGCGCGGCATGAGCGCCGACTCGCTTTAATGTGGCAACGAACGTGGCCGCGTCGGAATAGCGCCGTACCAGGTGATCCTCGATTACCGTGCCGCTCCCCCCGTCCGGCCACAGGGCCGACAACTCCGCCAGAGTCGGATAGTCGGGGGTGGCGGGGACAAGGCCAAGCGCGGCATGGGCCTCGCGCCACTCCCGGAAGGTGTCGGCGGCCAGCGTGCTGAACGCCAGCACGCCACCCGGCCGTAACAGACCGGTCAGACGGCGTACGGCTCCGGCCTGATCCTCGAACCACTGAAAGACCAGACTCGAACAAATAAGGTCAAAACCGCCGCACACCGCCGGATACTCGCCGTCCATACACACATAAAGCGCCTCCGCATCGAAAGCCGCAGCCCGGCAACGCGCCACCATCTCCGGCGAAAGATCGCTGGCAACCCAGGTGGCATCGGCAAGTTGCCTGCGGAGGGCGCGCATGAGGAATCCGGTGCCGCATCCCACGTCCAGAACCAGGGGACGTGGCGCCAGCGGTATCTCCCCCAGGATGGAGGCCAGTCTGGCGGCAACCTCGTGCTGTACGACGGCCGCGCCGTCGTAATCGGCGGCGGCGGCTCCAAAAGCGGCGGCAATGGCGGACTTGCGCTGGTTCAAGGTCATAATACTTTCGCTAGAGCGCGCAGGTGCTGGGCACACCAGGCCGGGTCATCGTGCGGCAACAGGTGACCACCACCCTCGCGCCGGTGCATGATGGTACGGGAGCGTCCGCCAAAGCAACGTTCGGTCATCGCCATGGGTATGATTGGGTCACGGGCGCCGGCCAGCACCAGCAATGGCGCCGGATCTTCCGCCAGCGCTGCCCGTTCGTCCCAGTCCCGGAGCCAGACCAGACCTGCTGCCAGTGCCTTGACGTCGAAGTTCGCCGACTCCAGGCCGATGGCGCCGCAGCGCGTCAGAAACTCGGTGGCTACGGCCAGGGGAGTGCTGGCGAAGCGCCGGATCATCCGCTCCAATACCTGGGGCGCCACGGCGGGCCGGAAGTCCGGTCCTTCGACAAAACGGGAAAAGCCATTGATCGCTACCAGGGCATCCCAACGAAACGGCCGTTCATGCAGCAACCACGCAAACCCGGTCGAATGCCCGACCGCGATGATTTTGCCCCCTGCGGGTATCGGCGGCCATTGGGGCTGCGCCCGGAACCCCAGATCGAAGGCGACGCCCGGATACTCGGGCAATTGGTCGCGCAACGGCTGCCAGAAGGAGGCATCGAAGCCCCAGCCATGAACGAAGACCAGAAGGCACACTTTGTTTTGCTCCCACCCGTCTGGTGAACTGCCGCTCACACACGCTCGGGGCGATACCCAGAACCCCTTTTTTAGTCCTCTTCTCTGGTAAAAACCCCCGCCTTCAGGCGGGAAAGGCTTCAGCCCTATGCCTTGACACCACTCTGTCATGACGCTATAGGCGAGGGCTCGCCCAGTCGCCTATAGCGTCATGACAGAGTACAGCAAGGGTTCACATACGGTTTTCCACCACAGGTATCATCTGGTGTGGATTACGAAATACCGGTACCCAGTTTTGCAAGGCGATCTGCGGCTGCGGGTGCGCACGATCATCGCCCAGGTAGCCGACGAGATGGGTATTCGTATCGTTAATGGCGTGCTTTCGGTGGATCACGTACATATCTTTGCTGAAATTCCGCCACACATTGCCGTCAGTGAATTCGTTAAGAACGCCAAGGGCCGTTCTTCGCGAAAGATCCAACTGGAGTTTCCGCACATCGGAAAACGCTATTGGGGTCGTCACTTCTGGGGGCGTGGATTCTTCAGTACCACCAGCGGTAACGTTACTGATGACATCATCCTCGCCTATATCGATGGTCACACTGACGGCAAACGTTCGGAGAACGAAACCAACATCTCTTTAGAGTAACTTCCCGGCTTCCAGCCTAGACTCAAACCTACCAGCTTCCAGCTGGTAGTGGTTTAGTTTAGGATGGGCTTCGGTATGCAAGCCTTCAGAGGACAGGGGACGTTGCAAACGTAAACCAATTTCGCTACCCTCCTTAGAATACCGTACCTCGCGGATGGGATCAGGATGAAGCATTTTATCAGGTTTTCCGCTGGTATTTCCGCCGTGGCTCACCTGTTTGTCATTCATCCCGCCTCAGCGGCAAGCTCAATAACGTTCGCCTGCGAATTGGAAACCCTGAAGCAGGAGCGTGCCCGGAATTATCCCCACCTGATGCTGACCTCCATCGCCCGAACCGAGAGCGGCCGCAAGTTGCCGGTCAGGAAGCTCAAGGTCGCGTGGCCGTGGTCCATCAACGTTCACGGCCACGGCTTTCAGTTTGAAACCAAGGCAACCGCTGTCGCCGTCGTGAAATACCTGCTTAACAACAACGTTCGGTCTATCGACGTTGGTTGTATGCAAGTCAATCTCAAGCATCATCCCACCGCATTCAAAACCATTGAACAGGCTTTTGACCCGGCCGCCAATGTCGACTACGCCGCCACGTTTCTGGGGCAATTGCTGCACCAGTACGGTACGTGGCGTAGCGCTGTCTCCCATTACCATTCCGACGATCCGAACCGGCAATCCAAGTATCTGTTCAAGGTCGTCCGTTCCTGGTACGAGATCAAATCCCAGCACCTTGTCGATTGATCACCAGCTAACCCCCTTGCTGACCGGCCCCGATTCCTTGCTGGGCGTTGGCTGATAACGCTGGGCCTGCTTGCGGTCGACCAGTCCCTGGTTCACGACGGCGTCAAGGGCCTCTTCCAAGGTCTGCATTCCGAATTGCGAGCCGACCTGCATCATCGAATAAATCTGGGGCACTTTGTTGTCGCGAATGAGATTGCGGACGGCCGGAGTGCCGATCAGAACCTCGTGAGCTGCGATCCGGCCACCACCGATGCGGGGCAACAGCACCTGGGCGATTACCGCCTGTAACGATCCGGCCAGCATCGCCCGGACCATTTCCTTGTCACCGGTGGGGAATACGTCGATGATGCGGTCGATGGTTTTTGCCGCCGAACTGGTATGCAGCGTTCCCATCACCAGGTGGCCGGTCTCGGCGGCGGTCAGGGCCAGACTGATGGTCTCGTGATCCCGCATTTCTCCGACCAGGATGACATCCGGGTCTTCCCGCAAGGCGCTTTTCAACGCTCGGGCGAAGGATTTGGTGTGTTTGCCGACCTCGCGGTGGTTGACAAGGCTGGTTCTGGATTGGTGCACGAATTCGATCGGGTCTTCGATGGTCAGGATATGTTTATCGGACTTCGTATTGATATGGTGGATCATCGCCGCCAGAGTCGTCGATTTGCCGGATCCGGTCGGGCCGGTCACCAGAACCAGTCCCTTCTCCAATTCGGACAACCGTTCGAAAATCCGTGGCGCGTTCAGGCCCGCCAGCGTGGGAATTACCGTAGGAATGGTTCGGAAAACAGCGGCTGGCCCTTTGTTGGTGGTGAAGGCGTTGACGCGGAAGCGGGCTTTTTCGCCAAAGCTGATCGCAAAGTCGATCTCGCGCTCGGCCTCATACTCGATTCGCTGTGCCTCCGTCATGACCGATACAATCAGGGTCTGCGCTTCCAGCGAGGACAGAACCGCCATGTCGATCGGCTTGAGCGAGCCATCCAGGCGCAGAATCGGAGGGCTATCGGAGGTCAGATGCAGATCCGACGCCTTGTTCTGGAGCGCAATCGTCAATAAGTCCGCAATCTGCACGTCATTCTCCATCATTGCCAATCTCGGCCAGAAACGCCCGTTCCAGGGTCTGACCAGAATGAACCGACTTCAGAGCCTCCGGCGTTCCCAAAAACCGCAGCCGCCCCTCATGAATTACCGCCATCCGCTGACAAATTTCATCGACATCCGCCAGAATGTGGGAGCTGAAGAACACCGTTCCGCCGGATTGCGTATAGGCGCGCAAGGCGTTCTTGAGGAGATGTCGCGCCTGTGGGTCCAGGCCGCTGGTTGGCTCGTCCAGGATCACCAGCGGTCTTTGCACGAGCAGGGCCGCCATCAGCCCGACTTTCTGCATCATGCCCTTTGAGTACGTACCGATGCGCCGCCCCAGATCCTGTACATTGAATTCTAAATTATTTGCAACCGATAGTGCGGCCTCGCGATCCAGCGGCATCTTGAAACAGGACAGGGACAGCGACAGGAATTCCCAGCCCTTCAGCAACGGGGATGGCTGGAATTTCTCGGGGAGATAGACAATCGCGCGGCGCGAAGCCGGGTCGCGGTGGTCCACACCACACAGAGATACCGTCCCCGTCGCGGCAATCAGCCCAAGCATCGCCTTGATTATCGTTGTCTTGCCAGCGCCATTCAGGCCGACCAGGGCAAAAATTTCGCCCGGCGCCACCGCCACCGACACCTCCTCAAGCGCCCGGCGCCGGTCATACCAGACCGACAGGTTTTCGATCGCGACCGGCCAGGCCCCGGTGTTCATCGAAGTTGGTTTCCGACCTGGCCCTCAACAACGATGCCGGTACTGCCGAGATAGGTCTGATTTGGCCGCAATCGCACGAACGCTGTTTTTCCGGCGTTCGGTCCTTTCCAGTACAGGTCGACATAGCGCCGGGTAACCCGCTTGACCGTGATCCACGGAGGCACGGTCTGCGGCGTTACGATTTTGCCGTTGAGCCAGAAGCTCCAGTCGCCATCCGGATACACCGAGAGGCCAGCCATCCGCATATCCGGCGGGAAGGTCTTTAATTCGGAATGTTGTTCGCGATGATAGTGTTGATAGGAAGCATTCGCCGTCCCCTGCTCGGCGGGGGTCAGGAACAAGGATCGTGGCGGTCCCTCGTCCAAGGCGGCGGCCATTGCCGCAGGGATGGAACCGGTGGCCAGGAGGCAAGCGCAGGTCCGGATGACCCAAACCAGACTCACGGCTTGCATCCCCTCGCTTCCGGGAGTGCGACCGCATACCAGCCGATTTTGATTTTCCCGTCGACGAATCCCGGCTGTAGGGATGGGGGAGGCTTCAGGAAGTCCACAATCGCGCTTGCCTCTTTGGTTTGGGGGGCGTCGCTGCTGTCTTTTCGTGGTGGGCCTGTCATCGAAACAAATTCCACCGGATGGGATTTGATCAGAGACAGGCCCTCGATGCGCGCCCAGCCGGTAAATGCAGCTGGCAAGGCCTGGGCGAATGCGATCACGTCCAGGTCGGTCACTCCGGTAACGGTTACCTCGACCAGGGTATGCGCGAGGGAGAATGGGGCATTGTCCCGCAGCTTTTCCCGCACTTCCGGCGCAAAGCTGAAATCGAGCGCCGAAACCCGGAATTGTTTGGCTAATTCCCGGATCGCCTTGCCGCTATGCAAGCGGTCCTGTTGCGTGGTGTAGCCACCGGTCAGCATCTGTTGATAGCGGTCGTGATTGTCGGCAATGAACTTGATCTTGCCGCTGACATTGGCAATCTGCTTATCGGTTTCGTCGATCTTGACCTGAATGCTCATGGATTTCGCTTCCACAGCCGCTATCGCCTCGTCCAGAGACGGAATGGCCCACTCCCACCCGGCGAAAGCGACCAGAGTCAACCCTACGGCCGCAAAAAAGGGTGTCATGAGGGCCAGTTGTTCGCGGTCGATCCCGTCACTTCCTGGCCATCGAGATTTCCATCTCGGCCCGAGCATTTGTCGTGCTTTTAAGACGATTGACATCGAAGACCTCGCAGGCAATTTTTTCGAGCGGCATTTTGCTCGCCGTCACGTTGAATTCGGGGAAAGCCACCTGAATCCGGGCCAGCAGCCCTTTTGCCGCCTGCTGCGACTCGGTGATTTTACCTGTCATGCCCAGCAATTCGGCTCTTACCGTGATCGTGTCGAAGATCTGCGCCGTGGCGGCGGGCTTTGGTGGAGCCCCGGAATCGACGGCAAGCCCTCTCTGGGTCCAGTCAAAGCTCAGGAGTGTGACATCCTCGCCCAGCGCGCCGGCAAGCCGGTCCAGGATCGGGAACGGCGAATATTGCCGCTCCGCCTGTTTGCCGCTGATCCACGCGGTACCTGCCACCTCTTCGTAGCGTTCGGGGCTATTGGTGAATTGCTCACGAATTTCCGCAAGGTGCTTTTCCTGGCTGGCCAGGGTGGCTCCCTGGGTGGCGGGGAGGGACCGCTTGCTGATCAGCTTCACACCGAGATAGCCGCCATAGCCCATCGCCGCCACCACGGCGGCGCCCATGGCGACGGAGGCCAGGTAAGCCAGCCGGCTGGGACTCTCAATTCCCAAGGACGTCGTGCGCGATTTGCGGAGATTGACCAGCGCCGCTGGCTTGCGGGCAAAGGCCTCCACATGCAGGAGATCGGCAAAGGGTTCCCCCGGTTCGATGGCGGAATCCAGTCCCAGCCGGTAGGCTGCTTCATAGGGCGTCAGCGTCGTCAACGTCTGTGACGGCAACTCTTGCCGGGCCAGGGCCGCGCCAACCGGAGCCGACCCCAGAACGATCAGGTTGAGGGTGTCGTTTTGCATAAAGCCAAGACGACCCAGATAACCGAGAGAGGCCCGGATCTCGCGGGCGATGGTATCTGCGGCCGCCTCGGGATCGTCTTCCCCCCAGCGGGCGGTGGTCATGCGCGTAAAGGTCAGTTCGCCGTCGCGCACCACGATCTGACGGTAGCCGCCCAGGGCCGACGGGCTGACCAGCAACTGCCACTCGCGGCCGGTCGGCGGCGGATGATCCGCAGGCGGCTTCCGCTTCGACCTGTCCCTGGCGATGGATTTTGCCAGGGTGCCGACGAGATGGATGCCCTCGATGGGTAGCAGGGCGACGGTGCGAAACCGCGTGTGATGGGGCGCCAGCGCCGCTTCCCACTGGGCCAGCACCCCCCCGGCATCCAGGCCGGTAAAAAGATATTCGGTCTCACGACGCCCCTTGACGGCTCCCAATTCCATAAAGCCGCGCAGAGCATTGCCGGGATACAACGCCTTGGCCCGGAGCTGAATCAGCGTCGCGCGGTCGAACCGGTTTACCCTGGGAATCGTCTCCCGGCGGTAGGACTGGTCCTGCACGTCGATCAACACCCGGACCGGCAGTCCGCGCGCGCCGGCCAGTTCCTTCAACAGCTCTTGGGTTGCGACGCTGGATGGGGACGGGGACTTCCCCTGCCACACGGACGCGGCGCTCTGCATCCGCACCAGCAGAGCCCCCTCGTCACCCAGCAGCAGGACGAAACCATTGCGCATCGCTCAACCTCCCCCAAGATTGGCGAGGTTATCATAAATCGGCACGATCGTCGCCAACAGTACCCATGCCATCAACAGGCCGACAACGCCGGTCAGGATCGGCTGCAACGCCTGGACCAGGGAGTCTACCGCGTCTTCGACATCGCGGTCGTAAAACTCCGATACCTGTTGCAGCGTGACCCCGATGTCGCCCGTTCCCTCGCCAACCCGGACCATCCGTACCACCAGACGCGGAAACTCGCCCGAGTGACTGAGGGCTTCCGACAGGGGACTTCCCGCCTGTACCGTCTGGCGCACCAGGGCCAGGGAACCGCCAAGCGACCGGTTGCCGATCACCTGTTGCGAGGATTCAAGGCACTCCAGCAGGGGAATGCCGCTTTTGAACATGACGGAAAAGAAATGCGAAAAGCGCGACAGGGAAATTTTACGGACGATGTTGCCGATCATCGGCGTGCGGAGGATCGCATAGTCGATGACTTCGGCGAACCCCTCGTGCAGCCGGTACAGGATCGGCACCGCCGTGCCCCCGACCACGGCCACGCCCAGCACCGCCCACCAGTAATTCGCAAAGAACTCCGAGGTCGCGATCATCGCCCTTGTATAATAGGGTAGATCTATGTTTTGGGATTGCAGAAATTTCACCAGTTGCGGAACCACATACGACATCATGAAGAAGACGACGCCGAGCGTGGCCAGAAAGCTGAAAAGGGGATAGCGGATCGCCTTTTTGATCCGCGTGTGCAAAACATCGGTCCATTTCAGATGCCGGGTGAGCTGATCGAAGGATTCGGTCAGGCCGCCCGTCTGCTCGCCCGCCTTGACCAGAACCACGAACACGAAGTCAAAGATCCGTTTATGCTCGCCGATCGCCGCTGACAATATCGTCCCCTCGCTTACTTTCTGGTGGATCTCCCCCAGCACGGTACGCAGTTTTGGAGATTCAACCGAATCCCGCACGTCCGCGATGGCGTCCAGGACTGGAACTCCGGCCCGGCTCAACTCGGCCATATGGATGGTGAGCTGGATCATCTCGCGGGTTCGTACGCCCCGGAGCTGGGTGAGAAACTGAAAGGCCGGACGCTCTTCCCTCGCCGACAGGAGGTCAAGGCCGATGTCGCGCAGGCGCTGATAAAGGTCAATATCGCTGGTGGCAGCGGCGCTCCCTTTCACCACCCGGCCATTGGCGTTGACGGCCCTGTATAGATACTGTGGCACTCTGCGTTATCCTCTCCTTTATTTCGCGGGATGTGCCCCACTCGGGGGCGTATTCCGCGCCACCAGGTGAACCGCACGGGAGAGCGCCGCCACACTGGTCTCGCCCGCCAGCACCTTTCCGATGCCATCCTCAACAATGCTGATGAACCCCTGCCGGCGCGCCATGTCCAGAATGGCGCCGCGCGTGGCCCCGGCGACCACCAGTTCATCAATCTCGGGCGTGAATTCGATGACCTCGGCAATGGCGACCCGGCCCCGGTAGCCGGTGTGGCGGCATTCGGGACAACCGCCGTGCCGCGCATGGCCGATGACCGGAGGATGGGCGGGGTCAACGCCCAAAAGCTGGCATTCCTCGGCGGTCGCCGGTCCCATTTCCTTGCAATGAACACACAGCACGCGCGTCAACCGTTGCGACATTGACCCGATGATGTTGCCGGCCATCATGCCGATGGGCATTCCAAGATCTATGAGCCTGGCCACCACGCCCACCGCGTCGTTGGTGTGGACGGTGGAGAACACCTGGTGCCCGGTCATTGAGGCCCGCAGCGCCATTTGCGCCGTCTCGGGATCGCGGACCTCGCCGATGAACAGGATATCGGGATCCTGGCGCAGCATCGCCCGGATGCCCTCGGCGAAGGTAAGGCCTGAGGCCTCGCGGACCTGGGTCTGACGCACCAGACCCAGCTTGTATTCGACCGGATCCTCCAGGGTCTTGATGTTGAGTTCCACCGACTTGATCTTGTTCAGCATGGCGTACAGGGTCGTGGTCTTGCCCGAGCCGGTGGGGCCGGTGACAACCAGGATGCCCTCCGGCCGACGCAACATGCGTTCCATGGCCGTGAGCGCCTGCGGGCTGAACCCCAGCTCGGAGAGCGACCGCAGTGCCTTGACGTGATCCAGAACCCGCAGCACGATGTTTTCCCCGAACACGGTCGGCATGGAGCTGACGCGAAAATCCACCTCGCGATTGGCGACGAACAGCGTGAAGCGGCCATCCTGGGGCATTCGGGTTTCGGCGATGTTCATGCCGGACATCAGCTTCAGGCGCTGCGACATGGCCCCCCAGTAATCAACGTGAAAAGCGCGGATCGGCAACATCACGCCATCAATGCGATACCGCAGACGGATGAAGTTGCCCTCCGGCTCGAAGTGAAGGTCCGATGCTCCCTGACGGGCGGCATCCAGCAACAGCGCGTTGATCAGACGCACCACCGGGTGCAGATAGCGGCCATGTTCGTTCTGGATACTGGTGGGGTCGAACTCCCCGGTCTGGATCTCGCGCAACATGCCGTCGATGGAAAGCTGCGCCCCATAGGCCCGATCGACCAGATCGAACAGAATGCTTTCCGGGCACACCAGCGGCACCGTTTCGGTGTCGGGGGGCAGATAGCGGCGCACGACATCCAGCGCCAGCACGTCATAGGGATCGGCCATGGCCAGATGAGCGGTCCCCTGGTCCAGGCCAATCAGCAGCACCTTGTGCCGCACGGCCACCTCCTTTGGCAACCGGGTCGCTATGGCGGGGTCAATGACCGCTCTGGTCGGGTCAAAGCTTTCGCTGCCGGTGCGCTCCGCCAGAATGGCGGTCAGCGTGGCTTCGGCGACGAACCCCAGATCGACCAGCACATTGCCCAGCATCTTGTTGGAACGGCGTTTCTCATGCAGCGCCACTTCGAGCTGATCGGTGGTGATAAGGCCGAGCGCAACCAGCTTGTCGCCCATGCGGTTGCCGCCGGCCGCTGCCGCTGCCTTCGCTTCCATCGCCGCACTTGCCTTCGCCATGGTCATTCCCCGCTGGTGTGTCGTCATCCGCCCGGTTTAGGGCAGATTCCGCCGATTCGTGCGCCTGCGTCGTTCATCAAGGGAGCGCATTATCCTGCGTGAGCACGCCCCACCCCTGGGCTCGACCTCACATCTGCAAGTCAGAGATGATCCAGCATGATATTTGGTCAGAATGATTGTAGGCTGCCGACGTGACCGTCGAGGAGGAGTAGACCGTGCTCGCGCAGGTGGTGTCGTTTGCCGCCCCGGACTGGACACGTCCCGTGTAAGGATTGCCGTCATCCATCTTCAGATCGAGGGCATAAGCCTCGTTCGAGGTCAGGGCCGCCGATGGTGGCGCCGTCGCATCCGTGCCCAGGAGGCCGGTACCGGCAGCAAGGCGGAGCCAGTGCGTATGGCGGCTGCCGGAAAGATCCAGGCCGTATAGCACACTGAAGCCGCCACCGAAGCGGCCTGCGGGCAATAACTCCCCATACACCGGGGAATTTTCCGCCGCCGCGCCCGCGCCCGTGCCTGGGGCCGTCAAGGATTGCGTGTTGGACGCCTGGCGTGGCTTGTTAAGCAGGCCCGCGACGCGCAGATGCCGCCAGAACCCGAAATTTTCTCCATCCGTGGCAGGGGTATCGGTGAGGGCAACCCCCAGGGAGACGTGGTTCAACCCGATGATTCCGTTGCCGTCTCCGTCCTGCACGGTAATGTTGGGATATTGGGCGGTAGGCAGTTGCGTGGTCGCGTTGTTGAAGTCGCCCGGCCAAGCCTGGTAGCGGTCGCGAAAATTGTTGGTCGCAGCACGGATATTATTAAAGTCGGCAGCCGTGGCAATCACCCGCGTATTCTCCACCATCTGTTGGCCTTTGAGCACGGCGCCCAGCAACAGGCCGATGATGACGAGCACGATCGCCAGTTCCACCAGCGTGAAGCCCCGCTGATTTTTCATGGCATCGGTTTGGCTCTTTAGTTCGGTCACGTCACTCTCCCTGACTGCAATTTGAGTGGCGAATTAACGACACTCGAAACCAAATACCAGCGGCATTTATGAACTTGCCCCCAAATTCGCCTGAGTGGCATTACATTTCCTGTGTGGCATTACATTTGTAGGTCGGAGATGATCCAGCACCCGATATCGTCGGTTTGCAGGTAGGAAACCGGAGTCGTGGTACTGACGCAACCTCCGGCTCCGGCTTTGACCGTATTTCCAGCCTGAACACTGCCCGTAAAGGGATTGCCGTCATCCATCTTCAGGTCGAGGGCATAAGCTTCGTTCGCGGTCAGAGCCGGCGTTGCCGCCAACGTCGCATTCGTACCCAGGATACTGGTGCCGATATCCCCACCGGCGGCAAGACGGAGCCAGTGCGTATAGCGTCCGGTGTTGTCATTGCCGTACAATACATGGAAGCCACCCCCGAAGCGGCCGGACGGCATCAGTTGACCATACACCGCCGCTGCTTCGTTCAAGGCATTGGAAGATATCCCGGTTTGTCTTGGTTTGCCCAGCAGACCCGCAACGCGCAGATGCATCCAGAACTGGGTATTCTCCGTGGGGTAACTGATGGCTGCACCAAGATTTGCGCCCATGTCCGCCCCGATGATTCCGTTGCCGTCGCCATCTGCGATAACGGGAGCGATGGTAGGATACTGGTTGGTGGGCAACTGTTTGGTTGCATTATTGAAGTCGCCCGGCCGGGTCTGATAGCGATCATGGAAGGTGTTGGCGGCAGCCCGAATGTTATTGAAGTCGGCGGCCGTGGCGATGACGCGCGTATTTTCCACCATCTGCTGGCCCTTGAGCACAGCCCCCAGCAACAGACCGATGATGACGAGCACAATCGCCATTTCAATCAGCGTGAAGCCTCGCTGGGATTTTATGGCGTCGATCGGACCTTTTGCTTCGGACATATTTTTCTCCTGGTGCTTGCGATATCCATGACCGGTTTGCTTCATTCTGAACCGGTTTCTCGCTGCGTTTTTTGAATCTTGCCAAGTACCGAGTGGATGCCCATCAATTCATTATTGTCCAGATTTTTCGCCTTGGCCAAAACGCTGTGCAGCCGCTGGCCGGACTCCGCCCGTCGTCCCATTTCAAACAGGGTATAGGCGGGCAGAATCTGTGGCCAGTCTGGAATATCCGTATGGGTGGCGCTGATGGCGGACAGACGTTCAGCCACGGTCAAGGCAAGGGAGAGATCCTTCATGCGATGCTTGGCCAGATCGAAGGACTTCACCATCCATATCCAGTTGCGCGAGGGATCCTGTTCCCCATAGTCGGCCAGGAAATCGACGATGGGCGGCAGCATGGCCGGGTTCTGGGTTGCGCCAAAATAGCCCGCAGCCAGGGCGGCCGGATGTTCGGAACGTCGGTCCAGGCTATTGACGAAACGCAGCCAGCGCCCCACCCGGACATAATCGTAGTCCTTCAGCGGCGTCATCCTTCCCCCGGTGTCCCCCGCTTCCTGGAGATCCAGCATGGCGGAGCGAAAATAGTACTGTAAGTCCCCGAGCGAAGCGACGGCCGCCATTTCCCGGCTCGGTGGTTCGTCCAGAAGGCTCAGCTGCGGCATGAGGCCACGATCTTGCCACCATAGCCCGAATTGCAACACCATTAACGACATCAACAGCCCAATTTCAGCAGCCTTGGCGCGCACGGCTACAGATTCCTCCGTCGAAAATCATAGGCAGCCGCCGCCAGCACCAGTGGCGGGTAAATCGCTGTCTGGGCAAGAATCGTCCATTCCACGGCACGCCCGGAAGGTCCGTATACCAGCCAGTGAGTCTGGGCAAACAAGTCCAGGCGCGGCACCGCAACCGACACGGCGGTAACCATCCCGTCCTCGAAATGGCCTGCGATTCCATGCACCAGGGCCAGTTTGCCAGCGGCCATCCCCAGCATCAGACCGATCAGGCGCGCCAGAACATAAAACGCCAGCGAAATCAGAGCCGCCGTAATCGTGCCGCGCAGCACCAGAGTGAAATACACGGAAACCCCCGTCATGATTGCCGTTTCTCCCACCAAGCTTGCGCCCCACAGGAGCAGTCCGGCGGGAACCGGCTGGCCGGCAATGAGGACCGCCGCCACCGCCAGTCCCGCCAGCAACAGGGCGACCGCGAAAAAGCCCAGAAACAGCCCGAGGATGACTTGCGGGCGTGACAACGGACGCGACAGCAGAACCTCCATCTCGCGGTTGTCGTACATGCGCCCAATGTGAACGGCAACGAACAGCACCACCCCGACGACCAGGATCAACCGCACGGCAGCCCCGGCAAACGCCAGCGCTGCCGCATTGGTTTCAACGATGGCGGAGTCGCCAATGAACCGGGACACCAGCCCGGCCAGGAGCAAAAATCCGGCCAACGTAACCAGGAAGCGGTCACGCATCGCGATCAGCAAGAGGTAATGTATGGTTGTCCTCATCCCTGTTCTTTCACGAATGATGGTGGGGCGGTCCCAACCCAACGCGAATCCAGTTGCCAGAACGTGGTCGGTGCCGGGTAGGCCACACAAAGAAGGGGTAGCCCCTGACTAAGGTTAGCACATCTGGTCTGGATCTCGCCAAGGCCACGGGAGGATTGCCCACGGTTTTTTGCCCCTGATGCCTGAAAAACGTCCCCCCGGCATAAATCAACCACGGATTCCGGGTTCGGACGGCATGAAGCTTGTTTGTCGGCGCGTGGTTCTCTAATAATGCGGCCAGGGTGGGCTGGATGAACGCAGCCGGCCAGTGACCGCCGTTGCCGATGGGGAGCCTGCAAGCCAGCCATGATCCAGTACAACCAGTACAAACGGATACCAGCCCTGGGGCTGGCGGCGGCATTGGCCCTTCTGGGTGGTGCCTGCTCCTCCTCGGAAAAGGCCGAGACGCTGGTGTGCCCGGTTGTGAACATCGATCGAACCACGTCCGCTCTGACCCGATTCCGGGATGGGCCGGGCCACGACCTCACCGACGTGGTTCTCTCGGCCGAGATTGAAAAGTATGAAGGCGATTGCGGCTATAACAAGGGGGGCGTCGATGTTTCCCTTATGGTGAGTTTCCGCCTCAACCGTGGCCCGGCGGCGATAAATTATTCCATGCCGCAAGATCTTGAATACTTCGTTGCCGTGGCCAAACAGCGGCCGGTGACGGCGGTACAGCCTCCGGCGACCCCGCAACGGCCTGTGGCCGAGGCCGAACCGGCGAAGGATTTCGACATTCTGAACAAGGAAATCTTCAAAATCCCCGTCAAATTCCCTACCGGCATCGAAGGCATCACCTATCGGGATGACGCGGTGGCTGTCTCCATCCCGCTGAAAAACAAAAAAGACTTCGCGGATAGCTATAGGGTTTACGTTGGACTTCAGCTCTCCCCCGACCAACTGAAATATAATCGCGCGCATAACCTTTGACCGGCCAGGGATAAAACCCACCGGCACAGGAGGCTTGTTGAGTGACCGAACCTGATCCGACCACCCTTGAAGAGACACCTCTTGCCGCCCTGCACCGGGAACTTGGGGCGCGCATGGTTCCTTTTGCCGGCTATCTCATGCCAGTGCATTTCGCGGGCGGCATTCTGGCCGAGCACCAGCATTGCCGCAGTCAGGCTGCCCTGTTCGACGTTTCACACATGGGCCAGGCCCGCCTAAGCCGCAAGAGTGCGGTGGCGGCGCTGGAAACGCTGGTGCCGGGCGATATCAGCGGGTTGCCGCCTGGCCGCATCCGCTACACCATGTTCACCAACGCGGCTGGCGGGGTCGAGGATGACCTTATGGTCACCAACGCGGGCGACCATCTGTTCCTGGTCGTCAACGCCTCACGCAAGGCGGCGGACCTGAACCACCTCCGCACCATTACTGGCGAGGCGTGCGAACTCGTGTCCCTGCCGGATCGCGCCTTGCTGGCATTACAGGGGCCGGCGGCAGGGGGAGCCATGGCCCGGCTGGCGCCTGAGGTTCAGGACATGACGTTTCTCTCGGCCCGCTCCATGCAGGTGGCGGGCATCCCGTGTTTCGTGTGCCGCTCCGGGTACACGGGTGAGGACGGCTTTGAGATTTCTGTCGCTGCTGCTGACGTTCTGGACTTGGCCCGGCGGCTGCTGGCTCTGCCGGAGGTGCGACCCGCGGGCCTGGGCGCCCGCGACTCCCTGCGGCTGGAGGCGGGCCTGAGCCTTTACGGCAATGACCTGACACCAGAAATAACCCCGGTGGAGGCTGGCCTCGCCTGGGTGGTGGGCAAGCGCCGCCGCGAGGGCGGCGGGTTTCCCGGTGCCGATATTATTCTGGATCAGATTGCATCGGGACCGAAGCGGCGGCGGGTCGGTCTGAAACTGACCGACCGGGTTCCGGCCCGCGCCCATGCCGTCATCACCGACGAAGGCGGGCGGCCCGTTGGCGAAGTAACCAGCGGCGGGTTTTCACCCTCCCTGGGTCATCCCATCGCCATGGGCTATGTCGACAGCCGGGTTGCGGCGCCCGGCACCGCCCTTCGTGTCATTGTCCGCGATGTGCCACGGGAGGCCATAGTCACGCCGATGCCGTTTGTCGCGCATCGCTACAAAAAGGATTGAACAAGCCATGAGCGAACTTTGGTTTACCAAGGATCATGAGTGGGTCCGCGTCGATAACGGCGAGGGCACCGTCGGCGTCTCTGACTATGCCCAAAAACAGCTTGGTGACATGGTATTCATCGACCTTCCCGCCATCGGAGTTACCTTTGCCCAGGGGGATACGGCGGCGGTAGCCGAGTCCGTCAAGGCGGCGAGCGAAGTCTACGCCCCCGTTTCCGGCGTGGTCGAGGCGATCAACGCCGACCTTAACAACACGCCGTCCATGGTCAACGAAGATCCCTATGGCCAAGGCTGGTTCTTCCGTATGCATCTGACCAGTCCATCCGACCTGACTTCCCTGATGGATGAAACCGCCTACGAAGCCTACATAAACGAGCTTGGTTAATGAATCGAGGGGGTTCGGGGGAGGTCCGCCTCCCCCGCCTTGAACCCCCCCGCCTTTCAAAAAGGTATTCACCAGATGCGTTTCCTCCCCCTGACCGAATCCGACCGCGCGGCCATGCTGGCGGCCGTCGGGGTTCCGTCTGTCGAGTCCCTGTTCGCTGAAGTTCCGGTCAATGCCCCGCCGCTTGCCCTGCCCGACCATCAGGGCGAACTGGAAGTCTCACGCGCCCTGACCGCCATGGCGGCTCGGAACCTGAACGCTGCGACGGCGCCCTGTTTCCTGGGCTGCGGTGTCTATCGCCGTCATACTCCGGCGGCAGTGGATGCAATGATCCAGCGCGGTGAGTTTCTGACCGCCTACACGCCCTATCAGCCCGAGATAAGCCAGGGCACTCTGCAATATCTGTTCGAATTCCAGACCCAGGTGGCCCTGATTACCGGGATGGAAGTTGCCAACGCCTCGATGTATGACGGCGCCACTGCCTGTGCCGAGGCCGTCGCCATGGCCTGCCGCATCACCGGCCGGAAGCGGGTGATGCTGTCGGGCAACCTGCACCCTCACTACCGCGCCGTCACCGCCACCACCGCCCGGTACTTTGGCGGCGAGCTGGACAAGCTGCCGCCGGACCCCATCGGTATCGAAGATCTGATCGGCCGCATCCACGGCGATACCGCGTGCGTCGTGGTGCAGAATCCGGGCTTTTTCGGTCATCTTAAGGATTATTCAGCCCTGGCAACGGCTTGCCATGAGGTCGGGGCGCTGCTGGTGGTGGCGGTGACCGATCCGGTATCCCTGGGGCTGGTCGTGCCGCCGGGGGACATGGGGGCCGATATCGTGGTCGGCGAGGGCCAGGGACTGGCCGGACCGATGAGCTTCGGTGGCCCCGGCCTTGGTCTGTTCGCCACCCGCGAGCGCTTCGTCCGGCAGATTCCGGGGCGGCTGGTGGGGGAGACCGTGGATGTTGACGGTCGTCGTGGCTGGGTGCTGACACTGGCAACCCGCGAGCAGCACATTCGCCGCGAAAAGGCGACCTCCAACATTTGCACCAATTCCGGGCTGATGGCCCTGACCTTCACCATCCATCTGGCCTTGCTGGGCGAGACCGGGTTTGCCCGTCTGGCCCAGATCAACCATGTTGCCGCCGTGACCCTGGCGCGGCGCTTGGCTCAGGTGCGAGGGGTTCGGGTGGTGCCGTCCACCTATTTCAACGAATTTGCCGTAACGCTGCCCAAATCAGCCAAGGTCGTGGCCGACGGCCTGGCCGCACGGGGGATTCTGGGCGGCGTTCCCGCGTCGCGGTTCTATCCCCAGTTCCCCGAACTGGAAGATGTGCTGCTGGTCGCCGCGACCGAAACCAATACCGCTGTCGATATGGACATGCTGGTCCATGCTCTGGAAGACATGCTGTGACTGCGGGCTGTCTGGCACCAATCCGCCTTTTCCTGGGGCTATCGCCTAACCTCCCACCGGGGCTATCGCCTAATCTCCCACTGGGGCTATCGCCCCAGGCCCCATCTGGGGCGATGCCCCAGACCCCCTTCTTTTTTAATAAAGAACAGGGGGTTCGGGGCATCGCCCCGAGCGGGTGTGGGCGGCAGCCCATCGCACTTCAGTCATAATCACACGGGAAGAAGCCGCCCATGGATACCACCACGCTCCAGGATGAACCGCTTCTGTTCGAGAAAGACCGGCCCGGCCTTAGCGGGGTTGATCTGCCGGAGCCTTCGCCGCTCCTGGAAGACCGTCTGGGCGGATTGCGCCGTCGCGGTCCTGTCGGTCTGCCCGGTCTGTCCGAACCGGACGTGATTCGACACTACACCCGGTTGTCGCAAAAGAATTACGGCATTGACACCGGGTTCTATCCCCTCGGCTCCTGCACCATGAAGCACAACCCGCGTCTGGGCGAAGCCATGGCCCGTCTGCCCGGCTTTGCCGAGATCCACCCGTTCCAGCCGGTGGGCAGCGTGCAAGGAGCGCTGGAACTCATGAACACGCTGGCGGAGTGGCTCAAGACGCTGACCGGCCTCCCGGCGGTGGCCCTGTCTCCGGCGGCGGGTGCCCATGGCGAGTGGTGCGGAATCATGACCATCCGCGCCGCTCTGGAAAAACAGGGCGACCCACGCCGCCGCGTGCTGGTTCCTGACTCCGCCCACGGCACTAACCCGGCCACGGCCGCCCGCTGCGGTTATGCGGTGGAGAGCGTGCCGGGAAACGACCAGGGACGGGTGAGTCTGGCGTCGCTGAAGGCGCGGCTTGGCGGCGACGTGGCGGCGCTGATGCTGACCAACCCCAACACCTGCGGCCTGTTCGAGGACGAAATCCTGGAAATCGCGGCGGCGGTCCATGCCGTTGGGGCCTATTTCTACCTCGACGGAGCCAACTTTAATGCTCTGGTCGGGCGGGTGCGAGTGGCGGATCTGGGCGTTGACGCCATGCATATCAATTTGCACAAAACTTTCGCCACTCCCCACGGCGGCGGCGGCCCCGGCGCCGGTCCGACGGTGCTGTCCCAGGCGCTGGCGCCCTTTGCGCCGTTGCCGTTTGTTGTTTCCGGGGCGAAGGGGTTCACTCTGGTCGAATCCACGCATCGTTCCCCCGATGAATCCGTTCCGTCGGGGCGGCTGAAAGGGTTCCACGGCCAGTTTGGGGTGTTCGTGCGGGCGCTGGCCTACATGATGAGCATGGGCGGCGACGGTTTGCGCCAAGCCTCCGGCGATGCCGTGCTGAACGCCAATTATCTGCTGGCCAGCCTCAAGGATGACTTGTCGGCCCCGTTTGCAGGTCCGTGTATGCACGAGGTGTTATTTGACGACAGCTTTTTGAAGGGGACCGGCGTTACCACACTGGACATGGCCAAGGCGATGATCGACGAAGGGTATCATCCCATGACCGTATATTTCCCCCTGGTTGTTCATGGCGCGATGCTTATCGAACCGACAGAAACCGAGAGCAAGGACACGCTGGACCGCTTCATCGCCACCATGAAGACCCTGGCCGCCCGCGCCAAAGCTGGCGATAGCGAATCGTTCCGCCTCGCCCCGCGCCACGCCCCCCGCCGCCGCCTCGATGAAACCAGGGCGGCACGAACCCCGGTATTGCGCTGGAAATCGCCTGTGGCGACTTGAGAGGGGAGGGGACTGGACTTTTGTTCTAGTGATTTTTCTCTTGCTTTACGAGGCTACGATCACGCACAGTCGCACTAATGTACGTGTTTTTACGTAAGTCTTTATCGTAGGCTTGAAACAGGAGGAACAAGTATGAAGCGTTTGCTTTTGAGTGCATCTTTGGGGCTCGTGCTGTGCGCGTCGAACGCTGCGTTCGCAGGCAGCCAGTACAACGATGTACCGAATGGGGACGAGCAATACAAGAATTGCAAAATTTACGCGATGAAGAAGTGGGAAGGTGGCGGCGATAGCAGCCCAATCCCCGGCCAGTCCAAGGCTGAGGCTTTCTGCACTTGCATGTGGAACGAAACTCCTGAGAATTTCTCGGGTGGTCTGGCCAAGTTCTCCGAGTCCGAAAAGGGCGCGGCGATGAACAAGACCTGTGAGGATTACTCGAACTGGCACGGATGATCCGCGACCGTCCGGGGGTTCGGGGTGATGCCGGAGAAATCAGGCCATCACCCGGAAACCCCGGATGGAACGGTTTGACCTGAACCTGACCGTTCTTGGCGGACGGGCAGTGAGCAAGCCAAGGGCTTCGTCGTCCTGCCCATGCGCTGGATCGTCGAAAGAACGTTCGGTTGGTTTGGCCGGTGCCGGCGGTTGGCGAAGCACTTCGAGAACCTGACGAGAACGGCTTTGGCCTTTCTGCGTCTCGCCATGATCCGGCTGATGACTCGGCGAATAGCGCGGGCGCAGGCATAAGCAAGAACCATTCCGGACAGACTCTTAAAGCCGCTATCAAGTCAAAGTCAAAGGAGTGATCCATAGACTATCGCAGCAAGTCACCTCGTCACCGGCAAAGACCTGACCTTCTCCATTGAGCAAGACAACAGCAAGATCCGCCACTTTCTCGCTCGCTTCCGTCGCCGCACCAAGGTCGTTTCCAAGGATGAAGATATGGTTGATCTTTCTCTTCATCTTTACCGCCACCTTCACGACAACCCGGAAAGCCTCACCGGTCTTTTTTCTGCTTCCTGCATATCTTTAGTTGTGGATCTCAAAAACAGGCTGTTGGAATAGCCCTTTTTAAGGATTTTCCAGATGGAAAAAATAGTGTAACATTTCCTCTTTACATGCGCACAATGGCGCCAACAAAACAAAGGGCGGCCACCATGGAGAGACTTCTTGGACAAATAAAACTTAAATACCAGATCAGTTTGATTGGGTTAATCAGTGTGCTCGCCATGTTGGGGGTCGGTGCCATCACCTATACCAATGCCATTAACCAGGAGCGTCTCCAGAGCATCTCCGCCAATGTGTACGACATCAATGATATTTGGAATGATATCCTCAAGGGCTTTTTGGAGGCGCGGCGGTTCGAAAAAGATTTTCTGTTGCGCAAGACCCAAGAACCGGTCAAGCGCCAAAATGATGCGGTGACCGAGACCGTCAGCAAGCTGGATAAATTGGCGGGTATCCTTGATCTCGCCGAAGAGAAGGCAATATTGGGCCGGATCAAGACCGGCCTCGCCAACTACGAAACTCAGTTCAACCGCATGGTGGAGGAACAGATAAAGCTCGGCCTGACGTCTGATGACGGTTTGCTGGGGGCACTGCGCGACTCCGTTCACGGGATCGAGGCTGATCTTAAGAAGCACGACAACGATAAGCTGACCGTCCAGATGCTGTTAATGCGGCGGCACGAAAAGGATTTCCTGGCGCGGGATGATATCAAATTTGCGGATGAATTGAATGAGGCCGCCAAAAAATTTCTCGCCACGCTAGCAATTTCGACGATTCAACCGCAAGAGGCGAAAATCATCGCTGGCAAACTGGAAGCCTATCAGCGCGACTTCACCGCGACCGTCACCGGCCACCAGAATATCGCCAAGGAAATGAAGGCGCTGCCTGAAATTTATGCCCAGATCGAGCCGGATATCAAGGCGCTGGATGACGATATCGACAAGTACAACAAAACCATCAAAGCCGAACTTGAAAGCAGCCGCACGGCCGCCAACCGCTGGCTGGCGGGGGCATTCGTCATTGCCACGGTGCTTGTTATCTTCGCCAGCACCCTGATTGCGCGGGGAATCTATCGTCCCATCACCGCCATGACAGTGGCCATGCGCGCCCTTGCGGGAGGCGACAAGAATTTGGCGATACCCGGCGCTAATCGTTTAGATGAGATCGGCGACATGTCGGCGGCGGTCCAGGTGTTCAAGGACAACGCCATCAAGGTTGATCTTATGACGGCCGAGGCCGAGGCGCAGAAGAAACGCGCCGAGATAGAGCGCAAGGAGGCAATGAACGAACTTGCCGGCAGCTTCGAGGCCAGTGTCAAGGGTATTGTGCAGATTGTATCTTCGTCCGCCACCGAATTACAGGCTTCGGCGCAATCCCTCTCGTCCGTGGCCGAGGAGACGGTTCGCCAGTCCACAGCCGTTGCCGCCGCTTCGGAACAGGCGTCAGCCAACGTCCAGACTGTGGCCTCGGCCGCCGATGAACTGGCGTCTTCCATCACCGAGATTAGTCGCCAGGTCACACAATCCGTCAAGGTATCGCGGGGAGCGGTCGAGCAAGCCGGTCGTGTCAACGTCATGGTGCAGGGACTGGCCGACGCCGCCCAGAAGATCGGTGCCGTAGTCCAGTTGATCAATGACATCGCAAGCCAGACCAACCTTCTCGCCCTCAACGCCACCATTGAGGCCGCCCGTGCTGGCGATGCTGGCAAAGGTTTTGCGGTGGTCGCCAACGAAGTGAAGAGTCTGGCCAATCAGACGGCAAAGGCAACCGGCGAAATTTCCGGTCAGATCGCCGCAGTACAATCGGCCACCCAGGAATCCGTCCAAGCAATCAAGAGCATTTCCACGACTATTGACGAAATCAGTGAAATAGGTGGGGCCATTGCGGCGGCGGTTGAGCAGCAAGGTGCTGCAACAAGGGAAATCGCTCGCAACGTGGAGGAAGCCTCTGCCGGTACCGGTGAGGTGTCGCGTAATATTGCAGGTGTCAACGAGTCGTCGGCTGAGACCGGCCGGGCTTCAAGCCAGGTTCTGGAAGCCGCGCGCGAGTTATCCGTCCAGTCGGAGCACTTGCGCGACGACGTTGACAAGTTCATCGCCTACATCCGTAAGGCATGAAAGCTTCATCAACGGGAGAGTGTCATGAAATACACCATTCATGATGGTCATGATGGCCGGGGCGGCAAGGACATAGTAATTACCGGCAGGATGACGTTCGCAGACCACAAGGAAATGCGCGACATCATCGCTATGTTCTCACAGCCTGGATTCGGAAGCATCACGTTCGATTTGTCCGGGGTGGAATTTATTGACTCCGCCGCCATGGGAATGCTGTTGCTGGCGCGGGAAACCGCGATCAGCCGACAGTCCCAGGTTACCCTGAAGGGTGCACGCGATCAGGTGAAGCGGATCATGGCGGTTGCAAAATTTGACGCGTTATTTACGCTAATTTGATAGAATAACGGTAACAGCCCAGCTATCCCATGAATCAGAAAATATCTATGATGGAAAATCAACCAGAAGATAAAGATGCGAGGGGCCTTGGCCCCTCACGCTCCCCGTTAATAAGATAAATGGGGAGCGCGAGGGCCTCAGGCCCTCGTTCTTGCCACTTTCGGTTAATTGTCCTGAGCAAGTGTTCGCCTGACATCAGGGGTACTTGGGTAGTTACGAATAACGCTCGTATTTCTGCCGCTACCGGAGATAAAAAGCAGCGGTTTTCATTTTGGAACGGGCAATGAACGGCGGCATTTTTTTGCAGACTGGCGGGTTCGCGTGGGGCGTGTTGATGTGCAACCAGCAATAGCAACACGAGTCTATCTTTCCGGGAGTGGTTCCGTATCATGGGGGTGTGGAACATCTCGACGGCTACATAAAGTGTCTGCGCAAGCGATGCACGGTTCTGCCGGATAAGCGGACCGGCGGCAACGTGCGGTATTCGATGAGCGACGTGGGTCTTGCCGCGTTCTCGGTGTTCCAGATGCAGTGTCCATCGTTCCTTGCGCACCAGAAGGTCATGGCGGAGGATCGCGGGCGGTCGAATGCCTATACCCTGTTCGGAATGACTCGAATTCCTTGCGACAACCACATCCGAAGCCAACTGGATGGTGTTCCCACGGACCATTTCGACCCTGTCTTCTCGTTCGTTCACAAGGACCTGGACAGCAGGGGCGCCCTTGCCGCGATGCGGGTTCTTGAGGGCCGGATGCTGATCGCGCTGGACGGCTCGGAGCATTTCTGTTCGCGCAAGCTCCATGCTCGACCCGCAACCTCGAGCACAATTTCGGGCACGGCAAGAAGACCCTGACAAGCCCTGGTCGCTCTCAACCTGCTGGCCTTTCTCATGCACGGCGCGTGCGAGCTGGTGAGTTCCGCGTGGCAGCGGGCACGGCTCAAGGCGGGATCCCGAAGCCGATTCTTCGAACTCCTCCGCTCGTTCACGGTCATCATTCTGTTCCCGTCCTGGGGCAGCCTCCTCCGCACCATCGCCACCGGCCGGCCTCCGCCAACCGCAACGCCCCCGCCGGCGACCGGCTGACATCCGTCGACCCACCCGCCAACCGCCACCAACCCCCATGCGCCCATACCCCAAAACCCTCCCACCCGCGTGCCGGGCCATAATGAGAACCGCTGCCAAACACGACAGAAGCTTGCCTTCCGCTGCCGCCGCTGCCATATTCGCCATCATGAATGAGAAAATTCCAGACTCTTTCGTGGCGTTTGCCCAGCGCATGGCCGATGCGGCCGGCGAGGTTGTGCGCCGCCATTTTCGCACGCCGCTGGCCATTGACGACAAGGCCGACCGAAGCCCGGTAACGATCGCCGATCGTGAGATCGAGGCGCTGCTGCGTCGGATGATCGGCAAGACCTTTCCTGATCACGGCATCATTGGTGAGGAACTGGGCAACGAGAACGCCCTCGCTGAGTGGGTGTGGGTGCTTGATCCCATCGATGGCACCAAGGCCTTCATCACCGGCAAGCCCTCGTTCGGAACCCTGATTGGACTGGCTTACGGCGGGCGTCCGGTGTTGGGGCTAGTGGATCAGGCCATCACGGGCGAGCGCTGGACGGGCGGGGTCGGGTGGCCCACCGTTTTGAACGACAAACCGGTTCATGTGCGGACGTGTCCTGATTTGGCCACGGCCGCGCTCTATGCCACCGATCCTGACATGTTCGACGGCGATGCCACCGCCGCGTTTGGCCGTCTGGAACGACGGGTCAAATTGCGGCGGTTCGGGGCCGATTGTTACGCCTATGCCATGCTTGCCAGCGGCTGGGTCGATCTTGTGTGCGAGTGTCAGCTTAAAGTGTATGACCACGTCGCCGTCGTTGCCATGATCGAGGCCGCCGGGGGTATCGTTACCGACTGGGACGGCGTGTCGCCAGGGCTGCGGTCCAATGTTTGCGTGCTGGCGGCGGGCGATCGTCTGGCTCATGCCCAGGCGCTGGATGTGTTGAAGGGGTGAATCAGCGGGCTGCCGCCTGCTTGGGGACGTCACACCGAATGTGCCTTCGGCGCATCGGCCCCAACCCCGTCAATAAGAAAAAGGGTCTGAGGCATAGCCCCAGGCGGGGCCGGGGCGGCAGCCCCGCAAGGGGAACAAGATAATGCGCTCATTCATAGGCATAGGCACCTTCTTCTTTCTCCTCGCCGCCCATGCGGCGAGTGCGGCTCCCCTCCAGGCCATCGCCATGCACGGCGAGCCAAAGTACGGTGCCAACTTCCAGCACTTCGATTACGTCAATCCCGCCGCGCCAAAGGGCGGGGATGTGCGGCTGTTTGCCCTCGGCACCTTTGATTCGCTCAACTCCTATATCCTCAAGGGGCAAGCGGCGGCGGGGTTGGAACTGACGGCCGATACCCTGATGGTCGAGGCCGCCGACGAGCCGTTTACCGAATACGGACTCCTGGCCCAGTCCATCGAAATGGCGCCCGACCGGTCGTGGGTGGTCTTCACCCTGCGGCCGGAGGCCAGGTTCAACGATGGCCAGCCGGTTACCGCCGACGACGTGGTGTTCAGTTTCGACGTGCTGAAAACCAAGGGCGCCCCGTCCTTCCGCCTGTACTATGCCGACGTGGCCAAGGTGGAGAAGGAAGGCAACCTGCGGGTCCGCTTTACCTTAAGCTCAGGGGAAAATCGCGAACTGCCGTTGATTTTGGGACAGTTGCCGGTATTGCCCAAACACTATTGGCAGAACCGTGATTTCGCCCAGACGACCCTGGAAGTTCCGGTCAGCAATGGGCCCTACCGGATCGACAAATTCGAGGCGGGCCGGTTTATCTCCTATGTCCGCGACCCCAATTACTGGGGACGCGATGTGCCGGTCCGACGTGGGGTCTTCAACTTCGACCACCTCCGTTATGACTACTACCGCGATACGACGGTGGCGCTGGAGGCGTTCAAGGCAGCCGCGTATGATTTCCGCCAGGAAAACGTGGCCAAGCTGTGGGCCACCGGCTACGACTTCCCGGCCGTCGCCGCCGGGCTGGTCAGGAAGGAAGAATTGCACCACCAAAACCCCGTTGGGATGCAAGGGTTTGCCTTCAACCTACGCCGGCCGCTGTTTCGGGATCGCCGGGTGCGGCAGGCGCTGGGGGCGGCATTCGATTTCGAGTGGGCCAACAAGAATTTGTTCCATGGCCAGTACGTCCGCACCGACAGTTATTTCGCCAATTCCGAACTGGCCGCCCACGGCCTGCCAGGCCCTCTGGAGCTGAAAATTCTGGAGCCGTTGCGGGGCCGCATCCCCGATTCCGTGTTTACCTCCGATTTCAAACCGCCCCATACGGATGGCTCCGGCAACAACCGCGAAAATCTGCACCAAGCCACCGAATGGCTCCAGGAAGCCGGCTTCCGCCTCAAGGATGGCCGCCTTGTGGACGGAACCGGCCAGCCGTTCGTATTTGAAATCCTGTTGTCCGAACCGGTGTGGGAACGCATCGTGATGCCGTTTGTTCACAATCTGGAAAAGCTCGGCATCCGGGCCTCGGTGCGCATCGTCGACCCGGCCCAGTACGAGAACCGGGTGCGGGACTTTGACTTCGATATGGTGGTGGCGAACTGGGGCGAGTCCCTGTCGACCGGCAACGAACAGCGCGAATTCTGGGGTTCCGCCGCCGCAGACATGCCCGGCAGCCGGAACCTGGTGGGCATCAAAGACCCGGCCATCGACCTGCTGACCGCCGGGATCATCGCCGCTTCCGACCGCGAGAGCCTGGTTGCCCACACCCGTGCCCTGGACCGTGTGTTGCTATCGGGCTACTACGTCATTCCCAACTGGCACATACCCTATGACCGCGTTGCCTACTGGAACAAATTCGGCCGGCCGGACGTGCTGCCGATGAAGGGGTACCAGTTCTTCGACTGGTGGATCGACCCGGCTAAGGCGAAAGAGCTGGCGGGGAAAAAGCCGTAGGGGCAGGGCGGAATCATGAACCTAGCAGCCTGTCGGACTGGTTTTACGGCAGATGGCCGAGCGTGATAATTCCGGTGGACTCCCTGGAATGGAAGGGGCGCCGCGTCCGTTGGAGCGCCGCCGGACCGGGTTTGCGCCGCCAGGAGGC
>JADFXL010000029.1 GCA_015233585.1 Alphaproteobacteria bacterium | reverse complement strand
CATGGACCGGGTGCTGGAACTGCGCGATGGCACACTTATAGGCTGAAACCTGCCGGGAAATGTCCCAGGAAATAAAACATGGACTGTCAGATCGAAGTCACCAAGTCGGCCCAGCCCGCCGATCTCGCCGCGGTGCAAGGCGGCCTCGCACGCCATAACCAGGACTATGTCGGACCGGTAGCCGGCGTGGTCGCCGTGCTGCTGCGCGACGACACCGGCGTGGTGGCCGGCGGCGCGGTCGGGCCGATGTTCTTGCGCGAAGGCTGCGAGCGCGAATGTTTTTTGGACTGGATGTGGGTCCGCGCCGATCTGCGCGGCCAGCGATACGGCAGCCGGCTGCTCGCGGCGGCCGAAGCCTCCGCCGCGGAGCAGGGGTGCCGCCGGATGACGCTCAACACTTTCAGTTTTCAGGCGCTCGAGTTCTACCGGAAGCAGGGGTACACGCCCCTGGTGACGATTCCGGATTTCATGGTCGGGTACGACAAGATTTACTTGCGCAAGGCGCTCACGCCAAACGTCTGAAATCCGGTCCGATCTAATGGACGCTGACGGGCTCCAGCTCGTGGCGGCGAACCGTCGCGAAGGCATTGGCCCGGCCGGGAACGACGGTCAGTTGGGTACCGTCGGCAGCGTGGATGGCATAGCCGGGCGAACCGTCCACCGTCACCGGCTTGACATAGGCAAAGATGTCGATCCCGAAGGCGGCGAAATCCTTGGGCGACAGCTGGTCTTTGGGGAGAGTCGTGGAACGCGTTTCCATAGCAGTTACTCGCAGCAACGAAAAACTGAAATTTATTCCGGACGGGCCGGGCGGGGGCGATCGGAGTCGACGTCGATGGTCGCCGGCCCGACCCGCTCGCCGTTCGGTTTGGCGGGTTCGATCTTGACGGTGCGCACCTTTGATTCGGGTAACGGCCGCTGAAGGTCGATGTTGAGCAGACCGTTGTCGAGAGTCGCTCCCATGACCAGGATTCCCTCGGCCAGCACGAAGCTCCGCTGAAACTGGCGGGCGGCAATCCCCCGGTGCAAGTAAAGCCGGTTTTTGTCGTCAGCCTGTCGGCCCCGGATCACCAACTGGTTGTCCTCGACCTGCACCGTGAGGTCGTCCATGGTGAAACCGGCCACGGCCAGCGTGATCCGCAGCCCATCTTCGCCGACCTGCTCAATATTATAAGGAGGATAACCTTCGGCCGAGCATCTGGATATGCGGTCCAGCGTGCGCTCGAACTGGTCAAATCCCAGGAGCAGCGGACTGTTGAACAGGGAAACGCGGGTCGTCATCCTCTTGCATCCTCCTCCGGTCGAGCGAGTTGCGGCGGGGTCCGGACACGGCACCCCAGAAGTCGGCAGCCCTTCGGTGGCGCTGTCGAACGACATTACATGGAAAAACTTAACGCCAGGTCAAGACACCCAATCAAGACGGGGAACCTGAGCCGGCGCCGCCAGTCTCCTGTCTGTGTCCGACTGTAGCCGAACCTGACGCGGAGTCGGGCCCGGTTCCGGCAATCCCGACCGGCAATCTTCGATGGATCGATTTGGTGTGGGGAGCAACCGAGCCGCTTTCGCGATGACGGTCACCCGCCATTCCCTCATCAGCTGTCACAATCTGGGCGCGGCATTGCCATGCCTGACAACCTCTGGCAACTGGCACGAAGGTTTGCTATGAGATGCGCGCACGGCAGAGCGTCAAGTCGCGGACAGAGCCGAGCCACCGTTAGAGAGAGTTTGCAGGGCATGCAGAAGTTCATCAGGTTGAGTGGCGTAGCTGCGCCTCTTCCAATGATAAATGTCGATACCGACATGATCATTCCGAAGCAGTTCCTCAAAACCATCAAGCGCACTGGCCTTGGGCGGAACCTGTTCGACGAGATGCGCTATCGGGCCGATGGCAGCGAGATCGAAACCTTTGTCCTGAATCGGCAGGCATACCGCCATGCCTGCATTCTTGTCACTGGTGACAACTTTGGGTGTGGGTCATCGCGCGAGCATGCCCCTTGGGCGCTCCTCGATTTTGGCATTCGCTGTATCATAGCGCCTTCGTTTGCCGACATCTTCTACAACAACTGCTTCAAGAACGGCATCCTGCCGATTGCGTTGCCACGCGAACAAGTCGACCTACTGCTGGCCGATGCCGAGCGAGGCGCCAACGCCATCGTCACGGTCGACCTCGAAAAGCAGGAAATCACCGGTCCGGACGGTGGGGTCATCCGGTTTGCCGTAGATTCGTTCCGGCGCGAGACCCTGCTAAACGGCTTGGACGATATTGGATTGACCCTGCAACAAGTTGCAGCGATCAGTCGCTTTGAGACGAACCAGGGGCTGGTCCAACCCTGGCTGGCGACCTAAATTTTTGTATGTACGGCTGTTCAGGGGCTTTTCGGCCATGAGCCAACCCCCTATAAGGTCCTGAATGAAATTCCAACTGGAGTTTGTGCGTCATGTCCGCCAAAGGAAAACTTCTGATTCTTCCCGGAGATGGGATCGGGCCTGAAGTGATGCGGCAGGTGCGCCGTATCATCGACTGGCTAGGACGACGCCGCGGCACGGCTTTCGAGGTCAAAGAGGGCCTGGTTGGCGGTGCCGCTATCGATGCCCATGGCGTGCCTCTGTCCGATGCCACGCTTGCCGATGCCAAGACCGTGGACGCCGTGCTGCTCGGAGCGGTCGGCGGGCCGAAATGGGACAAGATCGAGTTCGATAAACGGCCGGAAGCCGGCTTGCTGCGCTTGCGCAAGGAACTCGAGCTGTTTGCCAACCTGCGCCCGGCCATCGTGCTCGATCCCCTCGTCGACGGCTCGCCCCTCAAGGCGGACATCGTCAAGGGCCTCGACATCATGATCGTCCGTGAACTGACCGGCGGCATCTACTATGGCGAGCCCCGGGGCATCAAGGACCTCGGCAACGGTATCCGCCAGGGCGTCAACACCCAGCTGTACACCAACACCGAAGTCCAGCGTGTCGCCCGCGTCGCCTTCGAGCTGGCTCGCAAGCGCGGCCGCAAGGTCTGCTCGGTGGACAAGGCCAACGTCATGGAGTCCGGCCTGTTGTGGCGGGAGGAAGTCACGGCGCTCCATCAGGCCGAGTTCACCGACATTGAGCTGAGTCACATGTACGCCGACAACTGCGCGATGCAGTTGATCAAGAACCCGCGCCAGTTCGACGTGATCGTGACCGACAACCTGTTCGGCGACATGCTGTCGGACGAAGCGGCGATGCTGACCGGATCGCTCGGCATGCTGCCGTCGGCGTCCCTCGGCGCTCTGGATGCCAACGGCCACCGCCGGGCTCTCTACGAACCGGTCCACGGCTCGGCCCCCGACATCGCCGGCCGCGACATCGCCAACCCGATTGCCGCCCTGTTCAGCTTCGCGATGTGCCTGCGCTATTCGTTCGAAATGGGCACCGAAGCCGACCTGATCGAAAAGGCGGTTTCGCAGGTGCTGAAGGGGGGCATGCGCACCTCGGACATCATGGCGCCCGGCATGGCGCGGTGCTCGACGACCGTTATGGGCGACTCGATTGTCCGGGCGCTCGACAAGCTAAGCGTCTGACGTTCGCCCGAGTCCGTTATCGCCCTCCCTCGGCCCGGCCGGGGGAGGGCTTTGACTGTCCGCGGGGCGCGCGAACGAGATTGGAGCGGAAACCCAGTCCCTGTGATTTATGACATGTGACCTGTGAACGTTGACACTGTAAACGTTCATCGTTGACGACCAAGCCGCCTCTGCTACAATGGGCCGCGCTTGGATAGAAGGAACCGCAATCATGGTTGATACCAGGATGGCTGCCAACCTTTTTTGGACGAAGTTTCAAAAAGGCCCAGGAATCTCTGAAGAAATCTACAGAAAATTTAAGGATGGCTTTGATGAAATACAGGGGTTTGTAGATCAAATTGGGTATTTCCGGTACAGATACAGCAATTTAAATGATTCTAGTTTGGAATATTCTGAATATGAGAAGTATATCGAGGAGTGCGAAGAGACTGTTGCCGAAAAATGCGTTGATTATGTCAACGATTTGAAGAGACATCATTTGAAACTTGAAACAACCATTGGAGTCGCCAAACTGATTCCCAATGAATATGTGACTGACATTTGCAGAATAACTTATGATGAGGTAATTGGGGAACTGTATGCTGAAGAAGTAAGTTCACCATACAATATAGACCATAACAGGATTGGAAAATACGTCGACCATCGGGAACCTACGGGCGAATTGTGGCGATTGGTGGGCGAACAGTATGATAGCAGCGTCGAGTATGAGCTGAGTTTTAGTTATGAAGGCGGCAGGATTGGCGCCAGCTTTTGGGAAGTGCCGTTAGACATCCTGGACATCTCCAGTCGGGTCATCGAAAAGATGGATGTATTGTTGGGAGCCAACTAATCGAGAGGGCTTCGGCCCTCATGCTTCCCTATTGGCCCCCATCAACTAATTTGAAAGGTTTTGTCGATTCCCCCGGCCGGGCAGGCGTCCCAGACGGAGGGGATCATGTCGGAGAAGAAGTCCATCGTCAGGCTGAATGATGATGGGCGGCTCCATCTCAAGGAGCTTCTGCGGAAAGGAACAATTCCGGCCCGCCGTTTGCGGAAGGCGCAGATATTATTGAAGGCCGACGAGTCGGAAGGCGGTGAAGGTTGGAGCGACATCCGGATCATGGAGGCTCTGAACGCGAGAGCGCTTTCCGATCCGAGCGAATCTCCCGCTCGGGGGGTTCCCATATTTAGTTGAATGAGGGAGAATCGGCCCCCAGCGAATGATGCTGGGGGCTACGATGACCAAGCCGTATTCGATGGACCTGCGAACGCGAATCATGAGAGGAATTGAGTCGGGGCAAAGCGTGCGAGCTGTTGGCGCGGCTTTCTCGGTGAGTCCGAGTTGCGTGGTGAAACTTGCTCAATTGTTCCGACGGACGGGAACACTGGAAGCCAAACCCCAAGGAGGGGACCGTAGATATAACAAGATTGAGGCCCATCGGGCGTGGCTTCTTGAACAAATTTCAAATACTCCTGACATGACCCTGGAAGAGATTCGGGAACGTCTGCACGGTGAGACGGGCATGCTACCGTCTATATCTACGATCTGGCGTTTTTTTGATCGTCATGGGATCAGCTTTAAAAAAAACAGCGCACGCCTCCGAACAGGAACGGCCAGACGTCAAAGCGGCCAGAACGGAATGGAAAAGCAATCAGCTAAATCTTGATCCATCTAAACTTGTTTTTCTCGACGAGACCGCGGTGACGACGAACATGGCTCGCATGCGAGGGCGTTGCAAACGTGGAGAGCGACTGGTCAGCGCCGTTCCGTTTGGGCACTGGAAGACGACGACCTTCGTCGCCGGCTTGCGTCATGACGGAATTGTCGCTCCGCTTGTCATCGATGGACCGATGAACGGCAAAATGTTCGTCGCGTACGTTCAACAATTCCTGGCGCCGACTCTGGCCCCAGGGGATACCGTTGTCATGGATAATCTGTCCACACATAAAGTCGCTGGCGTCAAAGACGCGATCGAGGCCCGAGGCGCCCGGGTTCTTTATTTGCCTGCATACTCCCCAGACTTCAATCCCATCGAGCAGGTTTACGCCAAGCTCAAGGCCCTCTTAAGGAAAGCCGCAGAACGATCCGTTGATGCCCTGTGGGATCGAATCGGCCAGCTCATGGACAGCTTTCCAGCCGATGAGTGCAAGAAATACCTCGCTCATGCCGGTTATGTATGATCGGAAAGCGCTCCAACGATGACGCCGCGCGTTTCATCCGCACCTGAAGCGCCAGCGCAGCTCACGAGGCCGCGAGAGACTTCGCCGGGCGCCCACGTCGGCGTGGCACGTCCGGATTAGGCATTGGCCGATCAGGCAGCAGCCCATGCCGCACGGCTTGTTCCAGCAGGCTCCGCACCGACGACACCCGCCATGTCCGCTCCCCGCGCACTGTCCGCACATGCAACCCTTCCAGGTGACGGGCGATGTTGACGAGAGTCGGATCGGCCAAGGTCTTGGCGGCCATGGCGACCAGGGTCACGAGGTCCTCGTTCTCGCGCTGCCGCGGCGTACGCTCGAGAACGGCGGGATCGACGAAGCCGTTGCGCACCAACCGCCGGGCCGCGCGGGCCAGGGCCGCCCCGCTCCACGTCCCGCCGTCCGGCCGTCGGCTGCCCCGCCGATCCAGCGACCGCGCCACCACATCCCACGCGCAGGACGGCCTCATCTCCCGCAGGCTCGGCAGAATCTCGTCGGCGACCCGCAGGACATCGTCGTCGCGCCGACCGTCGCGCGCTGCCACCACCGCGGCGATGGCGACCGGCGAGCGGAAGCGCAGGCCGGGATTGCCCCCTACCCTCCCCCGCTGGCGTGCCGCCGCCAAACCCGCCACGGTGAGTTCGCGGATCAGGGCGCGCTCGAACTCGGCGACGGCACCGAGAATCTGCAAGGTGAACCGCCCCTGCGGCGACGTGGTGTCGATCGGGTCGCCCAGCGAACGGAAGCCGGCGCCCTTGGCATCCAGCGTCTCGATGACTTTCAGCAAATGCGACAGCGACCGTGCCAAGCGGTCCATGCGCACCACCACCAGCACGTCGCCCGCCCCGCATTGCTCGACCGCCTTCGCCAAGACAGGGCGCGTTCGGTCGCCGCCCGATGCCTGTTCCCGGTGGATGACTTTGCAGCCCGCCGCCTTCAAGGCGTCGATCTGCGGGTCGGTGGTCTGCTCATCGGTCGAAACGCGGGCATAGCCGATGGTGCGTCCCATGGTGGTCTCCGTCAACGGTGCCGAAAAAGAGGCGCCGCAGCTGTTTTGTCAAAAAAGCAGACTGAAAGAAACGGTCGTTTGCTAGGGCCTGTGGACATTCAGCAGAGCCAAATGATGCTGGCTATGAAATGAGCCATAGCGAGAAAGTTCCTCGCGGTTTTCTCGTAACGAGCAGCAATTCTCCGGAAATCTTTGATCTTGCAAAAGAAGCATTCGACCAGATGGCGCTCTTTATAGAGGTCGCGGTCGTGGGGAATCGGGGTCACGCGATTGGCCTTTGATGGGATGACGGCGGCAATCTCGCAGTTCTCGAGTTCATCGCGGAAGGCATTGGTGTCATAAGCTTTATCCGCGATTTCGGCTTCAGTGGCGATATCAAAAACGAGAGCTTCAGCTTTCTGACTACCATGATCCTGGCCTAGGGTTAGAATAATTCGAAGAGGATTGCCATGTGCATCGACCGCAACGTGAAGTTTTGTCGTCAATCCTCCCCTCGATCGACCAACCGCTTGTTTTTCATCCCCCCTCTTCCACCAGCCGAATGCTGGTGTGCTCGAACGATGGTTCCATCAATAGAAACATATTCGAGATCGGGATCATTTTGTGCCAACACACCAAATATAATTTCCCAGGCACTTTTTTTGGACCATCGGGAAAAACGCTTCCACACAGTGTTCCAATGACCAAACAGCCCTGGTAAGTCACGCCAGGGAGCGCCTGTTCGCGCCATCCATAGCACGGCATCAAGGAACAGGCGGTTGTCTACCCCAGTTCGCCCAGGGGCTCCGGCTCTTCCCGGTATCATATCCTTGAGGAGTTCCCACTGGTGGTCGGTCAGGTTGCGGCGGTTCATCATAGGCTCCCTTGAATCTGGAGCTTTGAATCGCAATCCGAGGAGTCTGGCAAGAACAATATTCCCGTCACAAGGGAATAGTCATATTTATCGAAAATCCAACATAAGGTGGGGCCGCTGAATGTCCACAGGCCCTAGTTCTGCCTACAATCGCGATATCATTTCAGCTACAGATTGCTGACGACCTGGGACATGCTGTGGGCGCTGATTCTGGGCCTGAAAATGCTGGGCATCTTGGCGGACTGAAGCGGCTTGGCACCATCGCCAACAGGGCCGTGGCAGCACTGTCGAAGACATAGGCCCAGTCGCCCTCGCCGCGGGGCCGGAACAAGCGGACGGAAGGGTACCAGGGGCTGTCGGTACGGTCGAGCAGCCAGAGCCAGTAGGCGACATGGCCGAGCAGCACGTACACCGGCCGCCCCATGGCACCGGCCAGATGGGCGACCGCGCTGTCGGTCATGATCACCAGATCGAGTTGCGCGATAGCGGCGGCGGTATCGGCGAAGTCGGCGAGCACGGGCGCGAGGTCGATGATCGACGCACCGGCCGGCAGGGCGCGGAGTTTCGCCTCGGGCGGTCCCTTCTGAAGGCTGTACAACTGCACACCCGGCAGAGCGAAGGCGTCCAGAAAGGCGCGCAGAGGCGTTGCCCGATCCTGGTTGGCCTTGAAGGTGGTGCTGCCCGACCAGACGATGCCGACCCGCAACCGGTTCTCCGCGCGCTCGATCAGTGGGCGCAGCTTCGCGGCGCGGCCGGCGGGGACGCTGAGGTAGGGAGCGGCCGGGATCGAGCCGAGATCCGGCGAGAATAAACCAGGAACACTGCACACCGGACAATGGTGAGGTGGCCCCGGAATCCCGGACAGGGGTTTAAGCTTGGTTCGACCTGAGACCGAACCGATGAGTGGGAAACGGAAAAGATACAGTGCGGATTTTAAAGCGAAGGTTGCGCTGGATGCGTTGCGGGGCGAACTGACGTCGGGCGCCTCACCTGCGTTCAGTTGAAGAACATTGAGGCGGTTACTGTTGATCAGGTCGACCTCGTTGACGACATCCTGGCCATAGCCCCGGCCAAACACGAAGGTGTCGTTGCCGCCACGGCCTTCCAGGGTGTCGTTGCCGGCCCCGCCGTCGAGGATGTTCACGCCGGACGTCCCGACCAGGGTATCGGCCCCGTCGCTGCCGGCCAGAATCCGCTCCATCAAGGAGTCGAAGGTCCACACAGTGCCGTCGGCGAACGACACGGCCGGCCGGTCCCAGGCGTTGAGGAAATAGTTCTTGACTGTTACCGCGTCGGTCGTGCCGGCGATGCCCAGCACCAGATCACTGCCCGCGCGCGAGATCATAATGTCGTCAGGCGCGGTATCGGCCTTGAAGCTCAGCACCGATTGGCTGGCGATCGCCGCGTTGTCGTTGATCACGTCGCAGCCGTAGCCGCGGCCGAAGACATAGGTATCGGCGCCGCCTCGTCCCTCCAGCGTGTCGTTGCCGGCTCCACCGTCCAGCAGGTTGGCGCCGCCGTCGCCGGTCAACGTGTCGTCGCCCGACGTGCCCGTGTCCGCCATCGCGAGCAGCTCGGCATAACCCCAGACGGTCCCGTCCGCGAACCGAACCTGCTGCACACCGGATGTCGTGATGAAGAACTGACCGGTGACCGTCACGGTATCGGCCGTCCCTGCGATCGACAGCACGAGGTCGTTCATCGAGCTTCCGGCCCTGCGCAAAGTCACGTCCGCGGGCGCAACATCTGCATTGAGGCTGAGGACATTGGGGTGATCGGCGGTGCCGCCCAGTTCGGAGACGACGTCCTGGCCATAGCCGCGGCCGAAGACATAGGTGTCGTTGCCGCCCCGGCCTTCCAGGGTAGCCGCGACCGAACACGAAGGTGTCGTTGCCGCCACCGCCGTTCAGGCTATCGTTGCCGGCGCCGCCATCCAGGACGTTGGCTTGGCCGTCGCCATAAAGGCTGTCGTCGCCGGCGGTGGCGGCCATGAACCGGTTCATCAGGTCCTGATAGGTCCAGACCGAGTTGTCGTCGAACCGGACTTCCTCGATGCGGTTGAAAATCGTCGCGTCGAACTGCCGGAGGACGGTCACGCGCGTGTCGGTGCCATCGACCGACATCACCAGATCGCTGTTGGCGGCGCCGCTGCGGCCGAGCGTAATATCGTCCTGGGTGATGCCGCTGCCGAACTGGATGACGTCGCCGGCGCTTCCGCCACAGTCGTCGATCCTGTCCTGTCCCGAATCGCGGCCGATGAAATAGAGATCGTTGCCGGCGCCACCCGACAACGAATCATTCCCCGCGCCGCCGTCCAGCCAGTCGGCGCCCAGGCCGCCGATCAGCAGATCGTTGCCGGCCGTGCCGGTCAGCACGGTCTCCGGCGCGCGCAATTGGGTCAGGTCGAGATCGAGACCGGAAGCGTGAATCCTGGCGCTCAGCAGGTCGTCATAGGCGTCGTTCCCGGGCATGTACTGGCGGAGTGTGTCGAACACCGGGACCAGCGTGGTCCAGTATTTCGTGAGCGTGACCGTATCGGCGCCGGCCGGCGCCGCCGCCACCGCCGCATCCACCGCCGCCCACAGGCCGTTGCCGCCGAGCAGGTCGCTGTTGAGGTCATAGGTCAGCGCCGGCAGCGCCGGCGACAACGGCCCCTGAACCAGCAGCCGCGTCTTGACCTCGGCGAACACATCATCCCAGACCCCTTCCAGGACCGCGCCCGCATTCCAGCGCGGGTCGGCCCCGACCGAGGCTTGCACGAACGGCTGGTTGAAATAGCGTTCCAGGAAAGCGAGTTGCCGGGCATCGACATAGGCCCCCCGGCTCCCCGGATCGACATCCTCCACCCCGGCCCAGCGATACATGATATCGGCAACCCGGTCGTCGAAGGTCGAGGCGTTGGAGAGCGTGTCGTAGGTGAGGGACCCCACCATGTCACGGAGCGTCGAATCCTGGCTCATGGATATCCGGAGATTGGCGAGTGTGCCATAGCCGCGGGCATTGGGCAGAAGGTAAACCAGGGGGTCGAACGTAACGTCGCCGGCATATTTGGTATTGACCTGATCGGTGGCGAACCAGGCATCCACCACGGCGGCACTGGTGCCGTCGGTTCGGGTGTAGGAACTGATCGAACTGATCCGGTTGCCCTCCAGCATCTGGTCGGTGGGCGTGACACCCAGGCTCAGGCTGGCAATGCCGAGTTCAGCGAGACCGTGCAGCTCCGAAGCCTGGGAAACGCCATCCTGGTTCGCATCCCGCCACACTTTGAGGTTGGCGAATTGAGCGTCATTGGCGTCGATTACCCCGTCGCCATTGCTGTCGAGCGCCTGGAGAAAGACGAAGCCATCGGTCGTTCCGCTGCCGAACAGCTCGCTGTTGTTGTCGATCCGGCCGTTGCCGTTGCGATCGAGTGCCAGCAACCCGTCGTCCGCGCTGACCCAACCGGTCCGCTCGGCCATGCCGTCGACATTGAGATCGAAAAAGGCGGTCGAGTTCGCCAGGGACCGCAACTCGACACCATCGCCGTCCAGGTCCAGCACCAGCGGCGACAGCATTTGCCCAGCCCCTCCCATGTTGCCTTCGTCCGGCGGGATGTAGGGGGCTGGAGTCTGAGGGGATGGAGGCTGCTGGTCGTCAGGCTGGTCGGGAGAACCGCCACCGAGCGCTGGGGGCGACAGATAATCAAGATTAAGGTGTTGCGCAAACGACGATAAATCGTTGAGCGCCGCGCTCGCTGCCGAACTTACCCAATCTACTCCTTCGACTACATTTGTTACGAGATCGTCACTAATAAGTCTGACTCCCGTTAGGTAGCCATTTGTGTTACCGTTTAATGGCACGCCGATATCTTTGAAAAGGTTATTGAGGAAATATATGTCCGCTTTCTCTTTTCCTGCTATGGCTGTCGCTCCCCCTTCAGCGAGACTGACGGGGGAGCCGTTGAAGAAGGCGTTTTGCAGCCAGTCCCTTGCCAAGGCCACTGTGGTCGTGTCACTACAGACCAACGAGCAAGCCCAGACATCGGAGGCGATTTCCCCGCCGACCAGCGCCTCCAAGGCAATATTGCCCTGTGCACCAAGCACATCGCTCCAAGCCCTGTTGATATTATCGGGGCCAAGTATCTTTCCAACTGACTCAAGCGTCCAGGCGTCGGCTGTGAGGCCAACGCCTTCCAATGCCTTGGCGTGGAACTGTTCTGTGGTGACGAAACCGAGATCGGCCGACACTGTGTGATCGACGGTATTATTATCAGCAGCATCCTTTAGAGCGCCCAGCCAACCATTTGCCATACTCACTTCGAGATTTGTAATGTCGTCCTCAGAAATAGTATTGCCCTGGGCCTGAGCGCTGGCCTTCATATAGTTAAGCGCCAGTTGTCCGGTTTGCGACGTTCCGGTGACTAGGCCGTAGCCGAGGTTCGCGTACCTGTAGCCTTGATTGTTGAACATGTCTGAGTAAAAATCTGCCAGCACCTGCCGTTTATCTGCAGCGGATGCCAGATTCTGGTCCAGGGTGGCGAGCATATCGCTGAGCTGCGCACCGGTGAAGGCCGTTGCCATTGGTTCCCCCTGTCAGTGAACGATGAAGGATTGAAGAAGTTCGCGAGCCCTCGCCTCGATCTCCCGCCAACGTGGCAGATCATTCGTGGTATATATCGCCTCGGCCTCAACGCCGATCTCTGGAATATCAAAGTAGTGGTTACAGGAGTTGTAGTATGCGAAGGGCGGTACCGACTGCCGCCGCATCTCGCATGATATGAACGTTGCCATAGACTCGTCGTAATAATAGTCCTGCTTTCCATTTTGGTAGGCGCGACCTGGCTGGACTACCGGCTGAGTCGATTCCATGAAGATAAGGCCGTTGACGAGTTCAGGATGACGGACAAATGGGCCCCGGCGCGAACCGTCTCTTTCCCAGTTCTCGACCTGGCCACGGCGGCTTCCGCCCCCGTAGTTCCTCTGTGAGTAACTGATTGTCATCCAGGTTTCGTATATGAAGGGGTGTAAGGTGTGCCGTGATCGGGCATAGTCTTCCCTGTCCTGCGCTGTCCGGATCGGCTGCAGGTTCGAGACGCGGAGACGGACGCCAATATATTCTATCTCGCTCTCGAAAGTCGGCGTGAACGTCCGCGGCGTCATCATCAAAGGCTCTTCACCTTTGTATTGAAGGCCGGAAGCGAGATAGTAGTTGGGAATCCTAAGCCTGACGCCGTGGATGTTGCCGACCGCAACCCCGGCGCCTGCGGCGGCCTGGTCCATCGGCAATCCCGGCGGCGTGCCGCGGTCATCGGCCTGGGCACTCGACGCGGCCGCAAACAACAGGCAGGCGAGAACGATCAAGCAAAGACCGAGCGCTGCCCCCCGCCGCAAATCACGTAAGCTGCCGAACGTAACCGTCATGACTACGTCGCCCTCACCTCATGCGCGACCAAGCGGTCATCTTGCGCAGGCTGATCTGATGATGTATCAGGCTTATCCTTCATTTGTTACACCTTGGCTAGGCTCAACCATCTCCATCATGTTGCCCGCCGCCGAGCGAAACCTTCATACGACCACGAGTTCTCGGCCGTCCCCTGTCGAGATCGCAATCTCACTGTCGTTGCTACACCCTGGCATGGACAGGAAACAAATATGCTCACTTAGTACACGATCGCGTCGACAGAGTCAATGAGCAATCCATCACTTTATGGAAGTCACATAACCATACCTTCCCCAATATTCGGAAATTACCTGCAATATAATACAAATGTATTTTCGGTAACGGCCATAAACCGCCACCAATAATTGCTCCAAGCTGAAAACTATGCAATCAACGCCATCAGTCACCTCTCCCTCAAGCTCTCGGCCTGATAGCGCATCACCGGGTCGAGGATGTATTCGATCAACCTGCGCTTGCCGGTCTTGATCTCGGCCGTGACCGCCATGCCGGGGGTGAGCGGTTCGTCGCGGCCCTCCACGCGCAGGGTGGCGCGCAAGGGCTTGATGCGCACGGCATAGACCGGGCCCAGGCTGTCACGGCTTGTTCCGGTGCTGGCGGGGTCGCTGGCGGCGGCCGGCTTGCGCGTGGGATCGGAATCGGCGGTCTGCACGGTGTCGCCCGACACGACCGCGACCTCACCGGGCACGGTGCCGTAGCGGGTGAAGGGAAAGCTCTCAACCTTGATCTCCACCGGCTGGCCCGGACGGACGTAGCCGACATCCTTGTTCTGAAGCGCGGCCTCGATCGCAATGCCATCGCCCTCGGGCACGATCATCAGCACCGGCTGGCCCTGGGCGACCACGGCCCCGGGGGCGTTCACGGTCAACTGCTGGACCACCCCGGCCACCGGCGCGGTCAAGCGCAACAGGCGGTCGCGCTGTTCGGCCTTGGCCAGCTCCTGGGCGAGCGAGGCGGCCTTTTGCTCGGCGTCGGCCTGCTGGGTCAGCGCATCGGCCCGGAACTGGGCCTCGGCCTGGGCCAGCCGCTGGCCGACCGCGGCGATGGCGGCCCGGGTTTCCGTCAACCTGTGGCGGGCAGTGATCAGTTGCTGCTGGCGGTCGACCAGGTCCTGGGCCAGCGCGAGATAGTCGTTGCGGGTGCCGAAGCCCTTGCGGGCCAGCGCGTCCTTGGCGCCGACCCGCTCCTCCAGCAGCGGCACCGTCTTTTCCAGGCGGGCCAGTTCGGCCTCGGCGCCGTGCGCGTCGGCCTGCCGCTGCTCGCGCTCGCGCTCCAGCGCGCCGATGGTGAAGCGATGGTCGGCCAGCTTGTGCCGCAACTGGGCCTCGTGCACCACGGCCAGCGGCGGCGGCACGGTCAGTCCGGCCGGCAGGTCCAGCCGCTCGCGCCCGTCCAGCAAGGCGCGCAGGCGAGCGGCAATCAGCTCCTGTTCCCAACGTTCGCGCTCCAGGCGGCGCACCTCCGCGACGGAGGAGGTGCGGTCGAGTTCGACCAGGGTCTGGCCCTCGGCCACCCGGTCGCCGTCGCGCACCCGGATCGCGGCGACGCTGGCGCTCTCCGACGGCGCCACCGGCTTGGTCTTGCCGGCCGGGATAACCCGGCCCTGGGCGGTGGCGTGGATGTCGACCTCGCCCAGGCCGAGCGCCTTCCGTAGCGAGTTGAGTAGCTCTTCCATAAAACCTCCGGATTGACTAGCAACGGCGGGGAGCGTGGGGATCGCCGGGTTGTTGACCAGGCCGACGCTGGTGATTTTCAAGACCTCGCCGGTTTTTTTGTCGTCGAGGAAGGCCGGCGAGAGCTTGCTGGCCGCGCGCGTTCCATTCGACTTGCGCCCAGATCGCCCCGTCCCGCGCTTCCATTGCGACGATCCAGCCGGCTGCCGGTGCCTCGCCGCCATGGATGCAGGCAAAGACCGTCTGATGGTTGTAGTCGAAGGGAATGCGGCCATCGGGCGAAAGGAAGCGCGGTCATGGTGCCCCGATGCGATGATCGAGGCAGACCCTAAAACGGCACGCGCCAAGCTGCCCGCCGGAAGGACTTCCGGCGCATAGGGGCTTTCGATGGGGGGCTTCCACCCCGACTATTGCGCGCCGCGTTGGTCACCACGGTCTGGCGGCGGACCTTGTCGAAAAAGCCAACCCGAACCACCAGTTTTCCCACCGACGACCCAGCATCGTAGATGTAGAGTAGGGCTGGGTCCTGGGCATCCCAATACGTCCGGGCGGCATCGCCGATGAGTTCCGGCAGGCGGCGGATATCCTCCACCGGCAGCGCCGCGCCACGCGAGGTCTTGGCCTCACGCATCATGTGCAGCAGCACCTTGTCGGTGATTGTGACGGCGCCGCTCTCGGCCGTAGTGGCGTTTTCGGCCAGGAAGTCGAGCACCGGCTGCGACAGCGCCCCCACCACGCGCTGGTCGCCGATCGGCGCAAGCCGGCCGCTCGCCAAGTCATCGGCCCATCCTGCAAAGCCTCTTGCAACGCTGACGCCATGTAACCGCTATCGGCCTCCGCGGCTGCCGCCAACGGCGGCGGGGCCGACACCCATTTGGCGGTGGCCGCGCGGGCCACCCGTTGCGGGAACGTGGCACTCACCAAGTCTTCGACCGCGCCGGGATCTGAGGCGGTCGGCGTGGCGGGGGCCCGGCCCGCTGACCGAACCACCGGGCGGGCGTTCGGCGGCTTTGCCTGGATTGTAGGCGAAGCCAGGGTCGATGCCGTACGGCACTTCGCTGACTTCGCCCGTGCGGGGATTGGTAAATATCTTGGGCGGCTCGGGCTCTACGGGCGACCCGTCCGACACCGTCCAGCCATAGCGTTCGATGTCATTGGCACTGAGCTGCATCACCGAACAACGGCAAAACCAGCCGTTGGGCGGAAAATGAGTGCCCCACCACGAATGATCGACCGGTAGGATGGTGCCGTGCCAATGCCGGTGCTCGGGCCGGGTCTTGCTATCGAGCACCGCGACATAGCGCAGATAGGGCATCCCCGTTTTGACACGCTGAATTTGCTCCCAGCGGCCGGCGGCGTAAGCCATGCGCAGATTGGTGTCGAAGATCACCTTCAGCCGGCGCAACGAACCGAGCTGGACCAACTGCGGCCCGGCCTCCGGATTGGCCGGATCGACAACCAACTGCCGGCCCCACCAGCCCTTGCGCTGCAGGATCGGGATCAGCCGCTGGTCAAACTCCCGCTGGCCGGTGCCATCCTGAAGAGCCGCCAGCATCGCGGCGTGGATATCGCTCAGGATGTCAAAGCCAGCGGATTTGGCAACCGTGAAGCCGGTCGCGTGCCAGCCCTGCCAGCGGTCCAACCAGGACCAGCTCGGTTCCGGCCATGCCGGCGAGATAGGACGCGAACATGGCCTTTGACATCGCGGCGGCGAGCGGTTCCATGTTCATTTTTGATATCACCTCGGGCAGGCGCACCAGCATCTCAGCGTCACTGCCGCAACGCTGGCGCAGCTCGCGCGCCGCGTCAAGCACTGGCTGGACCAACGGCTGCCAGTCCTGGAGCTGCTCGGCGATCAGCGCGTCGATCGCGTCGGTCTCGGCGAGTGCCGGATTGGCCGACACGGCGGCAGCGCTGGCGCTGGCCGCTTCAGGGGGGCCGGTCACGTCGGGAACGCTCACATCTCCGGCCGGCGAGCCGCCGCCCGATTTGGCGGGGGTCAACAACTCATCTTCCGGATCGGGGTCGGGTCATCCTCATCGACCGGCGTATCCTCGGTGCTGGCATGAATGATCAGGTCGGACAGAGTGAACGGTCCCATCCGGCGCATCGTCCGGCCCAAAGCCGTCCGCGCTCCGACCGTGCTGAGCGACGCCTACGACGCCGGCCGTGTGGCCGGTGCCGAGTTCGAATTGCATCCCGGCCTCGAAGGGCCAGACCGACCGGGAAACAAAGCAGGAGCGGCACTCCGGTTCGGGTCAGTGGCAGCGAAATGGTGACACTGACCCAATCGTCCATGGTCCTGGCCGGCACGGAAGACATTATCGTTGGCGACGATCCCGACACGTCCGAAAAAGCCGGAATCCAGTATCGGCGGCTGCCGTGATGCGGACGGTAGCAACCCGTCGCAGGGGACCTCGATCTGGCGTTTGAACCCGCTCGACGATCAACTCGCGTCCGAACTCGGCAAAGGAAGGGCCCCCTGGTGCGGTTGACCGGCAGGCCCAGACCCGATCGGCTGACGGGAATGAGTCGGCAAAGCCCGGGCGATGGCGGCAAGGAGCACGGCTGCCGTGCATGGCTTGTGAACGATCTCGCAACCTGCTCTTGCGGCTTCCAGGGCAACCTTGGCCTGTGTGTCGCCGGTTATGATGATCGCCGGGATCGGTCGGGCGTTTGCCTGCCGAAGGGACGCGACAACGTCCACCCCGGTCTGCCGTCCGGGCAGGCGATAGTCGCTGATGATGAGATCAGGGTGGTGCGGTAGGGCAACCATGGCTCCTGCGGCGTCATGTGCGATCGCGACGCGGAAGCCGTAACGCGAGAAAATGGCTTCCATGGCGTCCGCCTGCATCGGGTCGTCTTCGACCACGAGGATGGTGGCCGACTGGCCGGGCACAGCGCTCTCGGCGCTCTCGGTTGCCAGGGGCCGGTCCGGTCCTTTGGGCCGGTCCGGTCCTTTGGATTGAGGCACCTCAGTGGCGAACACAGAGCCGCGACCGACCACCGAGCGCAGGAACAACGCATGGCCCAGTACCTCGGCGGTCTTCGCCACGATGGCCAGGCCTAGGCCATACCCCTTGGTGCGATTGCGCTCGGGATTGTCGAGTTGACGGAACTCCTCGAAGATGACCTGCTGATGGTCGGGCGTGATGCCTTTACCGGTGTCCCAGATTTCGATTCTGTGTGTGGGGCCGCGGTGCCGGATGCCGACGAGAATGCCCCCCCGGTCCGTGTAGCGGAGTGCATTGCTGATCAGGTTGCGGATGATCCGTCCCAGCAGAACCGGATCGCTGTCGGTCCAGCAGGGTCGAAACCGTTGTTTGATTGCCAGACCTTTCTTGACGGCGTCCTCCTTGTACTCATGGATGATGTCCCGGACGAGTTGGTCGAGGCGGAAGACTTCGCGCCTCACTGGAACGTTTCCAGACTCCAAAGCTGCGAAGTCCATCAGCCGCGATAACAGGGTTTCGGTCGCATCAAGGTTCTTTTCCATCTGTGCGCAAGCTCTAACCTGAGCCGGGCTCTCGGCATTTTGAGCGACGTTGAACAAAAGGAACCGCTGCGCTTGCAGGGGCTGGCGAAGATCGTGGCTCACAGAGCCCAGAAACCGGGTTTTGGCTTCGCTGGCCTGCTCGGCAGCGGCCTTGGCGATCTTCAGCGCGACCTCGGCCCGTTTGCGCTCGGTAATGTCACGGGCGATCCCGAACAGGCCAAGCAGGCGATGGTGGTCGTCGTAAAGGGGGCCCTTTGTGGTCAAAAAGGTCTGCGATCCCGACCGGGTGGTCATCACCTCCTCGAAAGTGCGGATTTCTCCCTGGTCCACGAGGCGGCGGTCCGCCTCCATCAGCGCCTCCGCCTCACCGGGCGGAAGGATGGCGCGATCGTCCAGTCCGATCACGTCCGCGCTGTCCCTTCCAATAAACCGGCCGGCCTCACGGTTGAAGAGTAAGTAGCGGCCCGCGGTATCTTTAACGTATATGGCATCTGGGGATCTTTCGCTGACAACCTCCAGCAGTTTCAAGGCCTGCAGTTTGGCCGCCTGCTCGCTGGCAATTGCGGAGTGCATGGCGGTAAGATTCCTGACCATGCGTTTTATTAATTCATAGAGAATAAAGGTGGTCAACGCGACGAAGGCCCACCCTTTGCCTGTGCTAAGAATGATTATTTGCTTGGGGGTCTCGGCAATCAGCCCGACGATCCGATCGGAAGCCAGAATCCACGTCGCAGCCAGCACCGCATAAGTGATCGCAATCCGAGCTGGGCCGCTCGACAGGGGCTTCGGGCGTTCCTGTCCTTCGGCGATGGGCCTCTGATCCATTTCAATGCCTTCGTTTGGTTTTATCGGTCTCCAGCTTGCTCTTGAGTGAGGTATGTCATTCATGAAAGCAAAGAATGTGAGCTCTTGGGAAAATCCGCCCAATACATTGTTATTCTTGGCCGCCAGCTATGGCGTCAAAAATGCCGGATCAATCAATTCACTGCATATAAATCAAGAATTATTGCGAGAAGCGCCCTCTTATATAGCCATATACGCACCGCCATGTCAATGGTTAGTTATTGATGCCGACTCTATAGATCGGGGCTTGGACGCAATCATCGCCGTGTTCATTGGAGCTGCCATAAGGGAAATCAGATGAAGGAACGATTCATTATTGATCCTCCTCGATCACCCTCACGCCGATCCCCTTCCCGCGACCGGCTTTCGCGCCGACGCCGTCATTGGAGGTTTCGCGACCATTGAGGACAACCTCATCGTCGGCGGCATAGATCAGGCACCCCTGGTTCCGGAGCTTGGCACAGCGCTCCAGCGCGTCGGTCTTCGCCTCTTCGACGGTGTTCCGCTTGGAGACATAGGTCCAGGCGCCGCTGATATGGATCGCGAGCGCCTTGTGGGGGGACGCCCCCGCGTATTCCAGCATCTTGGTATCGCGCGCGGTTTGGCTGACAAAAGGAACGTCTGCCGCTACGAAGACTCCTGACATGCGCAACGTGACGGGCGTCGGCGGCGGGACGGCTCCGTTGGCCCCGACGAGGAGGCCGTCGACGGAATACAGGACGCATGGGGTCCGGTTGCTGAACTGGCAGCGCTCCAGTGCCCGCCGCTGGACGTCCTCCCGGGTTGAGTCCGTGTTGCCTTTGGAGACCCATGCGAAATGTCCGGCGCTCCCGATCACCAGCGCCTTTGGTGATGCGGCGGCAAGGTAACCGCCGAGGCTGGCCTTTTGGGATTCGGACAAATACGGGACCGACGCAGGGTCGAGCGCCCTTGGTGCCACAACGGGCTTGACCACAACAGGAGCGGTCGGGGTGGCCGGCGGCGGCGGTGATGGCAGCGAAGCAGTCCGGCTGGTAGGTATGGCGGCAAGCTTGGCGCGGGCGAGGCCGGCGAACACACCACTCGGGAATTGGTCAAGATACGCCTGATAAAAGGCGGAATTATTGCTATCCTTGATGGATTCCCAATAGAGCGCCTCCTTGTCGACGCC
>JADFXL010000299.1:2299-3319 GCA_015233585.1 Alphaproteobacteria bacterium | reverse complement strand
GCCGTGATCGATAACGGCCCCGGCATTGCCGATCTTGAATCGGCGATGACACCGGGATTCCATACCGGCCGGGATCAGGGTGGCGGTCTCCTTGGCGCCAAGCGACTGGTCGATAATTTTCACGTCGTCACGCGGCCAGGGAAGACGACGGTCTCCTTCTCCATGGCCCGCAAGCTTTGAAACACTTGATGACGGGATCATGAAAGCGAACCAGTACCTCCGCACTTATTACACCGATCTGGTGCGCAGTTATGTGTTGCACCAGGAGGAGCGTTTTCTGGCCATGGCGGCGGACCTGGGGCGGTCGGCGTTGCGGCGGGAAATTCCACTGGAGGAAATCGCGGACATGCACGATGGGGTGCTCCTGGCCCTGGCCGAGCGCAATCCCAGACTCACCCTGGCCAATGCCGTCAGACTGGCTTCGCCCCCGTTCATGGAAATGTTGATGGCCTATGGCATGGCGTTCCGGGAACAACTCGACCAGCGCCAGGCGGTCGAGGCGCAATTGCTGGAAGCCAGGGACGCCGCCGAGTTGGCCTCCCATGCCAAATCCGACTTTCTGGCCAGCATGAGCCATGAACGGCGCACACCGCTGAACGCGGTAATCGGCTTCGCCGACATGCTGGAAGCCGAGATCTTCGGGCCGCTTGGTGACAAGCACTACAAGGATTACGCCGCCAGCATCGGTGAAGCCGGACGCCACCTGCTCAATCTCATCACCAATATTCTCGAAGCCTCCCAGATCGGCAGCGGGGAGTTGCTGCTGGATATCGAGGAAATCGACATCGGCGAACTCGCCTCGGGGTGTGTCCGCATGATGCGGGGCAAGGCGGAAACCAACGGCCTGGAAATTATCGTCAAGATATCGCCGAGCCTGCCCAACGTGCGGGTGGATCGGCGGCGGTTCAAGCAGATCCTGTTCAATCTGTTGTCCAACGCCCTGAAGTTCACGCCACCGGGCGGACAGGTCACCGTTTCGATCAAGGAAAACAAGTCCGACGAACTCGTCCTCACGGTGGC
>JADFXL010000299.1:0-2211 GCA_015233585.1 Alphaproteobacteria bacterium | reverse complement strand
GGCGCTTTGAGGGGCCTGGCCTGGGTTTGGCCCTGGCCAAGAGTTTGGTCGAATTGCACGACGGCACGCTGGAATTGCGTAGCCAGCCGGGTCAGGGAACAGAAGCAGAATTGCGGCTGCCGCCGTATCGGGTGGTAAGGTCCAGCTATTCCATCTGAGCGCGTATTGGGCGAAAAGCGGGAGGGAGGGGTTCGTAATGGATGAAGACCAAAATAGTGCACCTGAATTGATCGACGCCTTCAAGGAGGGAATTCCAGAATATTACTCGAATAAATTTGCACTCGTTACAACTGAATATGACATGAGGCTAACTTTCGGAAAGGCTGTGCGTCCAGGAAATACAGGATTGTCTGCTGAGTGCACGATTTACATGAGTCTTTTTTCAGCTAGGAGGCTGCTTGAAGCCCTTGGCAGTCAACTGCAAGAAATTGAACAATTCATGGGGCGCGGGGAACCGCCTGCCGCGACATGATTTCGGATGACATATTCTTCGAGAATGTAACAACCCCCATGGGCCACATTGCCTATCTAAAAAAGGCGGCATATTATGGCCACATCTGCCGTGGCAAGCCGCTCTCCATCCGACCGACACCTGAGCAGATCGAAAAAAGCCTGCGGGATCCCGGACTCGTTCGCGAATCGAAAAAGGTTCCCGGTTCTTATTGGTATTCCCGGACAACGGGCGACGCCAACCCGGAGGGTAAGCCATGGTTTACACTAACTGTGTTGTGTCTGAATCACCCGCCAAGCGGATATGTAACTACAGCCTTGAAGGCCACAAAACTTGGGGACAAGGGGCCGACCGTGTGGTCGCAGGCGGCGGTGTTCGGGGAATATGCCTAATCGCCTTTTCGCCGAAAATCTCCTGGTATCGGTCGTCTGCCAAGACGTTCCGATATGACCAGGACAGTGGGGTACTATATATTGAGGCGGCGGAGCCGGTGCCCGATCGTTATGTTGAGGCGGAGCTGGACGACGAGGAAATATACGTCGTCCGGGATACCCGAACCGGTCGCGTGGGTTACGTCGTTATTCCATTCGTGGATGCCTATTGGTCAGTGCATCTTGGCGATCTTAGCCGCATTTTGTCAGGGTATAAATTGCCCGTCTCCGTAGGTGAACTGGCTGCGGCAACGCGATAGCCATGCCCGAAAACGGCCTCCGACTCGACAAGTGGCTGTGGTTCGCGCGATTCTGCAAATCGCGATCGCTGGCCCAGAAATTGTGCGAAGGCGGCTTCGTCGATGTGGGGGGCCGCACCGTGGCAAAATCCCATCATCTCGTCCATCCGGGTGATGTGGTGGCCGTGCGTCTGGGGGACTGGCGGCGCACGGTGGTTGTCGTGGCACTGGGGACGCGGCGCGGTCCCGCACCGGAGGCGCAGACGCTGTATGAGGAGCCGGCGCCGCCGGTTCGACTCACCGACCCTTATCTTCCGCCACCGGCACCCCGTGACCCCGGCGCTGGCCGTCCCACCAAACACGACCGCCGCGCCATGGACAAATGGAACAAGTCATGATCCTTCGCCTGCTGCCCCCCACCCTGGTCAACCAGATTGCCGCTGGCGAGGTGGTGGAACGTCCGTCGTCGGTGGTCAAGGAACTGGTCGAGAACGCCGTCGATGCCGGGGCCCCCCGGATCGACATTGCCCTGGGGGACGGCGGTTGCACGCGGATTGCCGTAACCGACGATGGGCGGGGCATGACCGCCCCGGAACTGGCGCTGGCGGTGGAGCGCCACGCCACCTCGAAACTGCCCGACGACGACTTGCTGAACATCGGGTTTCTCGGCTTTCGCGGCGAGGCTCTGCCGGCGATCGGCTCGGTTTCACGGCTGACCCTGACCAGCCGGGCGCGGGGTGCCGCCGATGCCTGGACCTTGCGGGTCGAGGGCGGCCGCGTCAGTGAACCGGCGCCTGCCGCGCTCACCACAGGGAGCCGCGTCGAAGTGCGGGATCTGTTCTATGCGACCCCGGCCCGGCTCAAATTCCTGAAGGCGGTGCGGACCGAAGCCGCTCACGTCCGCGACGTGGTTGAGCGGCTGGCCATGGCCCACCCCGGCATCGCCTTCACCCTGATCGATGACGAGCGCACGGTACTGCGGGTCGGGACGACGTCCGGTGACCTGTTCGGCGCCCGCTCGGCCCGGCTGGCGGCGGTGCTGGGGCGTGAGTTCGGCGAAAACGCCTTGCCGGTAGACGCCGAACGCGAA
>JADFXL010000298.1 GCA_015233585.1 Alphaproteobacteria bacterium | reverse complement strand
ATGGAGGCTGGCGACGGGAACGTTCTCGAATTCAAACGTAACCACATCAACGCTGGCGGCGAATCGGCGCAAAGCGTCGGCATCGGTATAGTCGGCAATGGTCGAGGCGTCGGAAACCTGGGCGGCGGGCGATCCGGCTTCCGGGCTGTAGACATGACAGCGATATCCCAGCCGGGCCGCCGCCAGAGCCGTCATGCGGCCAAGCTGACCACCGCCGAGGATGCCAATGACGCTGCCGGGAGGGAGGGGAGCGGCGGGCGGGTGGGGGAGCATCTTAACGAGATAGCGGGGCTGCCGCCCGCCGGTTCGTGCCGCGACGTTTCATTTATAGCCTCTCGTCCACCGGGAATTCCGCCACTGTTTCTGTCTGCCGGGCACGCCAGGCACTCAGGGCCGCCGCCACGTCGTCATTGCCAAGCGCCACCACGGCAGCCGCGAGCAAGGCCGCGTTGATGGCTCCAGCCTTACCGATGGCCAGGGTGCCGACTGGCACGCCACCGGGCATCTGCACGATCGACAGCAGACTGTCCATGCCCTTCAAGGTCTTTGATTCCACAGGCACACCGAAGACCGGCAGCAGGGTCATCGCGGCGGTCATGCCGGGCAGGTGGGCGGCACCGCCAGCCCCGGCAATGATGACCTGCAAGCCACGATCACGGGCCGTGGTGGCGTAGTCATAAAGACGCTGCGGGGTGCGGTGAGCCGAGACGATCCGCGTCTCATGGTCAACGCCCAGGGTGGTCAGGGTAAGGGAGGCATGGCGCATGGTCTCCCAGTCCGATTGGCTCCCCATGATGATGCCGATCACCGGCTGATTCACGGCCGCAAGTTCCTCTCCCGCCGACAAACGCAAGGCGCGCATTATAGAAAGTACTCCGGACAGCGCAAGAAATACCGCCCGTGACCCCGGATAATTTGCCGTGATCGTCGGAAAATGACAACGGCCTTCAACCTGGAATCGTTGTGTAATATTTTTTGAAGGCATCCCGTTCGACGGCTACCTCAAAAAAGATGGAGACTTTCTTTTTCTTGAGATCTGGGCTGACATCATCAATCTGGAGCGTCCATTTACCAGCACAATTCTTGTCGAGCCATTTTTCCAACATCTCGACGGATTTTGAGGTATTCACATTCACGCCATAACCCAGATCACCCATATGCATCCTCCAGGTCCATTGCTACAGGAACAGACGGTTCGAACCAACGGGCACATTTTAATCATCGAAACGCGCGTATCAAGCGTTTTGATGCGGTTAAAAACGCGGGTCCGATCCGCTATTTTTTCATCCATCGGTACGATATGTCATAATTGGCATAGCGTCATCCAGCCCGATGGATGTATTCGACATGGCGTACTTCCGACGCTAAGATGCCGTATGTCGTGGCGCCAGTTCATTGAGGCAAAATGGTCAAGGATTACAAAACAGGTAGTGGTGTTCAGAGCAGCACGCCGCACCGTTACTCGGCTCAGGCGGGGCATTCTCGCGGCGGCTCCGGGCATGAGGTAACCAACGCGGACGTGCTGACCGCACTGCTAACGTTGTCCGAAGGCATCAAGAACATTGTTTCGGATGCGGTTGGTGAACATCTGGCTGGCGTGGTGCAAATCACGAAAACCATCGTCGATGTCGAATCTTTTTCAGTGCGAGGGCTGAAAAAAGAACTGACCGAGATGATGCATCACATTGAAATCACCCGAAACGAAATCGCCTCCCTGCGACCGGCTTCCGCCGACGACGACCAGATCATCATGGCGTCCAACGAGCTGGACGCCGTGGTCGAGGCTACCGAAACGGCGACGACCGAAATTCTTGAACAGTCGGAGAAAATGCAGGAACTCGTTGGCCGGATGCGCCAGGAATGCGGGGCCGGCGACACCGTCAACATGGAAGCCAATCTGACCGAGCTTGAAGATATCGCCACCCAGCTCATGATTTCATGCGGCTTTCAGGATCTTACCGGCCAGCGCATCACCAAAGTAATCAACACGTTGAAATATATTGAATTGCATATCAATGCGATGATGAAGATCTGGGAAATTGAGCAGGGAACCGGGGATTCCAACCTGATGATTAACGCTCCCGACGATCAGCGCCCCGACAAGGATCTTTTGAATGGCCCGCAGATGAACGGCGGGGGCGTCAGTCAGGACGATATTGACGCGCTGTTCAATTGATTTTTGAGAGTTCCTTCATGTCGATGAAATACATTATCGTCAATCATGGTGGGGCGGAACGGGTCTACATATTTGACGAGTCGGTCCAGCACATTCATTTCGCCAAGACGATCTCCGCCCGTCACGAGCACATCGTCGCCGCTGGCTTCATCCGCGCGGCGGCGCCGAGCGGGTGCCAATGTCTGGGAGTTTCGACCAGCCTCGGCATCGGTAGTCGCGGCGACGAGGACACCCGTCTTGTCAACGCCGCCCTGGGCGCAGCCCAGAGCCATCGCATTTGAACCCTGAGGGCTCTGCCCACACCCTGGCAGAAGGCCGGGGGCCTTTGGAAACCCGTTTGTTTCATCCCAATAAAATGGGGTTTGGGGCCTGTGGCCCCAAGCGGGTCAGGGTGGCAGCCCCGCATTTGGATGTGGGCGGCACGCCCGCTTATTCCTTGCCGGACTTGCCGCCCCACCACAAAGACCACGGGAGCATGGCGGTTCGTGACAGGTTTGTGAATCGCTGTTGCAGCCGGTCCCGTTCGCCACGCGCAGCCTCATAATCGGTCTTCAGCTTTGATAACTCGTGCCGGACCCCGCGCAACGTCGCCTCAATGGCCTCAGATGCGGCAACAAGGTCGGCTTGCGTTGCAAGCAGTTTCGCATTCTCGGCACGAGCCGCCTTCAACTCCGTTCTGGTGGCCTTGAGCATGGACTCGGCTTCCTCGGCGGCGCGGAACCGACGGGTGCTATCGGCACGAACCGCATCCAGATTGGCCCTGGCGTTCCTTAACTGAGCCAGATTTTCTTCGGCAAGCCGTTGCGCTGCGGCTTCTGTGTCCCACGCCGCCGCGCATTCGGCCAGAGCATCCCTAAGCCGCGCTTCGGCAGCGGCCAAAGCTTCCCTGGCTGCGTCCGCCTCTGCATTTTTCTCGATCGCAGGCTCCTTGCTCGCCTTGGTGCGGCCCTTTTTTCCGCTCGTCTGGGGCGCCGCGACCGGCAATGCGTTCCTCACGGCACCGCTGGCCCCGGCTCCATCGAGAATGACGTTCCGGCCGGCCTGAACCGCACGGGCACGCACGGCGTCCAGGGTGGCGAGCAGACTGGCGGTACTGGCCTCGCCTAGTGGTTCGGCATCGGACGCGATCAACCCCGGCACGGATTCGGCCGTAACGG
>JADFXL010000297.1 GCA_015233585.1 Alphaproteobacteria bacterium | reverse complement strand
AGCCCGGCGGCAATATCCCATTCCACCACAGCCAGGGTACGGCAATTCCCATCGACAGCAAGGTGATCGGTACCCCACAACGGGCGTGATCGGCGAAGCCAAGCCGATAGCCCACGGAGGCCGCGCGTTCGGCGGTAATCAGGTTGGCAAGACTGCCGGGCAAAAACAGATTGCCCGCCAGGGTCGACAACAGGGCCAAGGCGTACAGGGCGCCGGTCGGGGCTTGCGGCCATACCGCCAGCAACAGAATGACCGTGGGCACGTTGCCGACCGTATTGCTCGCCACCAGGGCCAGCGGGGTCATGACGGCAAGGGCGGTGGGTAACAGGTGAACTTCGGCCAGGAACGCGATGGCCCGCGCCGGTGCGCCGGTGGTGGTCAGCGCGCCGTTGACCACGAACAGGCCGGCGAACAAGGCCAGCAACGGCCAGTCCACCCGGCTCAGGAGGTCGCGACTCATTACCGTGCGACTGAGCAGCAATGCGCCAGCCACCAGCAGCACACTGGATTCGTGCGGAAGGGGCGTGGCGAGAAGGACCACCAGGATGGCGGTTGCGGCGGCTGCCTTGCCGGCCTGCCTGCGGTTCACGAGGGGCGGCAGACAGGCTTCCTCCCTGGGTGGGACAAACCACCTGTGCCGCCATACCCACCAGACGACCAGAACCACGATGGTGAGACTTGTCAGCGCCGGAATACCACACACCGCCACGAACCGCCAGAAATCGAGGTGGCCGATCTGGCCGATCAGGATGTTCTGGGGATTGCCGATGATGGTGGCGGCGGAGCCGGCATTGGCGGCCGCTGCCAACGCGATCAGAAAAGGTCTCGGGTCCAGTCCCCGGGCGCCGAGACCCCGGCACAGCAACGGCGTCATCGCAAACACCACCACATCGTTGGCAAGCACCGCCGACAACCCGCCCGCGATAACTACGGTGACCACCAGCAACCTGGCCGGTGACCCCGGAGCCTGGGCGATGCGGGACGAACACCAGTCATAAAAGCCGCTGGTGGCAAATTGGGCTGACAGCACCATCAGGCCGAACAGCACGCCCAGGGTCGGGAAGTCGATGACCTCCGCGATGCCGGTGTGTCCAAGCGCGCCAGCCGCGAACAGGACAATGGCCGCAACAATGGCAATGCCGGCGCGATCCACCTGGAGGCCGGGCAATCCGCCGGTGGCCATACCAGCATAAGTAACCGCAAACAGGGTAAGGGTGAGGGCCTGCATCCGGCGGGTTCAGAACCTGGCAGGCGTTGCAAGGGCCAGTTCCGCCGCCGTGGTGCCCGAACGGATGGCGCCGTCGATGGTGCAGGGCAGCCCGGTGGCGGTCCAGTCTCCTGCCAGCCACAGATTGGGCGCTTTGGCGTCGCCAGCATGAGGGCGGCGGGCGAGTTCGAATGGGGTGTGGGCGATGGTGGCGCGGCGTTCCTTGATGACGCGGTAGGGGGGCAGCGGTTCACGGGATCGTCCGAGCGCGCACGCCGCATCGGCCCATAGCTGGGCTGCGATCCGGGGGGCGGGCAGGGCACCGAGTTCGTCGGCGGCGCTTACCGTGATCGAAAGGATATCACCGCGCGTGAACAACCACTGGGCGGTTCCGCCGGTCACGCCCAACATGCCGCCCGGCAGATCCGGCGGTGGCGTAAGGCGATAATGGGCGCCGACGATGCTGCGAACGTCCTTGGGCGTGGTGAGGCCGGGCAATATCGTGGCGGCGCTCCAGGGCGGCACGGCCAGCACGACCTTGTCGCCCATGGGAACCGTTACCGTTGATCCGGCAAACCGCAGCGCGGCAACCCGGCCTTCGCCGTCATAATTGAAGCCGCGCAAGAGCGCCGAAAACCGGATTTCGGCACCATGTCCGGCGAGATAGGTCATGGCCGGGGTTACCAGCGCCGCCTCCAGGCCATTGGGTGCCAGAAAGGGCCGTCCCGCCGCTGGTCCGCGCAACAACGCTTCCGTTGTCACCCGCCACAACAGCCGGGCGGCGGCGGCTTCGGGAGGGGTGTTCAGCGCCGCCAGCGTCAGAGGATGCCAGAAGCGATCGTAAAGGGTGCTGGCGTTGTTGAAACAGGTGGCGACGGTGGCCTCTGGCGCAGCTCGCCACAGACGGAAAAGCCCCCCAAGATCCTGCCACCGGGCCCCCGTCCCGTTCAGGCTGGCCAGACTGCCGGGACGTACGGTCCAGCGGGCTCCGCTCGGCAGATCGATAAAGGGAAACGCGGCTGGCGCGGGCGTCAGCGACCCGGAAGCGCCGATTGACTTGAGGTAGGCGAACACCCCTTTGTTGGCGCCAAGAATCAGGTGGGTGCCATTGTCGATCACGCAGCCCAGAGTCGGATCGAAGAACGAACGGCACCGTCCACCCGCCCGGACGGAGGATTCATACATCACCACCGGCACTCCGCGCCCGGCGGCCAGCACGGCGGCAGCCAGCCCGGCCATTCCGGCCCCGATGACGTGAAGGGTCATGGCCGCAAGCCGCCAGACTTTAACTGACAGTTCTCGCTCATCGGGTTGTGGCCCCGCGCATCAGGCCGATGACTGGTCGCACCATCCAGTCGGTCCAGCCCAGGCCGATGGCTTGGGCCAGAGGATCGCGCCGCCGCAATTTGGCCGCCAGCCGTTCGGCCAGGGAGACGATGACCGCCGTTTCCATGCGCAGGCCACGGGCGGTGATCTCCCCCGGCAGCGTGCGCGCGGCAACCAGCAAGTTATCCACGCCGTCGAGCATCTGGCTTAACACCCGCATCAACCCGGGGGAGGCTTTGCCCTTGCCGAGACATTGGGCGTCCAGTCCCACCGCAGCCAGCCAGTCGGCGGGGACATAGACCCGGTTCATGGCGTGATAGTCGTCGCCGCAATCCTGAATGTGGTTGAGAATCTGGAGTGCCGCGCACAGGGCGTCGGAGGCGGAGTAGCTGTCGTGGCTCTGGTCGTGGAGTTCCAGCAGGAAACGACCCACCGGCGCCGCCGACATCTGGCAATAGTCCATGAGGTCGGCCCAGTCGCGCGCTGGTTCGTTTCTGGCGTCCCGGCGGAAGGCTTCCAGCAGCCGGCGCGGCTGCTCCAGCGACCGTTCTTCGGCCAGGAGGTGTTTCCGCAGGGTTTTAGCCAGCGGGACGTGTGGTCCCTCCACCGGGTTGCCCAGCAATGCGGCGTCGACGTCGTCCAGCAGGGCGAGCTTGGCGCCAGAGGCCAGCTTGGGATCGTCGGCAATGTCATCGGCGGCGCGGGCGACGCGGTAGAAGGCCGCGACGACGGGCCGGGTCGCCGCCGGTAGCAGCCAGGATCCGACGGGGAAATTCTCGTCTTGCGGCGGCTTGCCGGTGGGGGGTGAAGC
>JADFXL010000296.1 GCA_015233585.1 Alphaproteobacteria bacterium | reverse complement strand
GGCCCTTTTCCTCAATCTCAAGCGGAGCGATGCTGCCCGTTTTTCCTTTCTCATCGGCCTGCCCGCCATTGCACTTGCCGGTTTGAAGGAGCTGTTGACGCTGGTCCACGCGGGCTTGTCGCTGGAGGCGTGGTCCATTCTGGGTCTCGGCCTTGTCGTCGGCAGTTTGTCTTCGTTTGTGGCCGTCTGGGGACTGATGAACTTTCTTGAGCGGTTTTCGACGTGGACTTTCGTGGTTTACCGGGCGTTGTTTGGCATTATGCTTCTGGTCGGGGCTATCTGGGGCAACTGGACGTGAGAAAGGGGCTGCCGCTCACACCCGCTCGGGGGCGTCGGGCGGCAGCCCGATTTACCCGCCTCGCTTGTCAATGGCCGGCATGACCGGCATGACTGGCACCGGGACCATGGATCTCAACGTCGAGCTTGACCTCGCCGGCCTTCTGGAACGTCAGGGTCATGGGGAATCGGTCACCCTCCTTCAGCGGCGCCTTCAGCCCAACGAGCATGACATGCAGAGCGCCGGGCTTCAGTTCGACCACTTCCCCAGGTTTGATGTCGATACCCGACAGCATCTTCATCTTCGCCACCCCGTTCTCCATGATGCTCAGGTGAAGCATGGCGCTCTCCGCCGCCGGGGTTGCGGCGTCGACCAGACGGTCGGCAGATTTGCCGGTATCCGTGATGGCAAAGTAGGCGGCGCTGTTCCCGGCCTTGCCGGCGGAGGCTCTGGCCCAGGGATGCGAGATCACGATGTCTCCGGCGTGGATATCGTTTGCCAGAGCGGGAACGGCGAAGGCGGTCAAGGCGATAGATGCCAGAAACGAACGAATGGTTACCATGCAAGGCTCCTTATCTTATCAAGACGGTTATCTTATCAAGACAGACTGGCGGTGCGATCCGGGATTAAACGAAACGGGTGCTGGTTTTACCGGCAACAGGCTCACCCCGCTATCGTTGCCGTGATTCCTTCGCGGTCCAGTCCTTTCAGGCCGATCACCACCAGTTCGCTGCGCCGGTGCTCATCGGCGCTCCACAGGCGATCGTAATAGCGGTGAAAACGGGTGCCGACGCCCTGGACCACATGGCGCATGGCTTTGCCGGGAATATCGAGAAAGCCCTTGATGCGCAGGATGTCATGGCGGCGCGCCGCTTCGACCATGCGCACCTCCAGCACCGCCGGATCGCCAATCACCGGCAGGGTCAGGGCGAAACTCTCGAAGTCGTCGTGGTCGTGCTCGCCGTTTTCGGCGTCGTGATGGGAGGGCCGCGCCGCCACGTCGTCCTCGGCCGCCATGCCCTGGCCCAGCAGGACATCGGGGTCGATGCGCCCATGCTGGGTGACGATGATCTTGACCCCGGCCCGCAGGCGCTGGGTCAGCCCCGCCGCTACCCTGGTCAGGGCGGTCTCGTCCAGGAGATCGGCCTTGTTCAGCAACACCATATCGGCACATAGCAACTGATCGGTGAAGACTTCCTCCAGCGGATTGTCGTGGTCCGGCCCGGCGGTGGCGGTTGCCTCCTCAAAGCGCCCGGATTCGACGGCGGTGGCGTCGATCACCGCTACCACGCCGTCAACGGTGACGCGCGAGCGGATTTCCGGCCAGTGGAAGGCCTTGACGAGGGGCTTTGGCAGCGCGAGGCCGGAGGTCTCGATGATGATGTGGTCAGGCGGCACGGCGCGGCCCGCCAGTTGCTCCATGACCGGCATGAACTCGTCGGCGACGGTGCAGCACAGGCAACCGTTGGCCAGTTCGATGATATCGCCATCCTGGCACCCGGCGGTGCCGCATCCCCGCAACAGTTCCCGGTCCACGCCGATGTCGCCAAATTCATTGATGATCAGCGCAATGCGCCGGCCGTGATTGTTTTCCAGCAAATGGCGGACCAGCGTGGTTTTGCCCGCGCCCAGGAATCCGGTGATGACGGTGACAGGGATTTTGTGAAAATCTTTTTTCATGGTGTCTCCAAAGGGGCAGCGACAACATTCTTGAGCACCAGGGGCAGCCCGGCGGCGACGAATACCACGCGCTGGGCCTGTGCGGCCACGATTTGGTTAAGCTCCCCGGCATGATCGCGAAAAGCCCGCGCCAGGGCGTTGTCGGGCACGATGCCCAGCCCGACTTCATTGCTCACCATCACCACGGGGCCGCGCGGCGCGGCCAGGGCGGCCAGCAGGGCGGCGGTGTGCTGGCCGATATCATGCCCCCCCAGCATCAGGTTCGACAACCAAAAGGTGAGACAGTCGATCAGCACCGGCGTTCCGGCGGGTACGGTTTCCAGCACGGCCGGAACCGCCAGCGGCGTCTCGATCGTAGTCCAGGCCGTGCCGCGCCGCTCCTGGTGACGAAGGATGCGCTGGCTCATTTCGGCGTCATCTTCCGCCGGGGCCGGGGCGGCGGTGGCTAAGTAGATGGGGTGGTGGCCATGACTGAGAACCATGACTTCCGCAAGGGCGCTCTTGCCGGATCGCGCGCCGCCCAATACCAGCGTGACGGGCGGCAACGTCCGCAATTCCGGGGGAATGGTCGTCATCGTTAATCCTGGTTCCAGTCTATGGGGCGGAGAAGCCGGAATTGGCCAGAAGCTGACGAAATTCACGGATGGTCCGTTCGCTTTCCCTGGGATCCGTGATCCCGGATGTGAATTCCTCGACAAACCGGGGACGGCGCAGCAGTTCGATGACGCGGTTGCGGACAACGTTCAGCGCCTCGCCCTCCAGCAATGCGCCGGAGCCGCAGAATTTGACCAGACGCACGGCGCGGCGGTTCAGGGGATGCCCGGGATCATCGAGCTTTTCCACCAGTTTGTCCCGCTCGATAAACAGGACCAGAAGCTGGTCAAGGCGGTGGAGCATGGGGGCGGTGTATTGTTCGTCCAGCACCGACCCGCCAATCCGGCGCATCAGGTCGGTGATGATGGTGAGTTTTTTGATCGGAGTCAGGCGGTAATAGCAAAAATTGTGGATGTCCGGGGCTTCGTTGATCATATCCAGGAGGCTCTGGCCGATGGTGACCACATGCGCGGACCCGGTCTCGGTGGTCGCCATCATCAACAGATAGCGGATCCGGTAGGCCCGGTCCCGCAACATATCGGCCAACCCGAACAAAGCCTTGCCGGTACCCTCGGTCTTGCCCTGATTGGAAAAGCGGCGTCCAAACCTGGATGTCAACGCCTCGGCCATGGCGGAGCCGCCCAGGATGCCGTCCGGTGTGATCAGACGTGCCAGCAACGACCGGAAGGCTTCTTCTTCAAGCTCGGGGAGATTGCGGGAAAGCACCTGCGGCCCCAGAATGAGCTGGCGCACGCGATCCGCGATCACGTCATTGGCAGACGGAAAATGGCCATCGACGAGCAAACGCTGCAAGGCGGTGGCGCTTTCGCTGAGG
>JADFXL010000295.1 GCA_015233585.1 Alphaproteobacteria bacterium | reverse complement strand
GCGCCAAGTGCCGCTCCGGAAGCCATTCGTCAACCGAGGGCGGCAGCAAAAAACCAGTGTCGCGGTCAATCGGGCGGAAGTTGCTCATGTCGGAAAAGTTCCGTGCGCGGGGAAAGCTCGTTGCCCCGATTCTAGCACCACTCCGCCGTCCTGTTAAGTCCGACAGGCTGCTAGTGTCATCCGTTCCGGCGGGTGCCACGCAAACGTGCCGTTGCCGAGTATTTCTCCTCACCGCCGCCGTGGCGGCTTGACGAGTCTCCGGGCCGGTGCTGTCGCCACACCATCGCTCAGAGCAAAAGCCTCCAGCCCGCGGATTTCATCGCGCAGACGAGCGGCTTCCTCGAACTCCAGATTGGCGGCGGCGCCTCGCATCCGTTTATCCAGCTCGGCCAGCGTGGTTTCCAGATTGTGGCCCATGCGGTGCGGCATGTCGGCATCAAAGGCGGGGACGGTAAGGTAGTCCTGCTCGTAGACGGTTGCCAACACGTCGGCGATGCGGGACTTGATGCTTTCCGGGGTGATGCCGTTGACGGCGTTGTATTTCTGCTGTTTCTCGCGGCGTCGATCGGTTTCCTCGGTGGCGCGGGTGAGGGAGTTGGTCCTGGTGTCGGCGTACAGAATGACCCGGCCCTCGACATGGCGGGCGGCGCGGCCGATGGTCTGGATGAGCGAAGTCGTGGAACGCAGGAAGCCTTCCTTGTCGGCATCCAGAATGGCAACCAGGGCGCATTCAGGAATATCCAGTCCCTCACGTAACAGGTTGATGCCGACCAGCACATCGAAAACACCCCGCCGCAGGTCGCGCACGATCTCGATGCGCTCGATGGTGTCAATATCCGAGTGCATATAACGCACCCGCACCCCCTGTTCGCTCAAGTATTCGGTCAGATCCTCGGACATGCGTTTGGTGAGTGTGGTGACCAGCACCCGCTGGCCCAGGCGGGCGGCGTCCCTGCATTCGGCCAGGAGGTCGTCGACCTGGTGTTCCACCGGACGGATCGTGCATACCGGGTCGATCAAACCCGTGGGACGGATCACCTGTTCAACGAACACCCCTCCGGTACGCTCCAGTTCCCAGGGGCCGGGGGTGGCGGAGACGAATACGGTCTGGGGCCGCATGACCTCCCATTCCTCGAATTTGAGCGGGCGGTTGTCGAGGCAGCTTGGCAGACGAAAGCCATATTCGCTCAAAGTGGACTTGCGGACGAAGTCCCCCCGGTACATCCCGCCGATCTGCGGTACGGTGACGTGACTTTCATCCACGAACACCAGCGCGTCTTCGGGCAGATATTCGAACAGGGTCGGTGGCGGCTCGCCGGGACGCCGCCCGGTCAGGTAGCGGGAATAGTTTTCGATCCCCTTGCAATGGCCGGTGGTTTCCAGCATTTCCAGGTCAAACTGAGTGCGCTGTTGCAGGCGTTCGGCTGCCAGGAGCTGCCCCGCTGCCACCAGTTCGTCGAGCCGGAGTTTCAGTTCTCCGCGAATGCTTTTGATGGCCTGGGACAGCGCGGGTCTCGGAGTGACGTAGTGGCTGTTGGGATAGACGACGATACGGTCAAGTTTGGCGGTCTTGTCGCCGGTGAGCGGATCAAATTCAAAGATGCCCTCTACCTCGTCGCCGAACAGGCTGATGCGCCAGGCGCGGTCCTCGTAGTGCGTGGGGAACAACTCGATCCCGTCTCCGCGCACCCGGAATGCGCCACGGGTAAAGGCGATGTCGTTGCGCCGGTATTGAAGCTCGACGAATTTCTTGAGAAGGGTATCGCGGTCGATAACATCGCCGGTCGTCACCGGTACCGTCATGCGGGCATAAGACTCCACCGACCCCAGGCCATAGATACAGGACACCGAAGCCACGATGATGACATCCCGCCGCTCCAACAGCGCCCGCGTCGCCGAGTGGCGCAGACGGTCGATCTGCTCGTTGATGGCCGAGTCTTTTTCGATATAGGTGTCGGTGCGGGGAACGTAGGCTTCCGGCTGGTAATAGTCGTAGTAGGAAACGAAATACTCCACCGCATTATCGGGAAAGAACGCTCTCATCTCCCCGTAAAGCTGGGCGGCCAGGGTTTTGTTGTGCGCCATTACCAGGGCCGGGCGGCGGCTGCGCTGGATAACCTGGGCCATGGTGAAGGTCTTGCCAGAGCCAGTGACTCCTAACAGCACCTGGTCGCGCTCGCCCCGCGTCACGCCGGCCAGCAGTTCCTCGATGGCATGGGGCTGGTCGCCCGCTGGTTGATAATCCGACACCAGCCGGAAATCCACCGGGGATCCCGCCTTCGGCCGATCGTAGAGGGGCGTGGTGATTGTCATGGGGACAGGATAAGCGATTGAGGGGACTGAGGCCAGAGGTAGGCTATCGCCCACACCTGCTCGGGGGCGTTCGTATACGAACGCGCCCTGAACCCCATAAATCAGAAAATATCTATGATGGAAAATCAATCAGAAGATAAAGATGCGAGGGGCCTTGGCCCCTCACGCTCCCCGTTAATAAGATAAATGGGGAGCGCGAGGGCCTCAGGCCCTCGTTCTTACCACTTTCGGTTAATTATCATGAATAAGTGTTTGCCTGACATCAGGGTTGCCTGGGCAATTACATTTTATATTGAAAAAGAAGGGAGGCTGGGGCATCGCCTCAAATATCTCTCACGTCTCAACAATCCGAGGTAACCCCGCCACTAGTCGATCCATCTCGGCCACGCCATGTTCGGCGCTGACGGCAAAGCGAATCCGGCTGGTTCCGTTTGGCACCGTAGGTGGGCGGATGGCAATACCAAGGATGCCTTCGGCTTCCAGGGCGCGGCTGATGGCCAACGCCCGGCCGGCGTCGCCGACCATGGCGGGAACAATCTGCGTGGTGGAATCGCCGGTGTCGACGCCGAGGTCCGCCAGGGCCACACGCAGACGGTCGGCGTTGGCGTGCAGGTGGGCGCGCTCGGCCTCCAGCGTAGGTACAAGGTCGAGCGCCGCATCCATGGCTCCCAGGACGGCGGGCGGCAAGGCGGTCGAGTAGATGAAACCGGCGCAGCGGTTGACCAGATAGCCGGCGAGGCGCCGCGAACAGGCGACATAGGCTCCGAATCCGCCCAGAGCCTTGCTGAATGTGCCCATGACCAGATCGACACGGCCGGGAAACGCTCCCGCCAGCCCCATACCCCTGGGGCCGAGCACCCCGGTAGCGTGGGCCTCGTCCACATAAAGAAAGGCATCGTGGCGCTGGGCCAGTTCCACCAGTCCGGCTAGGTCGGCGCGGTCTCCGTCCATGCTGAAAACCGACTCGGTGAGAATGAAGCGGATTCCTGGTTTGCCTGCCTGGGCGGCCAGCAGGTGTTCCAGGTGGTTCATGTCGTTGTGATGAAAGCGGATCTCCCGCACGCCCGCCGACTGACACCCGTGGTGCATACTGGCATGGA
>JADFXL010000294.1 GCA_015233585.1 Alphaproteobacteria bacterium | reverse complement strand
TCCGCCAACGATTCGGTTGATCCTTCTAATCGACACGATATACTCATATACACAGATAGGGCGTCAGCCCTAGCCAACCAGCGTCTTGACTCGGCCAAGAACATCATAGGGGAATGGTATCCATGGGTGAACCATCGTCAAAGAGTTTCGTCGACGGTAACGAAGCCGCGACATCTGTTGCCTATCGTTGTAGCGAAGTTATCGCGATTTACCCAATCACCCCGGCTTCGCCGATGGGAGAACTGGCCGATGAGTGGGCTGCGGGGAAAGCTCCCAATCTGTGGGGCGATGTGCCGCAGGTCATTGCCATGCAGTCCGAAGGCGGCGCCGCCGGGGCGGTCCATGGCGCGCTTCAGGCCGGGACGTTGTCGACGACCTTCACGGCGTCGCAGGGTCTGCTGCTGATGATCCCCAACATGTACAAGATCGCCGGCGAGTTGACGAGCTTCACCATGCACGTCTCGGCCCGCACCGTGGCCACCCATGCCCTGTCGATCTTCGGCGACCATTCCGACGTCATGGCCTGCCGCCAGACCGGTTTCGCCATGCTGTGCTCCAATTCGGTGCAGGAGGCTCACGATCTGGCCGCCATCGCCCATGCGGCGACGCTGAAGGCGCGGGTGCCGTTCCTGCATTTCTTCGACGGCTTCCGCACTTCCCACGAACTGATCGACATCCACCCGCTGTCCAACGACGATATCGTGTCGATGCTGGACGAGAAAACCATCACCGAGCATCGCGCCCGCGCCATGTGCCCCGATCATCCGGTACTGCGCGGCACCAACCAGAATCCCGACGTTTTCTTCCAGATGCGTGAGGCGTGTCAGCCCTATTATGACGCTTGCCCCGCCGTGGTTCAGGACGCCATGGACCGATTCGCGGCACGGACCGGTCGCGCCTATCACCTGTTTGACTACTTTGGCCATCCTGAGGCCGAGCGGGTCGTCATCGTCATGGGTTCGGGTCTGCAAACGGTTCGCGATACCGTCAAGTACCTGAATGGCAAGGGCGAGAAGGTTGGCGTCGTGGCCGTACGCCTGTTCCGGCCGTTCGCCATCGCCGACTTTGTCACCCTCCTGCCGACCTCGGTGCGCTCCATCGCCGTTCTCGATCGCACCAAGGAGCCGGGAGCCGTGGGCGAGCCGTTGTACCTCGACGTGGTGTCGGCTCTGGCCGAAGACCGGGCGCTGGGCAACCGCCGCTTCACGAACGAGCCGGTGGTCATCGGCGGGCGTTATGGCCTGTCGTCGAAGGAATTCACTCCGACCATGGCCAAGGCCGTGTTCGACGAACTGTCCAAGCCACACCCGAAGCGCCGCTTTACCGTCGGCATCAATGATGATGTCAGCCATTCCTCCCTGGCGCTGGGTGAGTCCCTGGATGTCCTTCCCGCCAGCACGATGCAGTCGGTGTTCTTTGGCCTGGGTTCGGACGGCACCGTGGGTGCCAACAAGAATTCGGCCAAGATCATCGAGCATGAAACCGGCGGTCACGTTCAGGCCTACTTCGTCTACGACAGCAAAAAGGCGGGTGCGGTCACCGTCTCCCATCTTCGCTTTGGCCGGGAACCGATTCATGCGCCGTACCTGGTTGGTCCCAACAGCGCCAGCTTCGTCGCCTGCCATCACTTCCCCCTGATGGAACGCATGGACGTGCTGGGATACGCCGCGCCGGGAGCCACGGTGCTTTTGAACGTGGCAGGCACGGCGAAGGATGCGTGGGACCAGCTTCGCCGCGAAGCCCAGCAGACCGCCATCGACAAGCGTCTCAAGATGTACATGGTCGATGCCACCCACCTTGCCCTCAAAGGCGGTCTGGGCCGGCGTATCAACACCATCATGCAGACCTGCTTCTTCGGCCTGTCCAAGGATATCCCGGTTGAGGTCGCGGTTGCCAAGATCAAGGAAGCCATCGAGAAGTCCTATGGCCGCCGGGCCGCCGAGGCGGTGAAGCGCAACAATCAGGTGGTCGATGACGCTCTGGCCCACATGGTTGAAATCCCCATTCCCGCCCAGCCGACCGCCACGCATGGCCGGCCCGCGCTGGTTCCGGGTGATAGCCCCGAATTCGTCCAGCGGGTGGCGGCGGCGATCATGGCCGGCTATGGCGACAGCCTGCCGGTCAGCGCCTTCCCCATCGACGGCAGTTGGCCGGTCAACCTGATCCGGCACGAAAAGCGCCGTATCGCGTCCGAGGTGCCGGTGTGGGATCCCGCGCTGTGCATTCAGTGCAACAAGTGCGCCGCCGTTTGCCCGCACGCGGTTATTCGGGTAAAGGCGGTTCCGGCCGACAAGATGGGCACGCCGCCCGCATCGTTCCAGTCGCTGGACTATCGTGGCGATGAGTTCGGCAAAGGCGTCAAGTATCTCCTGGCGGTTTCCCCCGACGACTGCACCGGCTGCACGCTGTGCGTCGAAGTCTGCCCCGGCAAGGACAAGGCCAACCCTCGGCGCAAGTCGCTGGAGATGCGGCCGGTCGAGGAAGTTCGGGCAACCGGTCAGGAGCAGTTTGCCTATTTCCTGACCCGCCCCGAGGCGCCCAGGGATCAGGTGCCGCTCAACGTCAAACAGGTCCAGCTTTTCGAGCCGCTGTTCGCGTTCTCGGGGGCCTGCGTGGGCTGCGGCGAGACGCCCTATGTCAAGCTGATGACCCAGTTGTTCGGGGATCGCGCCATCATCGCCAATGCGACCGGGTGCTCGTCGATCTATGGCGGCAGTCTGCCGATGCCTCCCTACTCCACCGACGCCAACGGCCGTGGTCCGACCTGGAACAATTCCCTGTTCGAGGACAATGCCGAATTCGGTCTCGGGATGCGCGTGGCGGTCGATCAGTTGAATAATCAGGCGAAGGCCCTGGTGACCACTCTGGCGAACAAGCTCGACGGTGTGCTGGTCGAGGGCCTGATGCAACCCGTCGCTGGAGAAGCGGCCATTGCCGTTCAACGCGACCGGGTGGTCCAACTGAAGCAGCGGCTGGCGGGTATGGACAATGATCTGGCACGTCGTCTGCTCGACGTGGCCGATTATCTGGTGCCGAAGTCGGTGTGGATCGTTGGTGGTGACGGCTGGGCTTACGATATCGGTTACGGCGGCCTGGATCATGTCATGTCCACCGACCGCAACGTCAACATCCTGGTCATGGACACCGAGGTTTACTCCAACACCGGTGGACAGGCGTCCAAGGCGACGCCGATCGGTGCCTCGGCCAAGTTCGCCATTGCCGGGCGTTCCATGGGGAAGAAAGATCTCGGCATGATCGCGGTCAGCTATGGCCACGTCTATGTTGCCGTGGTGGCCTTTGGGGCCAAGGATACCCAGACCGTTCGTGCCTTCCTTGACGCCGAGTCCTATGACGGACCGTCGCTCATCATCGCCTACTCTCCGTGTATCGCCCATGGTTATGACATGGCACGTGCTCT
>JADFXL010000293.1 GCA_015233585.1 Alphaproteobacteria bacterium | reverse complement strand
GTTTATCCAGGGTTCGGCTTTGCAGGTGATCAAGAGCGAGGGCAAGCTGGTCAATTTGGAAAACCGTTTGGCCGGGGGGCTGGATTTTCTGGCCGTCTCGGGCATCGGCCACACCCGCTGGGCCACGCACGGCTTGCCGGTGGAGCGCAACGCCCATCCGCACCTGGACAACGCCAGCCGGGTGGCGGTGGTGCACAACGGCATCATCGAGAACTATCAGGACCTGAAGAACGAGCTGCAGGCGCGCGGCCACCTCTTCGCGACCGAGACCGACACCGAGATCATCGTCCATCTGGTCACCGATTACCTGCAGCGCGGTCTCGAGCCGGCGGCGGCGGCGGCGGCGGCGTTTGCGGCCACCATCATCGGCGTCTCCATTTTCGCCGGGGGCGTCCTCGTCGCCACCCGGGTTCACCTGGGCCATGGCGGGTTGAGGAGCTGTTTCCGGGGGCTTGTCCACGGGTTCGCGCTCCGGTTCGGCCAGAACCTCGGGGTCGCGGATGGTGTTGGTCTTGGGCCGTTCGGGGGGGGCTTCGAGCCGCTGCGGGGCGTGGACCGGCTCCGGCATGGGTTCGATGTCGTTTTCTTCGCGCAGAGTTTTTATGCGGTCGATACGGAAATTGGGCGGGATCAAGGAATCGTCGCCATCGGCAATCACCTTGAGGCCGTAACGAGCCTCGATTTCCGCCAGCGCGGCACGCTTCTGGTTCAAGATATACAGGACGATGGCGGTGGATGCGGTGACGGTGATTTCGCTGGAGCGTTTTCGCACCCCCTCTTCCTCGATCGCCCGCAGCCCATGCACCGCGCTGGACTCGATCGAGCGGACGACACCGGTTCCGCCACAGTGAATGCAAGGCTCGAAGCTGGTCTCCATCAGGCTCGGTCGCAGGCGTTGGCGCGACAGTTCCAGCAGCCCGAAGGCGCTGATGCGGCCGATCTGGATGCGGGCGCGGTCGTTCTTCAGCGCCTCCTTCAGCCGGCGCTCGACCGCGTGGTTGTTGCGGGTCTCCTCCATGTCGATGAAGTCGATGACGATCAGCCCGGCCAGGTCGCGCAGCCGCAACTGGCGGGCAATCTCCTCGGCGGCTTCGATGTTGGTTTTGAGGGCGGTTTCTTCGATGTGCCGCTCGCGGGTGGCCTTGCCGGAGTTCACGTCGATGGCCACCAGTGCTTCGGTCTGGCTGAACACGACATAGCCGCCCGACTTGAGTTGAACCACCGGGCTGTGCATCGCATCAAGCTGTGCCGACACCTGATAGCGCTGGAACAGGGGCATCCCCTCGTCCTTGTAGCGCTGGACCTTTTTGGCGTGGCTGGGGGTCAGCATTTTCATGAAGTCTTTGGCGAGGCGGTAGCCTTCCTCGCCATCGACGATAATCTCATCGATGTCCCGGCTGTAGATATCGCGGATGGATCGTTTGATAAGGTTGGCTTCCTCATGAATCAGGGCGGGAGCACAGGAATTCACGGTGAGATCCCGGATCTGGGCCCAGGTTCTCATGAGGTATTCGTAGTCGCGCTTGATTTCGGCCTTGGCCCTTTCGGCACCCGCCGTCCGCAGGATCACGCCCATTCCCTCGGGGATATTGAATTCGCTCATCATGGACTTGAGCCGGCGGCGATCCGTGACGCTGACGATCTTGCGCGAGACGCCGCCGCCCCTGGCCGCGTTAGGCATCAGCACGCAGTAGCGGCCAGCCAGCGACAGAAAGGAGGTCAACGACGCGCCTTTGTTGCCGCGTTCCTCTTTCACCACCTGAATCAGGAGGATCTGGCGGCGTTTGATGACCTCCTGGATTTTGTATTCCCGAACCGGCCGCGACCTGGGCCTTGCCTCCACGTCGTCGGAATCGGTGCCGCCAAGGGTCTCGACATCACGTTCGTCCTCGCCGTCGCCGTCCCGGTTGTTCTCGGCATCGGCGCGCCGTTGCTCGGCGACCAGCCGGCGGCGGGCGGATTCGGGGATCTGGTAGTAAGCCGGATGGATTTCGTTGAAAGCAAGGAAGCCGTGACGGTTACCGCCGTAATCGACAAAAGCTGCCTGCAAGGACGGCTCAACCCTAACGACCTTAGCTAGATAAACATTACCTTTTAGTTGTTTTTTTGTCGATGACTCGACATCAAGTTCTTCGAGCCGGGTTCCACTCACGACAACCACCCGCGTCTCTTCGGGGTGGGTCGCATCGATCAACATACGCTTGACCATAAAGTCCATATCTCCAAGGCACTGCCGCATTGACGAAGCTTTCGCTCACGCCCGGACAGTTGACATCAACAGCGAAGCCGGTGGCGCCGTCGCAAAGTCCCAAGGTCATGTGGATGCGGTGGACGATCTCAGTCATGACAGGAACCAATCGGGCATCTCAACCGGCATTAAATCCAGAATACGAAACAAGAAAGCCATTCTTCTCTGCCAGACCGAAACGAAACAAAACGATCAACCGTCACCAAACGTTGGGTCGCTTTTATCAGGCGCCAACAGCGGACGACTGTGCCGTCACCCGAAAATCGGGCGACGCATCGACGGTCAGGCTCGAACAATAGTAAAATAGCCGGGCGGAGCCGTTTCGACAACGCTCTTTATGCCGCTATCGAAATATCGGCGAATCGAAGATTCTGGCAGGGGGTTGTTGTTGAATTTCAGGCAGGGTCCGGCGTATACCCTGGAGCGTCCGGTAGAGACGGCACAATGGGACATTAAGGTATTGAATTTGCGGTTATCCGGTGGCAAGGGGATGCGCGTTCGTAGCCGCTGGCTGACACGCCTTGTGAGTGTCGTCGGTGTTGTCCTGGCGGTTATCGGGTTCCTTGTCGCCGGTTCTGGCTTGGCCGTCGCCAGTGTGCGGGTGGCGGACCATGGCGACAAGACCCGGTTCGTCGTCGACCTTCCCGGCAAGATCCCCTTTCATTACTACACCACGGATGCGCCCGACCGCATCATTGCCGACTTGCCGACCATGCCGTTTCCGGCTCTGGAGGCCAAGCGCGACGTTGGCCTGGTCAGGGACTATCACTTCGAACAGATTGTGTCGGACAAATTGCGTATTGTTCTGGACCTCAAGCGCCCGGCCACTGTTGTCAAAGCCTACCTCATGAGGCCCGAGGGTGGATTTGGCTGGCGCTTTGTGGTGGATCTGGTTAATTCCGCGTCCACACCCGCCCCAAGGACTGGCATTCCGTCGAAGCGGGCGTTTCCCGTCAAGGCGCCGGTGCACGCTCTAGCCCCGCCACCAGCCGTTCTGACACCTGCCGCTCTGACGCCAGTACCAACACCGGCTCGTGATCCCGTGCAGCCTCCTGCCGAGGATGGGCGCGATTCATCTGAAAATAACGATAAGCACGCGGTGCCGCGCAAACGGCCAGTGGTGATCCTTGATGCTGGTCACGGTGGCGTCGACCCTGGCACCAAGAGTATCAGCGGAATCTATGA
>JADFXL010000292.1 GCA_015233585.1 Alphaproteobacteria bacterium | reverse complement strand
GCCATCCCCGACCTGCACCACGGCCTGTGTCCGTGTCGGGACCGGTGGCGTGAACAGATCTCGTGGCATGGCCTCGGGCCGCACGAGGTCAAGCAGGATGACCCCGGCCTTGCGGATGTTGAAACCATCGCGCCAGATTGCCGCGTGACCTTGTTTTGCGGCCTGGATAATAAGGGGCGTCAACGCCGTCGGGTGTTCCAGCTGGACCGAGACCGAGCCGGAATATTGCGGTTCCTCCCGGCGGAAACGATCCGTCATGATGAAGACCTGTACGATTCCGGCGACCAGCCCATCCTGCCTCACCTTCTCGGCCGCTCTGGAAGCAAAGGTAACCACGGCATCTCGAACGTGGCCCCGGTCATTGGTGGCCTGGCCAAAACTGCGCGAGCAGCAGCAGGTCTGCCGGTCAACCGGCTCGCTGCCCAGGGTGTGGCAAGGTGTGCCCCGTAATTCCAGGACCGTCCGCAAGCCCACGCTGCCCATCCGTTTGCGGACCCAGCCATCCTCGACCTGGCTTAAGTCCCAGGCGGTGCGGATGCCGCCGGCGAGCAGCATCTCGGTCCAGCGACGTCCAATTCCCCAGACGTCCCCCACCTCCGTCCGTTTCAAAGCGGCTTCAAGCCAATGGCGGTTGCTCGATAGATCGACGACGCCATCGGCTTGTCTCGCTTTCTTCGCCAGCCGGTTGGCCAGTTTGGCGATCGTTTTGGTGCCGCCGATCCCGATGGAGACAGGGATCCCCGTCCATTGCCGCACACGCGCCCGCAGGTCGCGGCACCAATAGTCAAGGTCGGGCACCGTGGCCAGGGCGTGCAGGTCGAGGAAGCTTTCGTCGATGCTGTAAACCTCATGGGCGGGCGCGGCATCGGCGAGGATACTCATGACCCGTGCCGACATGTCGCCATACAGGGCATAATTGGAACTGAGGGCGACGACTTGTCCGGTTTCGGTCAGGCCCCGGATCTTGAAGGCCGGTTCCCCCATTGAAATGTCCAGCGCTTTTGCTTCCGCCGAGCGAGCCACCACGCAGCCGTCATTGTTGGATAGCACCACTACGGCCCGGCCTTCGAGCGACGGGTCGAAGGCACGCTCGCACGACACATAAAAGTTGTTGCAGTCCACGAGTGCGAAGGTGGGCACGACATCACCGGTTACAATGGCAACGGAGGCTATAAGTCACCACGCCCCAAATCTGAATACCCTCGTCGGAATTGACGGCGAAAGCAGGGTATTCGGAATTTTCCGGGGCCAGGAACCACGTATTGTTCCGATTGACGAGGCGTTTGACGGCCAGCCCCCCGTCGATGGTGGCGACGATCACATCGCCCGGTTCTGGGGTGATGCTACGGTCGACGACAAGGAGGTCACCGTGGAAAATCCCGATATTCCGCATACTTTCGCCCTCGGCACGGGCATAGAAGGTCGCGGCAGGCCGCTTCACCACATGGTCATTGAGATCGAGCCTCCGGTCAACGTGGTCCTCGGCAGGACTTGGAAACCCGGCCGGAACCCCATTCGAAAAAAGGACCAACTCAAGCCTTGACGGGTTTATCTCTGGGCGGGAAAACATGACCGGCCTCTTCATGGATGGAACGCACAGAGAACATAAAGCCTGTTTGTAGCGGGTCCGTCAAGGGTCTCTTCGGATAGGGTTCACGTTTCCGTCTCCCGTTGCTCGAAAATAGCTGCCATCATGCCAGCCTCGATTGCCGGCAGGAGCAGCGCCAGGGCCATCGCGTCATAGCCGGCGGCGGTGCCCCAGGCAAGACAGGCCCCCAGATCGAAGCCGAGCACGCCGCCATCCGGGCTGCGCCGAAGTTGCCAGCGGCAAGCCTCCGCCGTGGTCCAGGCCTGCCAGCCTTCCTCGGTCTGCGGTTCCTGTTCCAGGTAGGTGCACCGATGACCGTCAACCCCTACGCCGCCACCGGCGCAGGGGAGGCCGGCGTCCCGGCAGCCCCGGCAATATCGGGGGCCATGACCGTGGTGCCATTTGGCCCGGGCGGCCAGCCGTTTTTTTCCGCGTTCCCCATCATGTCGGCAATCAGGTAGGCATCCCGGAACCGATGGCCGATGGGGAAGATGCTTACCAGTTCACCCACGGTGCGATCATTGACCGGGGCCTGGGCATCCTCGGCATCGAAGACGCCGTTCCATTCGACGATGGCGGCGCGGGCCAGTTCCTTGATCATCTCCACGTCCAGGAACACCTCAATGGAGACGGGATCGTCCGGGTTGAAGGGGACGGTGTTGGTACCGCCCGCGTTACGCACCGCGCGCAGGTGGGTTCCCAGGTCCGTGATGGTCCGGTGTGCCTTGGCCCGGGCCATGGCGAAAATGGCGGTGGTGAGCGGGCGGACCTTCAGGCGCAGGTCCGTGAACTCCGGCAGCGTCAGCCAGAAGGGTTCGGATTGCAGGGTGAGCTTGACCATTGTTGAATTCCTATTTTCATTGGGGTCGCAATAGCCAAAGGGGTGCCTGTTGTGAGGGTACTCCTTTCTGGCTCCCCGTTTCAGGAGGGCAGGTATCTATCCTCGCCCTGCTCGATGGGGAGGACGTCATGAGCCAACCATTCCGCCGGGGGTGGGTATGGAATACCGACCCCTTGTCTTCACACCGGCAAGGGGTCCGACACTATCGAACCCCTTGATACGATTCAGATGATCATTTCCCGAATGATGACGTGTGCTTCAGAAGCGCCATGGCCAGCATCTCCGGGGCGCTGGCCCTGGCGCCCTCGATGTCGAGCCTCTTCTTAAGCTTCACCTGGGGCACCAGGATGAAGAGGGGCGCGGTGGTCATGCCGACGTTGTTCTGAATCGCTCGTTGGGATGGCCGTCGCAACACCCCGTCCCGGCTGCGGCTGGATCGCATTTCGGCCACCAGCAGCGACGGACGGCCGCGCCGGAAAATGAACCGGAGCCGGATGCCCCAGGCAGTTTCGAGGCCGGCTGGCGTGACCCGTTTGCCGCCGACGCGTTTCGGGCAGGCAGATGTCGGAATGGCGAGCCAAAGACCGTCTTTGCCAGTGATCACCACGCCTTCGTTGAAAGCGTTGATGAGTAGCGGAGCCTTGCTATAGAGGTAGGCGGCGGCCCCGAGGCTGGGCTGTCCGCCGGACGGGTAAAACTTCATCTGCCAGGTATTGGCGAGACGGGTTCCCAGGCCAGCCCGGACGACCTGGCCGCGCAGGTCTTCCTTCAAACGTTGCCCTACCTCCGCCACGGCATCGGTCGCGGCCCTGGCCATGTCCTGGATTTTCTGCTCCAGGATCTGGCGCAGGTCACCCTGGATGCTGATCTTCATCAAGGGTAGGCCTCAACATCATTAACGTATGTGACCACCAGCATGTTGCCGGTCGTCTCGTCCAGGGCGGCCTGCCAGTCGTAGGCGGCATCAATGCCCCCTGGACAAGGGACGGCGAATTTTGACTTGGGCAGGAACACCC
>JADFXL010000291.1 GCA_015233585.1 Alphaproteobacteria bacterium | reverse complement strand
CAATGGCGATGGCCGGCGCGAGGTGCTGGGCATGACCGTCGGTGCCTCGGAAGCCCAGACCTTCTGGGCCGAGTTCCTGCGCTCCTTGGCCCGGCGCGGCCTGCGCGGGGTCAAGCTTGTGATTTCCGACAGCCACGAAGGCCTCAAGGCCGCGGTTTCCAGGGTGTTCAACGCCACTTGGCAACGCTGCCGCGTCCACTTCATGCGCAACGTCCTCGACCATGCCGGCCGGCAGGGCCGGCGCGTCGTCTCGGCCTTCATCGCCACCAGTTTCGCTCAGGACGACGCCCAGGCCGCCCGGGTTCAATGGCGCCAGGTTGCCGACCAGCTCCGCTCCAAGGTCCCCAACCTGGCCGCTCTCATGGACGAGGCCGAAGCCGATGTGCTTGCCTACATGAGCTTTCCCAAGGAGCATCGGCCCAAACTCGCCTCGACCAACTCCTTGGAGCGCCTCAACGGCGAGGTCAAGCGCCGCACTGACGTCGTCGGCATCTTCCCCAACGAGGAGGCCATCACCCGCCTCGTCGGAGCCATCCTTCTGGAGCAGAACGACGAATGGGCCGTCCAGCGCGCCCGATACATGACCCTGGAAACCATCGCCACCGTGAGCGATGATCCGCACGTCAGCCTGCCCGCCATGGCAGCCTGACCAAACCGGCCCGCCAAGCCGGGGATCACGGTGACGCAACCGCTCTTACACCACGTCACGGGACACGCTCAGAGCGACCGACGCCAGCCGGCCGATTTGCGCTCCAGCAATCGTTTCAGCCAGTCGGGTTCCTCGCCATGGGGTTGGAGGATGAGCGCAGGTCCGCAACCTGTCAATCGATGACTGGGACAGCGCGACAAGCCTTTTCATAAACAATTAATATAGTTGATCTTAAGCGTTAAGTCATATTATAGTCCATGATCGAAGTGATGCCTCCCCCCCCTTTCAGCCGATTCCGCCGCGCCCTGGTGGTTTTCAATCCTGTCGCAGGCACCCAGCGGCAGCGCCTTCAAGTGGTCCTTAACGGACTGGCCAGCCTGGAATGCGGTCACGAGCTGCTCAGAACCAGTCAACGTGGAGACGCCGAACAGGCTGGTCGCACCGCCTACGCCAAGGGTTTCGACTTGATCATCGCTGCCGGCGGGGACGGGACCATCAATGAAATCGTGAATGGCCTGTCAGCTGCCGAGACCAAGGTGCCGCTGGCCTTCCTGCCGCTGGGAACCGCCAACGTGCTGGCTGCCGAGATCGGATTGAAGGCAACCCCCCCGGCCGTGCTGGCGATGATCGCCCAAGGGCGGCGGCGGACCATCCGGCTCGGCCTTGCGGGCGGGCGACACTTTGTCCTCATGGCCAGCGCCGGACTCGACGCAGCTGTGGTGCGGGGAGTCGATCTGGGGCTCAAACGACGTACCGGCCAACTGGCTTACGCAATTGAGGCGCTGCGGCAAGCGTTCTCCTATCCTTTTCCTGAACTGATCGCCACAATTGACGGCACCCCGCATGCTGGCCGCATGGTGGTGGCGTGCAGAGCTCGTTGCTACGGTGGCGGGTTCCAGGTCGCGCTGGGGGCTGATCTAACCGACGAATGGCTTCAGGTGGTGATCCTGAAGAAGGGCGGGCGGGCTGCGTTGCTGCGCTATGGGGCAGCTCTCGTGACGGGACGGTTGCAAACTCTGCCTGATGTCGCAGTGGTTCCGGCGCGGAGTCTGACCCTTGATGGCCCTTTGGGGGCACCGCTGCAGGCCGATGGAGACTTGGCTGGCGCGCTACCGATCCACATCGCGGTCTCCGACCGCACCATCGAACTGGTGGTGCCATGAAGATCGCGCTCGTCACAGCCCCCCCTGACGACGAGCGGCTCCTGGTTCCGGTCCACCTTGGTCACAAGCTGCCGTAGGGTCGAAGTCAGCAGGGGCGACGAATATTTATCTGTTTGTCATCAAATTGACGCCAAGCGCTGGTAAAAAGAGGCTCTGAGAACGCTGGAGAGCAAAAGCCGCGCGCCGGACCGGCCGTTCGGGCATCCACCGCGGGGTGAACCGGGCCATGGAGCCAGCCGGGATCATGCTGCCAAACGTGAACATCGTCATGGAAAGGGGTCTTTTTCCCAACGGCACTGGCGTGGATTCGTTGATCGAGGACGCGGAGGCGGAGTTTTTCTTCACCTTCCAGCCCATCGTCAGCGTGGTCTCAGGCCAATGCCATGGCTACCAAGCCGTGGCGCTGAGTCATGACCGTCTGGAGTTTCCCGACATCGGCAGTCTTTACGAGGAAGCGCGGAAAATTAGCGCCCTCCATCGGCTGGACCTCATGCTCCGCGAGAAGGCCATTCGCGACTTCGTGCGGTTTGCCCGCAAAGGCGAGCGCTTGTTTTTGGGTGTCGACCGGCGGGTGTTGCAGGCGCCCGATCATACGCCCCACCGAACCTCGGAACTGCTCGTCCGGTTCGGCCTGCATCCGACGGCGCTGTGTCTGGAAGTTCCCGAACCGCTGCTTCTACCCAGCTCCGGCCCCGGCTTAGGAGTAACGCGGACCGTGCTCGACAGCTATCGGCACCAATCCTATCCGCTGATTCTCGACCGCTTCGGAAGCGGCGACGCGGCCCTGATGGCGCTCCACAATCACCAAATCAACATGGTGAGACTCGATCGCGCCCTGACCGGCGATATCGTCGCCGATGAGCGCAAACGGTTGTTCGCCGCGACCCTGGTCAGGCTCGCCCATGTGATGGGCATGACCGTCATTGGCGACGGCGTGTCGAATGAAAAGGAATTTCTCGCCTGCAAGCAAATCGGCTGCGATCTGGTGCAAGGCGACTTCATCAGTCCGCCGACGACGATGGCCGAAGCCTTCAGCCCGTCTTACACCATCGTCGCCGAGGCCAACCGCCGGGAGCGCCGGGAGCGTCACGGCGACCAGCGTCTGCTGCGTGAAGAGTTGACGCTGATCCCGGCCGTGAAGGTCAGGGACCCGATGACCACGGTGTTTCAGTTCTTCCGGTCGGCGAAGGAGCACGCCTTCCTGCCGGTTCTAGACGACCGCCGGCAGCCGATCGGCATCATTCGGGAAATCGATCTTCGGGACGTGATCTATTCGCGGTTCGGCAAGGACCTCTTGCACAACAAAGCGCTGCATCGAGGACTGGTCGATTTCCTGCGCCCCTGCCCAGTGTGCGACATCAACACCGAGGCGGAAAAAATCTTGGAAATCTTTTCCGGTGCCGCCAACCCGCCCGGCATCATCCTGGTCGACGATTTCGCCTATGTCGGAGTGCTGACGGCGGCCTCGCTGCTGCGTGTCATCAATGAAAAGAACCTGGCGTTGGCCCGCGACCAGAATCCGCTGACCCGACTGCCCGGCAACAGCAGCATCAACGACCATATCGCCGCCGCTTTCGACAACGAAAGTGCCGGCTGGGCGTTCGTCTATTGCGACGTCGATAACTTCAAGCCGTTCAAC
>JADFXL010000290.1 GCA_015233585.1 Alphaproteobacteria bacterium | reverse complement strand
GGCGAACTGGCTGCGAAGCGACATCGGCACCTGCAAGACGATGTAGCGGGGTTCCAGCACGCGGCCGACTTTGATGTCGCCCAGCTTTTGCCCGCCCATGGCCATGTCAAGCTGTCGATTGATGACCTCGACCGAAACGCCGTGGCGGATGGCCTTTTCACGATCCACCTCGAATCGCCACACCTCATACGGGGCCTGCATCAGGTTGTCGACATCGACCACGCCTGACGTATGACGGAAGATTTCGGTGATGTCGCTGGCCGCCTGGCGGCGAATCTCAGGCCCGGGACCATAGATCTCGGCCACCAGGGTCTGAAGAACCGGCGGTCCCGGCGGCATCTCGACCACCGCGACTCTGGCGCCGGCCTTTCCGGCAATTCCGGCCAGGACATTACGCACGGCGCTGGCGATCTGGTGGCTGGAGCGTTTGCGTTCGGATTTGTCAACCAGTTGCACCTGGAGATCGGCATACCAGGGTTCCTGGCGCAAGTAATAGTGGCGCACCAGACCATTGAAATTAAAGGGCGAGGCGGTGCCGATATAGGACTGGACCGACACGACTTCCGGGATCTTGAGCAGTTCGTCGGCGAGTTGCTTCGCCACATTGGCGGTGGTGGGCAGAGCGGTCCCATGCGGCATGTTCAGGACGACGTTGAACTCCGCCTTGTTATCGAACGGGAGCATCTTGACCGCCACGTCGGTGGTGTAGAACAGCGCACAGCACGCGAAAAAGATGCCGATAAGAACGGTGAGGAACGTATAGCCTTTAAGCTTGTTTTTCAGGAGCGGGAACAGCATGGCACGGAACAGGCGATCCAGGCTCTGGCTTTGACGGTGTTCCTTTTCCTGATGCCGTTGCAGCCGCGCCAGGCTGGGACGAATGCGCATGGCCAGCCATGGCGTGAAAATGAAAGCCGCAAACAGTGAAAACAGCATGGCCGACGAACCCAGCGCCGGGATCGGGCGCATATAGGGCCCCATCATGCCGCTGACGAAACCCATGGGCAAAAGGGCGGCAATCACGGTGAACGTTGCGAGAATGGTGGGATTCCCCACCTCGCGCACGGCATCGACGGAGGTTTCCGTATCGGCGACGCCGTTTTCGAGCCAGCGCCGGTAGATGTTTTCCACCACGACGATGGCGTCATCGACCAGGATGCCGATGGAGAAGATGAGGGCGAACAGGGACACGCGGTCGATGGTGTAGCCCAGCAGCCAGGCCGAGAACACCGTAATCAGAATGACGACCGGAATGACGATGAGAACGACGAGGGCCGCCCGAAATCCCAGCAGGCCCCAAATCAGCAGGGTCACCGCCCCGGTGGCGACGAACAGCTTGAAAACCAGCTCGTTCACCTTGTCGTTGGCGGTAGCGCCATAGTTGCGGGTTACCGATACTTCGATATTGTCGGGGATCAGGCGACCTTTGAGATAGTTCACCTTATCAAGGACCGTGTTGGCCACGGTGACACCGTTGGAGCCAGACTTCTTGGCGACGGCGATGGTCACGGCGGCGGCTCCCTCGGGGGCGCGGAGCTTGTCGTCGCTGCTGTAGGCTTTGCCGGTGTAATAGGTCACGAGGTTGCGCGCATCCGATGGCACCTCGCTAACCTGCGCGATATCACGGACATAGACCGGGTTGCCGTTGTGTACGCCCACGACCAGACGTTCCACGTCCGATGCCTTGGTCAGGAACGATCCCGTGTAGAGCTTATAGGCGTTGTCGCCCGACTCGACATGGCCGGTGCCGCGTTCACTATTGGCGCTGCGCACGGTTTCGGCCAGCTGATCAAGATTGATGCCAAAGCCCTTCAGGCGTTCGGGGAAGACCTCGATGCGCAGTTCCTCCTCGCGGCCACCGACGAGGAAGCTCTGGCTGGTGCTGGGAACCTCTTTGAGCCGCTGCATCACGTCCAGGCCGATGGCGCGGAGCTGGGCGTCATCCACGTCGAAGGACCACAACGTAAGGGTGACTACCGGCACGTCGTCAACGCCCTTGGGTTTTACCATGGGCTGGGAGACGCCGGGCGGCACCTTGTCCATGTTGGATTGCAGCTTGTCATAAAGCTTGACCAGCGACGTTTCCATCACCTGGCCCACGTCGAATTCCACCGTCACCATGCCCTGGCCTCGCTGCGAGGCCGAATAAACATGCTTGACGCCGGGAATTTCGCTCATCATCCGTTCGAGCGGGTCTATGGCAAGACTGGCCACCTGATCGGCCGACGCGCCCGGATAGTTGATGAAGACGTCAACCATCGGGACCGAAATCTGCGGATCCTCCTGGCGGGGGGTGATGAGGAGGCCCAGGATGCCCAGGGCAAGGGCTGCGAGCAACAACAGCGGCGAGAGGGGCGAATGAATGAAGGTGCGGGCCATGCTGCCCGCTAGGCCCAACCCCCGCCCTCCATGCGCCTGCTGTGTCTGATCCCCGTGGTCGGCCATAGACATTTATCTTCCTTGTTGAGTTTCTTCCCGAACCTCCGGCTTTTCGCCGGTTTATCCCGTAGTTACGGCACCCCGGAAACGAGTCCGGCGGGTGGATTAAGGATGACCTGCTCGCCCACCGACGCGCCGGACACGATGCTTACGCGCCCTTCGCCGACCGATCCTCCGACACGTACCACGCGCAGGGAGGGATGACCATTCTGCAACACGAAGATGTTGGGCAGGCTGCCGCGCCAGACCAGGGCATCTTCGGGAATGATCGGCATATCCTGGGCTGCCTCGCCCGGGTCGGGGATCTGAACTTCGGCGTACATGCCGGGTCCCCCCGGAACCCCTTTCGGCAGATCGAACTTGACCGTGACGGTGTGTCTGGATTGCTCGGCCATGGGATAGATCTGGGCGACTCGCGCCTTGACCTCGACGCCACCGGCATCAAGGCGTGCCGGAACCAGCATCCCCTTTTCGAGGCCGGTCACCAGCCGCACCGGGATCTCGGCCTGAATCCGCAAATACGTCGTATGGGCGAAGCGGAGAAGGGGTTTTCCCGGTTGCACGGTGTCGCCCACCTCGACCAGCTTTTGCACGATCATGCCGTCGAACGGTGCCACCAGTTGGGCATCGCGCAGCTTGGCGTCCAGCGTTTCGAGCTGGGCGGTGGATTGCATCAGGCGGCTTTCCGCCTCGCTGACACTGCTGCCCTGGGCATAGAGATCGGCCTGACGTTCCAGGCCGCTATCGCTCCGCCCCATCCAGTTGCTTGCGTTGCGGGTGAAGAACTGGTCGAACATGCCCGGCATTCCCATGCCGGGCATACTGTTGGGACTGTTGCTGTGGGGCGAATAGAGTTCGCGCGAATACTGAACCTTCGCGTTTTGCATGGCGGCTTCGGCATTGCTGATTTCGGCAATGGCGGCGCGCCGTTGGGCCTGGATCTGGGAATCGTCGATCTGAACCAGCACCGCACCCGCAGTGAGGCTGTCGCCCTCGGACCCAGCGATGAAGGTTACCTGGCCAGGGATCTGG
>JADFXL010000028.1 GCA_015233585.1 Alphaproteobacteria bacterium | reverse complement strand
ATGGGTTCGCCCAGCACGACGGCGGTTCGCTCGACCAGCACCCTGGTAAGAGCGGCAAGCCCCCGGCGGCTGATGGTGTCGACCCCGGTGTCGCCGGTACGGATATAGGCAAGGCGGGTTTCCAGCGCTGCGTCGGAGTCGGACCCGGCGTAAGCTGGGGATACCGCCAGGATCAGCAGCAGGACGAGGCCCGCAGTTCTGTGCCACCTCAGCATCCCGCGCAAATGCAGGGCCAGCAGCAGGTCGAGACACGCCAGAACCAGAGCCGCCGTCAATAGTCCCGGCTTGAGGTCGATTTCCCGGGCCAGATCCGCAAAGCCGTGGCGGCTCACCCCGGACGGCAAGGCCGTGATGGACCGAAGGGCGGGGATGCCGGCGGACAGATTGAGGGCGCGCCTGGCTCTGGCGGTGCCGTAGAACCCCGGCGGATGGTGGGGGCCGGCGCGGGTGGTGGCGAATGCGGCGGCAGCTATGGGCGAAACCGATCCGGGCGGCGAGGTCAGCCGTCCGAACCCATCCATGATTTGGAACGGTGGCAGCGGTGGATTGCCTTCCTCCCCGCTCACGCCCTGGCCAAGCGTCAGCAGCCGATCCAGCATGTCGACGAACAGCCCCGAGATCGCCAGATTGGACCACTCGGTATTGGCGGTCGTGTGGACCAGCACCACCCAGCCCTGGCCCAGACGACTCGCTGTCACCAGGGGGGTGCCGTCGACCAGACGGGACCAGGTTTTGGCGGCAAGATCGGGTGCTGGTTCGGCCAGCACCTGGGTTGACACGCGCACGTCGGCGGGGATGTTCAAGCCGGAGAACGGACTTTCGGGCGGAAACGGGGCCAGCGCCAGCGGGCGCTCCCAGGACATGGCGCCGCCGATGCTGCGCTCGCCCCGGCGCAGGCGAACCGGCAACAGGGGATCGGTGTCGGCGGCGGCCAGGTTGGGACCGGCGAAACGGACCAACACGCCGCCGTCATTGACCCACGCCGCGATTTTTCCCGAATCCCCGGAGGCGAGGTGCCCCACATCGGCCAGCACCAGCAAGGTGAGTTCGCGCTGTAACAACTCGTTCGCCTCGCCCCGCCGGACCTCGGCCATGGGGGTCAGCGCCCGTTCCAGATAGAAAAGATCACTGAGCAGCGGTAAATCCGCCTTGAGCGGATTGCCCGCAACCAGCCCTACCGGATGGCGACGCCAACGCTCGTCCAGCAGAACCACGCTTCCCGACGAGCCGGCGCCTTCAAGGTCGATCCGCCCCAGCCGGTTGCGCAACTCGGTCGGCAAGTTCAGGTGCGCCGTGGCCACCGCCGCGTTTCCGGCCAGAGTGACGGACTCGCGCGCCAGAACATGCCCGCCCTCGTCGATGGCCCGCACCCAGGCTACGGAGGGCGGGGCCACGGATTTATCGGGCGACAAAGGCCTTCGAACCGTTACGGTCAGGTCGTCCCCCAGCAGTTTCGGCGGCAACAGCAGGCGCACCGGCTCCCCAGTGGCCAGCACGACTTCCAGCGAGCCGAAGCGTTGCAACGCGGTGGCCAGCCCGGTAACTGTGCCGTCCTCAAGCCCATCGCACAGCCATACCGCCCGGCCCCGGTCCTTCAGGCGTATTTTGTCCAGGGCGGCGGCGGCGGCGGTGCGATCCACCGGCCACGGTACCGGCTTGATCGACTGGACGGCCGCCCGTGCCATGGACGCCGGCATCGGTTGGCTGGCGGTCACGGGACTGCCGTCGGCTGGGGGCGCCGTGGCGACCAGCACTACGGTATTTTCGGCCCGCTCGGCATGTTCGAGGAGGGTTCGCAAGGTGGTCTGACGGGCCTCCCAGTCGGAGGCCGAAGCCCAGCCGTTGTCGATGGCCAGCACCAGGGTACCCCGTCGCCCGGCGGCGGGATCGGAGCCGATCACCGGATGCGCCACCCCCAGGATGATCAGGGTGAGGGTCACCGCGCGCAGGAGAAGAACCCACCATGGCGTGCGCGCCGGTTGATCCTGATCGGCGCTCAGCCCCAGCAACAGACGAACCGCCGGGAAATCGAGCCGGCGCGGGGCTGGCGGGGTCAGCCGCAACAGCCACAGCAGCAACGGCAAGGCCGCAAAAGCGGCAAGGGCCAGGGGGGTCAGCAACACAACGGGAGGCACGGCGCTAAATCCCTTTCCCACGGTAAGGGGATGGCCGGGCCAGCGCCGCGTAGAGGGACAGCAATGCGCTCTCGGCCGAAGATTCCGTGTGGTGGGTGGCGAAAGTCCACCCTGTCGAGCGGGCGATGGCGCGCAATCCGTCCCGCTGCTCTGCCAGCCGCTGGCAGTAGGCGTCCCGCACGTCCTCGGTTCTGGCGATCACGGTCTCGCCTTCATTCTCCAGTCCGGTGAAGCGGATGCGGCCGGAAAACGGCAGGCTTTCCTCTGCCGGATCGAGAACCTGAAGCAGATGCCCGGTAATTCCACGGCCGGACAAACGCCGCACGGCGTTTTCAATGTCGGGAAGCGGTGCCAGAAAGTCGCCGATGAGAACCACGCCGGCATGACGGGGCAGGGCGGCCGCCGCGGGCAAGGTCCCATCGCTCCCGTCCCTCAGGCCGTGGGAAATGGCGGTGGCGAGGCGCACCAGTGCCCCCCGGCCCAAAGCCGGGATTTCATGGCCAGTCCCGTCAAGCCAGGCGATGCGTTCCCCACCCCGCACCAGCAACACCGCCAGTGCCATCAGGAGCAAGGCCGCACGATCCTGTTTCAAGGGGAGGGCGGGGCTGGAACGATAGCGCATGGAGTTGGAGCGGTCGCACCACAGCCACACGGTCTGTGCCGCCGCCCACTCGTATTCCCGGACATAGAGGGCATCGCGCCGGGCCGACTGGCGCCAGTCGACGGCGTGTGGATCGTCCCCCGGCTGATAGCGGCGGAACTGCCAGAAGGTCTCGCCCCTGCCCACCCGGCGCCGGCCATGAAACCCGCCCGCCACCGTAGAAGCCACCCGTTCCGCCGCCGCCAGCAACGGCGGCAACACCGAGGCCAAAGCCTCTCCCCGGTCGAGAACCTTTTGGGCCGCATCAGGGGTTAGGGAAGGGTGGACTGGCGGTCCCATGGAACTAAACCTCAATCGGTTCTGGAACGCGGCCAGCGCAGTAGAGTTCCCACATACGGCCATAGGCGATTTCGAGGTTGCGGGTATAGCGCATGATATCGAACAGCGGAGCCGTCGCCCGATTTTCCCCCAGTTTCCGCCGGATCGCCGCCAGCGCCGCCGGGGCGGACGCCAGTTTGAGGGCCAGGGCCTCGTAGTCCGGCAGGGTTTCGGTAATCATCTCCGGCAGACCGACGGCGGTCAAAAGGCTGCCCGCTACCCGGCCGGCAAAGGTTTCTCCGACGCAGGTCAGCACCGGCAGTCCTGCCCACAGCGCATCACTGGTGCCGGTATGGGCGTTGAACGGCAGATTATCCAGGAACAGATCGGCCAGACGATGACGCGCCAGATGCTCGGGGTTCGGTAGTTTTGGGGCGAAGATCAGCCGATCGGGTTCAACGTCCCGCGCCTGGGCTTCCCGCCGCAGATTGTTCTTTACCGAAGCATTGGCTTCCAGCAACCACAGGACACTGCCGGGAGTGGCACGCAGCAAACGCATCCAGACATCGAAAAAGTCAGGTGTGATCTTGTAGGTGTTGTTGAAACAGCAAAAGACCAAACCCTGTTCCGGCAAGCCGCACTCGGCGCGCGATGGCGTTGGCTCGGCGATCCTTCGCCGGGTGTCGTTGGGCTGATAGCAATCGGGAAGCCGGACGATGGCCTCGCTGTAAAATGCCCGGTTGCGCTCGGGAATAAGGAACGGATCGGCGATGAGGTAGTCGATGAAATCAGCCCCCATGGTGGCGGGATAGGCCAGATAGTTCACCTGAACCGGCGACGGACGATAGGCCAGGATGCGGGGCCGGGCGTTTCGGGTATAGCCCTTGCGGTCGATCAGGATATCAATTTCATCCTGATAGATCCGCTCTGCGGCCTCGTGGTGGGAGAGCCGGCGGATATCCGTAAAATGATCGAAGGCCGCCACCAGCCGTTGCCGGGCTTCGCTGTTGTCCTCGGGGCCGAAGGAATAGGCATAGGTCTCGAAACGGGTACGATCGTGGCGCTCAAACAGTTCACTCATCAGCAAGGCCATCGGGTGCTGGTGAAAATCGGCTGATAAATAGCCAACCCGGATCCGCCCATGCTGCCGCCGTTCCGGGTCATGCCGGAATTTGGCTTCTGCGGGTACGTTCTGCTGCCGGCTATAGACGCGCGCGGAATCCAGTTGATCGGCCGGGGTCGCGGGCAGCGCCAGCAAATCAAACGGCGTGAGGCCAGCCCGGTGCTGGCGGACCAGACCGAGAACCTGTTCGCTCTTGCTGGCCAGATCCTTCCACGAGCACGAATGCTGGAACTGGTGAACCAACTGACAGAGGGCATCCGGGAAATCGGGTGTGAGGCGAAGGGCTTCGGTGTAGCGGGCGATGGCGTCGTCGAGCCGGCCCTGTTCCTGGAGCATCACGCCCAGGTTATAGAGGGCTTCCGGGTAGTCGGGCTTAAGCCGCAGGGCCTGCGTGAAACGGGCGATGGCGTCCTCCACCCGGCCTTGCTCCTGGAGCGTCCCACCGAAGTTGTAGAGGGCTTCCGGGTACTCGGGTCGGAGGCGTAGGACGGCGGTGAAGCAGGCGGCGGAGTCGTCCAGCCGTCCCTGTTCCTGGTAGGCGACGCCCAGGTTGTTGAGCACTTCCGGGTAATCGGGCTTGAGGCGCAAAGCTTCGCCATAGCGGGCGATCGCCTCGTCCAGTCGCCCCAGTTCCTTGAGTGTCACCCCCAGATTATTGAGGGCTTCCGGGTAATCGGATTTGAGACGCAGGGCTTCGGTGAAACAGGTGACGGCCTCGCTCAACCGGCCTTGCTCGCGCAGCGCCAAGCCAAGATTGTTGAGGGCATAGAGCCGGTTCAGGGCGCTCAGGCTATTTGAATTCAGGGCCAGCGCGGCGCCAATCTCGTTAATTCCATCCGCATTGCGGCCCGTCTGAAGATAGATGGTGCCCCGAAGGTACATAAAGTTCGCATTCTTCGGGTCGAGGGCGAGTGCGCTGGTATACAGTTTCTCCGCCTCCGCCAATTGACCCGCCCGATGGCAGGTGATGCCAGCCTCGGCCGTTTGCTGTGCTTTATGAGCGTTGCTGCTTATGCGGGCTGGGGGGCGGGACTGGCTTTCGCTGGCTCGCCGTTGCTTCCTGTTCACCGCGCCGCTCCAATCCCTGCACTCAGTTGTTCGATGATCCCAGGCACCGTCACGCCATCGGCTCTGGCGGCGAAATTGAGCGCCATGCGGTGGCGCAGTACCGGCTGGGCCAAAGCCAGTACGTCGTCGACCGAAGGGGCGAGTCGGCCTTCCAGGACGGCGCGGGCCCGCACCGCCAGCATGAGAGCCTGGCTGGCGCGTGGCCCCGGACCCCAGGCAACGTGGCGGCGGACGGCCTCAATGGCCGAGTCGTCTGGCCGTCCGTTCCGTACCAGGGTCAGGATGGCTTCCACAACGGTTTCCCCCACCGGAATCCGCCGTACCAGCCGCTGGGCCTGGAGCAACTCGGCCCCGCTCATGACTGGCTCCGGTGCCACGTCCTCAATGCCGGTGGTGGCAAGAAGCATACGCCGTTCGGCCATCCGGTCGGGATAGGGAACGTCGATCTGCATCAGGAAGCGGTCGAGCTGGGCCTCCGGCAGGGGGTAAGTTCCTTCCTGCTCCAGCGGATTCTGGGTCGCGAGAACGTGAAACGGTTGCGGCAGGTCATGGTATTGACCGGCAACCGATACCCGGTGCTCCTGCATGGCTTGCAGCAGGGCGGATTGGGTGCGCGGACTGGCGCGGTTGACCTCGTCGGCCATCAAAAGCTGGCAAAATACCGGCCCTCGGATGAAACGGAACGAACGGGTGCCGGTTTCGCTTTCCTCCAGCACCTCCGAACCCAGAATGTCGGCCGGCATAAGATCGGGGGTAAACTGGACCCGTTTGTCGTCCAGCCCCAGCACCACGCCGAGTATCTGCACCAGGCGGGTTTTGGCCAATCCCGGCACGCCGATCAACAAAGCGTGACCGCCGGCCAGCAGCGTGATAAAAGTTTCGTCCACCACGGGGCGCTGGCCGAAGATTATCTGCCCGATGCGCTCGCGGGCCGCGCCGATGCGGACGCTAAGGCGCTCGATATCGGCGGGAGACGCGGGAAGGGAAGGAATCGTTGCCAGCCCGGTGGTCGGGTTTTCGCTCGTAATGCTGTTATTGCGCGCCGTGTTCATTTGTTTCCGCTCCGCGCTGCGATCAGGGCAGCCAACCGATGAGAAGTAGCATCGAAACCTTGTCTCCTCGTCCTGTTTTGTCCGGCCACGGGGATCTTCGTGTCAATTGCGGCGATCTCGAAATCCGCATCGACCGGGATGGTGTCTGGCAGTATCGTGGCTCCCCCATGGATCGCCAGGAAATGGTGTGTCTGTTTGCATCCCTGCTCACCCGGCACGCCGATGGCACGTACTGGCTGGAGACACCGACGGAGGCAGGCCGGATTCAGGTTGATGATGTACCATTCCTTATCGTTGATCTGTTTGTAGCCGGGCGTGATGTCGATCAGGTGGTCAGTTTTCGCACGAATGTCGACGAAATTGTGACGCTGGATGCCGAACATCCCCTGCGGATAAAAGCTGATTCCCTTGATCGGCGTGACATGGCACCGTACGTGATGGTTCGAGGCGGGCTTGAGGCCCGGCTGACACGAAGCGTTTACCATGAATTGGTGACATGTGGGGTCACGGAAAAAATTGGGCATGAGGTCGTGTACGGAATATGGAGCAGTGGCGCGTTTTTCCCGATAGGCAGCCTCGACCCGGAAGGCTGAGCCGGGAGGGCATTCTGGAGCGACTGGCCAAGGCAAAGCGAGGTCTTGGCCCCGCCGCCGATGCTGGCGTTTGTGAGGCTGGTCCCGCGAGATCGTCGTCTGGAACTCCGGCGGCGGTGTTGATCCCTCTGGTGGACCGGCCCGACGGGTTCACGGTGCTGATGACCCGGCGCACCGAGCACCTCCATCATCACGGGGGCCAGATCTGCTTTCCCGGCGGGCGGACCGAGGCGGGGGATGCCGATGCCGTCGCCACCGCGCTGCGGGAAACCGCCGAGGAAATTGGCCTTGATGCCGACCGGATCGAGCCGATCGGTCATCTGGATGATTACACCACCATCACCGGCTTCATCGTCACGCCGGTTATCGCCGTTGTTCGCCCACCGTTCGAATTGACCCTCGATCCGCATGAGGTCGCCTATGTGTTCGAGGTTCCCCTCGATTTCGTTCTCGATCCCGCCAATCACCAGCAACTACCACCGGCGGCCCACCCGATGAAGCAGCCGCGCGCTACCTTTGCCATGCCGTATGGGGACCACTTCATCTGGGGGGCCACCGCCGGAATGCTCATGAACCTTTACCGTGTCCTGGCTCTGCAATGATTCGCATCTTTTTATTTTACATTGTGCCAATTCTTCTGCCAACGGTGGCGTATTTCGTCTGGGGATGGTTCATGGATCTTCGGGTCGAGGCCGCGCGTAGCCTCGGAGCCGACGCCATGGCCCGGGCCAGAACCGTTCCCTGGACCTGGCTGGTGGTGGCTGGGGTCGTGTTGATGCTGTTGAGCTTGGCGGCGCTCAGCCTGTGGGAGGGGGCGCCTCCGCACGCCACCTATATTCCGCCCCACCTGGAAGATGGTCAGGTCGTCCCCGGCCAAATGCGCTGAACGGAGGCGTGGGGACATGTCCAAACTCGGCCAGTTGTCACCCCAGCCCTGGATGACCGCGCCTGCCACCCGTGCGGTGATGGCGGCGCTTGGGAACAATGCCCGTTTCGTGGGCGGATGCGTGCGTGACTCCGTGCTGGGGCGTCCGGTCAAGGACGTGGATATCGCCACGCCTGAACCGCCCGAGCAGGTCATGGCGCTGTTGGTGCGGGCTGGGATCAAGGCGGTACCCACCGGGCTGCGCCATGGCACGGTAACGGCGGTGGTCGAAGGACGGCCGTTCGAGGTCACCACCTTGCGCAAGGACGTGTCGTGCGACGGCCGCCATGCCGAGGTCGAGTTCACCGACGACTGGGTTGCGGATGCGGCGCGCCGGGATTTCACCATCAACGCCATGTCGGCCGACTCCAGCGGCGCGATCTATGATCCCTTCAACGGCCTGCGCGATCTGGCCGACCGCCGGGTCCGTTTCGTCGGCAATCCGCGCCAGCGTATTACCGAAGACGTGCTGCGGCTGCTGCGCTTTTTCCGGTTCTTTGCCTATTACGGCAAGCCGCCTCCCGAAGCTGCGGCCCTTGCCGCCTGCCGCATCATGGCGCCCCGGCTTAAGGATTTGTCGGGGGAGCGGGTGCAGGGGGAGCTGCTGAAGATCCTGATGGCGCCTGACCCCGGTTCAGTGTTTTTGCTGATGCAGGGCGAGCGCGTGCTCGATGCCGTGTTGCCCGAAGCCGCTGACTTCGGCCGCTTGCGGGTTCTGTCGTGGCTGGAGACCAGAGGTATCCAGGTGCCCGGCGTGGAAGCCGACGCCATCCGCAGGCTGGCCGCGCTGGTAAAGGCCGACGCGACCGGTGTCGCGGCACTCAGCACCCGGCTGCGGTTATCCAACCGCCAGAGGGAACGGCTGGCCGGTTTGGTCGTGGTGCCTCCCGAGTTCCGCCCGACGCCGGACATGGACCCGCGCGCATACCGCCGCGCTCTGCGCCAATTGGGTGCTGAACGGATGCGCGACCTTACCTTGATTGCCTGGGCCGAACGCAAGGCACTGTCCCTGTGCGCCAACTCGGCTGAAACCGAAGTCTGGCTTGGGTTGCTGAGCCTGGCGCACGACTGGTCGCCGGTGACGTTGCCGGTCAAGGGACAGGATGTGGTAAGGTTGGGAGTTCCTGCCGGCCCGGCGGTGGGCCACTTCCTTGAAGCTGCCGAACAATGGTGGGAAAGCACGGATTACCGCGCCAACCGCGCCGAAGTGCTGAAATGCCTTCGCTTGCTGGTTGGGAGCGATAGGAGTAAGGTCTGAACGACAAGCTCTATCCTGGCGACCGGCAAGACGGATACCGGAATGGGCAGATGGAAGGCAAGGCATGAGCGGCGTACCTGCATTCAGACTGGTCGAAGCGGGATTCTCCCAGCCTCAGGTGGAGGCTCTGGCGGAGTTCATGCAGACGGAAGCCGTGCGGCGTACCGATCTGCTGGAATTCGAGCACCGTCTTGTGACGAAAATCGGCGATGGGAGGGCCGAACTCGTCGACGTCAAGGTCGAACTGCAGGCGGAGATCGCCGATGTAAAGGCTGAACTAAAGGCGGAGATCGCCGATGTGAAGGCTGAACTGCTGGAAGTCGAGCATCGCCTTGAGACAAAAATCGCCGATGTGAGGACCGAACTGAAGGCGGAGATCGCCGATGTGAAGGCTGAACTGAAGGCGGAGATCGCTGATGTGAAGGCTGAACTGAAGGCGGAGATCGCCGACGTGAAGGCTGAACTGCTGGAAGTCGAGCATCGCCTTGAGACAAAAATCGCCGATGTGAGGAACGAATTGAAGGCGGAGATCGCCGATGTGAAGGCTGAACTGAAGGCCGAAATTTCCGGTGTTAAAATCGACATGATCAAGTGGATGATCGGCCTGTCGTTTGCCCAGACCGGGATTATCCTGGCCGTTATCAAGCTGTTCGTCCACTGACGGGCGTTTTGTGGCCTCACAACGTCTCGGGGCCAATATTCCAACGATCGAGTCGGTACGTTCCGTCCTTGTGGGTCATGAGGCCAAGGTAGCCCGTCTTCATCTGGGACGAGGGCAGGGTGAGAGACTCTGGGGCGAGTCTGGGGAAATAACGCAGAGTGCCGTTGCTGCTGATGACCAGCACACGGGAGTCGCCGTGCCGCTGGACGATATCGGCGGCAAAGTCGGTGACGTTGGCCAGAACCTCGGCCTCCGTGGTCAGCCATCCGGCGTCGTGCGGCCAGATATCGGCTTGGCTCCAAGCCGCGAGCTGGCGGCCTTGACCGAGATTTTCCTCGATCTCCTGCGAGGTCAGACCGGCCCAGGGGCCATAACGGACTTCGTTCAGACGGGGGTCGACGCGGATCTCGATGCCACCGCCAAGGCCAGCCCCCAAGATTTTGGCGACCACGATTTCGGCATAGCCGCGCGTGCGGCGCAAGGGGCCGCAATAGACTATCTCCGGGATAAGGTCCGCGCGCACCAGCGCTCTGGCCGCTGCCTCGGCCTGAGCCACGCCAGAGGCAACCAGCGGCAGGTCGGTTTCGGCGCCGACCCATACCACCCGATCCCCGGGAGCGAAGGTGTTGCCGTGACGGGAGAAGACAATCTGCATCCCTAGGCCTCCGCCGCCAGCAGTTCCCCTTCGGTGTCGATGATGCGCTCGATCATGGGAATGTCTTGCGGCGTATCGACCGCCGCGTGGGTGCGGTTTTGATAATCGACCACGACGACCTTGATGGGAATGCCGTTTTCCAGCGCACGGAGTTGTTCCAGTTGCTCGGCGGCCTCCAGCGGGGTCTGGGGCAGGGTGGCCAGTTGAATCAGGGTGTCGGTGGCGTAGCCGTAAATGCCGATGTGCCGGTACACGGGCAGCGGGTTCGTCGGATTGCCGCCGCGCAAATGGGGAATGACGGCCTTGGAGAAGTACAGCGCACGGCCATTCCGGTCGAAGGTGACGGTGGTGCCGCTGGTGGGGCTGGCCGTCTTCAACTTCAGAAGCTCGGCGTATTGCTCCTGGCTGAGGCGCATGGCGGCCGTGACCAGAGGCAGGCCAGGCTCGGCATGAAAGGCGTCAACCAGAGCCTGCACGACCCACGGCGGCGTCAGCACCGCGTCGCCCTGAAGATTGATCACCGCGTCGGGACGCTGCGCCAGGGTCTGGATCGCCTCGCGGACCCGCTCGGTACCGTTTTCGCAACGCTCCGAAGTCAGGATCACCTTGGCGCCGAAGCCTTCGGCATGGGCAACGATGCGCTGGTCTTCGGTGGCGACGTAAACGCCGTCGACGCCACGCACAGACTTGGCGATCCGCCATACGCGCTCCAGGAGGCTCCGCCCGCGAAGGCTCACCATCGGTTTGCCGGGAAAGCGTTGCGAGCCGTATCGCGCGGGAATAACGATTGCGATGTTCACGGATAATTTGTCCTCCTTCTATGGCAGACCGCGTTGGCAGAATAACACGGCCTGCCATTCAACCTAAAGGGTCGAGGCCGAACAAAGCTGCCAGTCGTCACCCTGAAGACCGAAGAACGCCACCAGCTTGTGATCGCCGGTATTGTGGATCACGACGCGGAAACGGCTGCCGGTGCAGGCACCTTCCTGCTTTTTCACCGGAGTCTTGACGTGTTTGGCATGGAAGCAGGCGTCGGCGCTCTTGGGCGTTGGCCCGGTCATCGCCGTGGGCCGTTTGCCATTGATAGTCATATAATAATCCTGGGCCGCGCCACCCTTGACCATCGCCTTGATTTCAATCTTGCCAAAGCGGGACTTGTACAGACCGGCATCCTGTTCGCCGTCGGCCATGCCGGGCGGGACGGGGCGGAAGCTGATGGCAGCGCAGGCCGGGGGCGTCTTGCCACCCGCCGCAGACGCCGGAGACGACCCGAGAGAGGCCCCGGCAACCATGCCGGCGGCAACTGAAATTATGATGACACGCGAAAGCGACATTTTTGTGATCCCTGTTTGTTAAGTTTGCGTGGGGAAAATTAACCTATCGCCTGGGTGGACTAAAAAGTCGTCCCATTGTAACCCCACATCCGGCCGCTGGCGCTGGCGAATTCGATATAGACGCGGCTGGGGGGAATGTTCAGGGTCCGGTGCATCAGTTCGCACAGCGCCTTGGAGGCGGGTGCGGTCTGGCTTTCCGACAAACCGATGCTTTTGAGTTCAAGATAGGCCAGCGGTGCGGTGTCGCCCGCGAACATCATGGGCACCGCCTGTTCCAGCGCCACCATGACATAGGTCTCCGGTTTGCCGGTGGCCACTGCGACCGTCCTGGAGGCTTCGGCAACGAACGACTTTCCGGCGGCCGCGTCGACCGCCAGGTTTGTTTGTACCTTGAGCATGGGCATGGAAATCTCCGTTATTTGGCATGTTGTCGACGCCATTCGGCCGGGGCATCGAAGCGGCTTTGCCAGATGCCTCGACCCGCATTGCGGGCCTCGCCTTCAACGAGGGAGTACATGGTTGACTCCCGGCTTGACGCCGTCGCCCAGCCCTGACGAACCAGTTCCCGGTTCACATCAAGGGCGCCGACCTGGCAGGTGGCTACCAGCCGACCCTGGGCATCCTGCGAGTTGCCTTTGCAGACCACGTTCCGGCGTTTGATCAGTTCGAGCAGATTGGCGGCAGCGGCCAAGCCGCACCGCCATTCCCGATTCTGGGGATCCAGGCAGGTTTGCGCCAGATCGGGCGCGTCGATGCCGAACAGGCGGACCATCACCCCTCCATTGCACCGGCCCAGGCTGCGGTGGCCGCCGATGGCTATGGTGTTGCCATCCACAACGCACGGCAGTCCTTCCGCATCGGCCCAGGCCAGCATCGGCATCAGGGTCAGACCGAGAACCAGCAGAAGAGATGATCTGGTCATGGCTCATTATCCTTTCATCGCCGCCCGGCACGAACCGCCCCCTTTTTCATAATAAACCAGGAGGCTTCGGGCGCGTTCGTATACGAACGCCCCCGAATGGGGTTCGGAGCGATAGCCCCGACACACCTGTCCCAGGATACCGAACCCCTTACCTCTCGTCGCGGCTTTTTTTCTCGCGCAGGGTGACGGCGCCGCGAATGATCCGCTCCGTTTCCCGCCACAGGCCGTAGGCCGCGAGATCGTCGAGACCAGCCCATATCACTGCGGCGGCATCGTCCCCGGCCACGGCATCGCCGGAGGGACTCTCGGCCCAGAAATCAATCAGGGTGTAATGATGGCGAATTTCCCCGGCGTCGTCCCGGTCGATCATATCGACCACGTCAACGATGCCCAGGGGGACGACTCGCAGTCCGGTTTCCTCTGCAATTTCGCGGCGGATGGCCACCTCCACCGACTCGCCCAGGCGCTGAAGCCCGCCGGGGAGGCTCCATTCGCCCTGGCGTGGTGGGTTACCGCGTTGTACGAGCAAAACCCGCTCACTCCGCAGAATCACCGCGCCAACACCGATAAACGGGCGCCCGGAATAAGAACGTGCCATAGGGTTGTTCCAATGGGATCGCGCGCGTTGTACACTTTTCTCGGGCACGCTTCCCGGGCACATCCGCCCAGGCCCGGTTGGCGATACATTACCACCTTGGCAACGCAATACCAGCCCGCAGACCAAGGGGAAGGCACAAAACAGAGAGGACGCGATGTCGGTTGCCAAGGTCGTTGACCGCAAGGTCTTCTTCGCGGGACAGACCGTCTTTAAACAAGGAGACAAGGGGGACCGCGCCTACCTGGTTCAGGACGGCCTGATCGAAATCAGTTGTATGGTTCCTGGTTACGGGGAAAAGATTTTGGGTACGGTCGGCCGGGGGAGTATCTTCGGTGAAATGGCCCTGGTCGATAATCAGCCTCGCATGGCGACGGCCATTGCCCAGGAACAAACAACCGTGGTAATCATTAGTGCGGATGCCTTTAATGAAAAGCTGAACAAGGCGGACCCGTTTATTCGGGCGTTGCTCAATATATTTGTTCGCAACCTGCGAGAGGCTGCGAAAAAGCAATAAATGAAGGTGAAAATGGACTGTCATAAGGCGAAGCGGCAGGCGCCTGCCCGTTCCCGTGTTTTCAGGTTCCGGGAAAATGGGTGAAACCCATGAGCCGCATCGTGGCATGAAGAGCGTTCCTCCGGCGATCGGCCTCGTCGCGCGGCTACGGGCCTATTTTTTCGCGGGCGTGCTGGTGACGGCACCGGCGGCCATCACCTTTTACGTGGCGTGGATGGTCATCAACTTCGTTGACCGGCAGGTCACGCCGCTATTGCCGTCGTCGTTGCCCTTCGGCATTCCCGGACTGGGGTTTTTGATCCTGATCGTCACCTTGATGGCGATCGGCGCCCTGACCGCCGGGTTTCTGGGGCGTGTCTTCATTCACACCGGAGAGCGCCTGCTGGCGCGGATGCCGGTGATCCGCAGCATCTACAGCGCTACCAAGCAAATTTTTGAGACGGTCCTGCGTCAGCAGTCGGCAGCCTTCCGCGAGGTGGTTCTGGTTGAATACCCCCGCAAGGGACTATGGACCGTGGCCTTCATCACCGGTGTCGCCACAAACGAGGTGCGCCGCGTCCTCGGCGACCAGACGGTCAATATTTTCATCCCGACCACGCCCAATCCGACCTCGGGTTTTCTGCTGTTTGTGCCGCGCCGCGACTTGATTGTTCTGGCCATGACGGTGGAGGAGGGAATCAAGCTGGTGGTGTCGGGGGGGCTGGTGACGCCATCCGGGACCGAAACCGCCGGAACCATCACCCCGAACGCAATGTCTTGATTACGGCATCGCGTTCGAACAGATAAAGCAGCGTTCGCAGCGCCTGCCCCCGAGGCTCCGACAGGTCGGGGTCGTGGCTCAATATCAATTGGGCATCGTCGCGGGCCATGGCCAGCAGGTCGCCATGGGCTTCGATATCGGCGAGCCGGAAGGCGGGCAGCCCGCTCTGCCGCGTGCCCAGCAGTTCTCCGGCCCCGCGCAGCCTCAGATCTTCCTCGGCGATGAGGAACCCATCGTCGGTTTCGCGCAGAATCTTCAGGCGGGCATGGGCCGCGTCACCCAGGGGCGGCGCGTAGAGCAGGAGGCACACCGAACGCTCCGTGCCGCGCCCGATGCGGCCCCGCAACTGATGGAGCTGGGCCAAGCCGAAGCGCTCGGCGTGCTCGATCACCATCACCGTGGCCTGGGGCACATCGACGCCAACCTCGATGACCGTGGTCGCCACCAGCACATCCAGGCCGGTGCTGGCGAAGGACGCCATGACCCGGTCCTTGTCCGCGCCCTTCATGCGGCCATGCACCAGACCCACCCGCTCGCCGAGACTCTGGCGCAAGTCAGCGTAGCGGGCCTCCGCCGCCGCGAGGTCCAGGGATTCGGACTCCTCCACCAGCGGACACACCCAGAACACTTTCGCCCCCGAGGACACCGCGCGTTTGACCGCTGCCACGACCTCGTCCAGCGCCGCCACCGGCTTGGCCACGGTCTCGATTTTCTGGCGGCCGGGCGGCTTTTCATCCAGGCGCGAGATATCCATGTCGCCATACAGGGTCAGCGTCAGCGTGCGGGGTATGGGCGTAGCCGTCATGACCAGCATGTCGGTGGCCCGTCCCTTGCCGGTCAGCTCCAGCCGCTGGTGGACGCCGAAGCGGTGTTGCTCGTCGATGACCACCAGGGCAAGGTCGTGAAAGATAACATCGCGTTGAAACAGGGCGTGTGTTCCAACGATAATCTGGATCGCTCCGTCGGCGAGGGCGGCCAGCAGGTCGTTGCGTCCAGTTCCCTTGTCGCGGCCGGTCAGCAGGGCGACGCGCACGCCAGCGGCCGTGGCCAGGGGTTCCATGGTTGCCATGTGCTGGCGGGCCAGAATCTCGGTCGGAGCCATCAACGCTGCCTGAGCGCCGGTCTCCACCGCATTCAACATTGCAAACAGCCCGACCACGGTCTTGCCGCTACCCACGTCGCCTTGCAGAAGGCGCAGCATCCGGCTGTTGTCGGCCATGTCCGCCGTGATTTCCCGGAGGCTGCGTTGCTGGGCGCCGGTGAGGGCGAAGGACAGGGCGGTCCGTACTTTTTGCCGCAATCTGCCGTCGCCGGCGATGATCCGTCCAGGAATCCGGCGAAGATTGAGGCGCACCAGGGCCAGGGCCAACTGGTTGGCCAGGAGTTCGTCATAGGCCAGACGGCAGCGACAGGGAATTTCCGGCGACAGGTCGTCGATGTCCTGGGGTGCATGGGCAATGGTAAGGGCGGAATGCCAGGAAGGCCAGCCTTCGCGCTGGATCAGCACCGGGTCGTGCCACTCGGGCAGATCGGGCGCACGGGCCAGCGCCGCCGTCATGGCGCGGGCCACCGGCTTTGGCGTCAGGCCAGCGGTGAGAGGGTAAATGGGCATCACCATTTGCAGGCTGGTCTGGGCCTCTGGCGCGGCGATGTAGTCAGGATGGGTGATCTGGATTTCGTTGTTGTAGTGCTCGATCCGTCCGCTCACGACCCGGGTGGCGCCCACGGGGAGGATCTGGGCCAGATACGTGGCCTTGGCGTGGAAGAACACCAGATGGAGAAAGCCGGTGTCATCGGCACAGCGCACGCGGTAGGGCGTGCGGGAGTTGCCGGGGGGCAGGTGGGCCTCCACCCGTACGGTCAAGGTGGCAACCTTGCCAGAGGGAGCTTCCATTACCTTAGGCGCGAAACGGCGGTCGATCAGTCCGCAGGGCAAGTGCCACAAAAGATCAACCACGGAAGGCCCCGCCAGCCGGGTGAACAGCGGCGCCAGACGCGGCCCGACGCCGGCAAGGGCCGTAATCGGGGCAAAAAGCGGATTGAGGCTTTCAGGACGCATGTTCGGGCGGGTTCGTTGCCATGAGATTTTCGATTATCCGACGAAAATCATGAGGCATCAAACGTTGACCCGCCGTTGGCCGAATTCGACTCTGGGGCCGGTAGGGAGGTGTCGGCGGGACAAGACCCCAGGCGCTCCAGCACGGTACGCAAGACCGTATCCAGAGACAGACTCGCCATGATTTCATCCCCCCGAGCATGGCGCTCGTAACCATGGTTTATGTAACCGGCGTCCGGGTGAGGGGCGTCGAGTCCGGTCGCGTTGGAGCCGATCGCTCCCCAGCGATTGAATCGTGTTGGTCCGTGCAGTCCAATAACATTGCAATTCAAAGCTGTTGCCAAATGAGATACGCCCGTATCCACCGTGATGAATATTTTTATACGTATGAGGGCATAAGCCAGTTCCGCCAGACTTAACCGCCCTGCCAGCGAGAAACAGTGGCTTTCAGGCAAATTTGCAGCCGCCAGCACGGCAGCGATCGTGTCTTGGTCGCGGTCCACGCCGCTGAATGCCACGACCCACCCTCGTTCCACCAGATTACGGGCCAAATTCGCCCAGTTGGCTGTCGGCCACGATTTCTGCCGGGCGCGCGAACCTCCCGGCGCGACATGCATTAGCACCAGCCGAGGATAGGGAAGTTCCATCGGCGGCGGCTGATCCGGCTGGCGTACGGTTGGAACATAGGTTTCAATCGGCCCAAAAACGCCAGCCAATGCCCTGAGGTTCTCCACTTCATGATGCTTCCCGGAATAGGGCACGGCAATATCGAAACAAAAGTGCCTATGCTGGCCGGGAGACAGGAAGCCCACCGTCGTCTTGGCTCCCGACAGGTGACAGACCAGGCTCATGAGGCGCGACCAGGATGTGCAATCAATAAGGATATCCAGGCGATTCAAGCGCAGTGTGGTCACAATCTGGTGGATGTCTTTGAAATTGCAGCAATGATTTGTGACGGCGAGCGGTAGAAGGGCTACGGCCTGGGTATTGGTGGGACCGTGAAAAACGTGAAGCTCTGCCTGAGGAAAACAGTGACGCAGATGAGCAAGGAGCCCCGTATTCAGGATAAGATCCCCGATGGCCGTTGGTTGCAAAATACCGATTCGCCTGGGCATGGCTGGCAGTTGACGACGGCGATGGAAGGCTCCGGCAAGGCCAACAAGAGCAATGCCGACGTAGCGGTCCAATTTTCGCTCTATCTCAGTCGAACGCGCCATCCGCCCTCCCACAGCCCAAGGATCCGTACGCGCTTCGTATAGCATGGCTTTCCTGGGCGGAGAAGATTCCAGGGCAATCAGGTGAAGCGGCTGTTCCTGTTTTTTCGTCATCCCCGCGCAAGCGGGGATCTACGTTGGGCCGGTCTGCGGCGCCAGCGGCAGGCATCCCGATGACCAAACCAAGGTATTCGAGTGGATGCCAACACAATACAAGAGGCCAAGTTCACCGGGCGCCTGGGATTTTCACCAATTTCTGAGTCCAATTCCTTGATTATTGAGTCTTGATTATTGAGTTGAGAATTTCCAACATGTCGTCAACACGCTTCTTCTGTATGCCGTCCGCCAACGAGTGTGCCTGGTCAATATCGCCTGCGAGCACTGCGGGAACAAGCACCTCTTCCCGAGTCTTCTTGAAAGACAGCCAAATTCCCCGGAACTTGCCAAGTGCTTCGTCAACAGGCTTATCTCCCGTCGGATGAAGCAATATTTTGTCGATTTGCCGGGTGGCATTGTCCATACTTGTCAAGTAACTGTCGCGGGGCTGCCTGGGGAGTAATTTTGCGTCTGTACTCAAAATGGCTATAATATTGTTTCTGGCACTAGTTAACGTTTGTCGGATCTTTGGTCTATTGTTGTCTGGATTGGGAACGTCATCGGCCATTGCTCCAGAACCAACAAGCATAAGAGCCATAGCAAAAAGAAAAACAATTCGTCTCATATCCTGCCCCTCGCTTTCACAGCGTAACGCCCCATGTCCTTTTGCGAAAAATCCGTGCCCTTTTGGCACCTTGTCGCAAGCAGTTGCCGCATCCCTGGTCCGCATTCATCGATTGCTCCCAGCAAGGATCGATAAAATTTCGCGGATACGGGATCACCGATTCGTGAGTTTCACGTTAGCATATACACGGAGAAAAGCAATTACTTGGTTTTTACAAAAGGGCAACGATCACTACTGTCCGGTTAACTGAGCGGAAGAAGCGCTGGAAGTCATGGTTTTGTGGGTTTCCTGGCACCACGACCTATCGAGTCGGCCCTGAATGCGGCTGGAGACGGGATGCCGTCGAGGGGCTGAGGAAAAAAGGGAAAAGTGGAATTGCAATACCTGTTAAAAAATCTGTAGTTTCCATATTGAGAATGGGGTATGGTATGGGGTTTATGTGGCCTTGTTAGTGTTCGTTACGTTGTGAATGGGGGCAGAAGTTGCTTATCGAAGAAACGCCGGTCATCGTTTGCGGTTCGGCATTCTGACTTTGGTGATTCAGAGTCGGGGCGCCGAACCCATCAGGCTGACAGAAGGAGGCCGATCGGATGACAACGTACACGACGACCGCCCTTGCTGCGGATAGCGCGGCGGCCATCGGGGGAGTATCTACCACCGATCTCGCGGCTTTCACCCCAATACAATTTGCCGCCATTTCCCAAAGCGCACTCTCGGGGTTGACGAAAAGCCAAGTGCAAGTGTTGCCGGACGCCGTCCTTTCGACGCTGAATTTTTCTGTTCTAACTGCCACCGCCCTCTCCGGCCTGACCAGGACGCAGTTCACCAGCGTCATGACCCCTTCTCAGTTAACGGCGTTGAGCGCGACCCAGTTTGCGGGCCTGACCACCACCAATATCGGAATGCTGGACACCGCGATAACGGCGGACGCCTTCTACACCCTGACCACCACCGAACTTTCCGGTCTGACCTCGGCCCAGGCGGCAGCCCTGAATTCCACCAGCGTTGGATTGCTGACCAGCGCTCAGGTCGCCGGGTTGACCACCTCGGCGATCGGTGCCCTGACCACCACCAGCATTGCCCTCCTGGACTTGGATCAGATCGGCGGCCTGACCACGGCCGGTATCCTGGCGCTGACGAAGCTCCAGATAAGCGCGATCTCGACCACCGCCCTTGGTGGACTGAGCACCACCGATACCGCCGTTTTGACATCCACCGATATCGGGGCGTTGACCACCGGCCAGATTGGCGCTTTGACCACCGACCAGATTGGCGGTTTGACCCCCGCCGCGTTTGGGGGGCTGACCGGGACGCAGATAGCCGGTCTGAGCAGCGATCAGGTGGCCGGTCTGACCACGACCGAGGCTGTGGCGCTGACGAAGACTCAGGTAGGCGCGCTCTCGACCTCCGCCCTGGCGGCGCTGACCACCACCAACCTTGCCCACTGAAGGCGGTGGTCGTCAACGCGTTCATCTGAGTCTTCGACAGCGCCAGAATACCGGTTTGGCTCAGAGCGTTAATCTGGCCTGAGACCAGGTAGGCAACGTTGGTGGTGGTCAGTCCACCGATGGCCGACGTGGTCAACACGGCAAACTGGGTGCTGGTCAGCAACGTGAGGCTGGTGGCGGTCAGAGCCGCCGCCTGGGCCGCCGTCAAACCGGAGAGTTCCGTGGTGGTCAACGCCTTGAAGTTCGTTGCTCCCAACGCGCCAGCGTCCAGC
>JADFXL010000289.1 GCA_015233585.1 Alphaproteobacteria bacterium | reverse complement strand
CCTTCGACCACCTTGACGCTTACCCGAAGGGTATCGCCCGGCGCAAAGTCCGGTATGGCCCGCTGGGCGACCAGCTTCGTCACCTGCTCTTGCTCAAGCTGCTCAATGATGTTCATCGTCGGATACCTTTTGCTTCATTCCGGCCGCAATGTAACGCGCCCACAAATCCTGTCGTCTTTCCCGTGTCACCGCTTCAGCCTGGGCTTGGCGCCATACGGCAACCTGTTCGTGATGCCCGGACAAGAGAACTTCTGGCACCGCACGCCCCATCCAATCCCGGGGTCGCGTATAGTGCGGATATTCCAGCAAGCCCCGTTCAAAACTCTCTTCCTCCAGCGACTCCCGACACCCCATGACTCCCGGCAACAGCCGCACCACGGCGTCGATCAGAACCATGGCAGCCGGTTCCCCACCGGAGAGAACCACATCACCGATGCTGACCTCCAGAGGGGCATGGCACTCCAGAACCCGCTCATCGACGCCTTCAAACCGGCCGCACAGGATGGTCATACCACCCTCCCCCGCCAGACGCCGCGCCAGCGCCTGGTCCAGAACACGACCGCGAGGGGTCAGGTAGATCAGCGGCCCCCCTTCCCCAGCCAAGCCGCTTGCGCGGATCGCCGCGTCGATCACATCGGCACGCATTACCATGCCCGGCCCGCCGCCGAATGGCGTGTCATCAACACTACGGTGTTTATCGCGCGCAAACGCGCGAATGTCCACCGTTTCCAACGCCCATACCCCGTCGTTCAATGCCTTCCCGGCCAGCGAGTACCCCAGTGGCCCCGGAAACATCTCCGGGAAAAGACTGAGAACCCGTACCAGAAAGGGGACTTGGTTATTCGGCTCCATCTTCACGGGTCCGACGTGTTTCCTTCAACGGGTTTCCCTCAACGGGTTCATCCTCGAATACACCACAGGCCCGTGTCACCACCACCCGTTTTCCCGGCAGATCCACGACTGGAACCACCGCGCGGGTGAATGGCACCATAACGGAAGTCGCTCCCGGCCGCGTCACCTCCAGGATACTGCCAGCGCCAAAATCATGAACCGCCTGCACCGTCCCGGCCGCCTCGCCGTCGTCAAACACCACCGCAAGTCCGATCAGATCGGACCAGTAGAACTCGCCCTCGTCGTCCGGCGGCGGCAGAGCCGCACGCAGCACATAAAGCTGGGTGCCCCGCAAAGCCTCGGCCGCATTGCGGTCAGTGACCCCCGCAAGACTGGCCAGACCCACCCCCTGGCCGCGTTCCCCCTGAAGTTTCAGGTCGAAACGGCGCCCCTCGTCGTTCATCACCGGGCCATAGGCCGCGATATCGCCAGGGCGGGCGGTGAAACTTTTGATGCGGAGTTGGCCCTGGAGTCCCTGGGCAGCTACTACCACACCGACACAGACACGTTCCGGCATTTCCGAACCTCGTATCGGGGCTATCGCTCCGAACCCCATTTGGGGCGATGCCCCAAACCCCCTTTTTTTATTTTAACAATAAAGGAGGTTCGGGGCATCGCCCCGAGCGGGGGCCGGGGCGACAGCCCCGCTATCTTACTCGGCTGCCTTGGCCGCTGCTTCCGCCGCCGCCTTCAGACGCTCTTGCGCCTTGGCCTTGGGGCTGCTCTTTGTGGTCTGAGCCGGATGTTCGATCTTGGGGATGATGCCGGCATTGCTGAGAAATCTTGCCACTCGATCCGAGGGCTGGGCACCAACACCGATCCAGTAACGAATGCGCTCGTCCTTCAGCACGATGCGATCCTTATGGTCCTGGGGCAGCATCGGATCGTAGGTGCCGAGGCGCTCAATGAAGCGGCCGTCACGGGGCGAGCGGGACTCGGCGATGACGATACGGTAGAATGGGCGTTTCTTGGCGCCACCGCGTGACAGACGAATGCTCAAGGACATTGACGTGATCTCTCCATACTTATCGATAAAAAACTAGCGCTTCCGTCCGCCAGGAAAACCGGGGCCACCGGGAAAACCGGGGGGCATCCGGCCAGGAAAGCCGGGCGGCAAACCACCCGGCGGCATCCCCCCCGGTGGCAATGCACCCGCCAGCCCTTCCGGCGGCATCTTGCCACTGAGCAGCCCGCCGAGCAGCCCCTTCTTGCCCATTTTCTTGACCTGCTTCATCATCGTCGCCATGGCTTGGTGCTGTTTCAAAATCCGGTTGACATCCTGCACCGTAGCCCCTGAGCCATCGGCGATGCGTTTTTTGCGCGAAGCCTTGATGATCTCCGGGTGGCGCCGCTCGGCTATCGTCATCGACAGAATGATGGCCTCCTGGCGACCCAGCATCTTGTTGTCAATTTTGGACTCGTCGATCTGCTTTTTCATCTTCCCCAGGCCGGGGATCATGCCGAGGACGCCTTTGATGTCGCCCATTTTCCTGACCTGGCGAAACTGGGCGAGCATGTCCTCCAGATCGAAATTGCCCTCCATCATCTTGAGGGCCATCTTCTCGGCGTCGGCCTGATCGATGGAGGCGGCAGCCTTTTCGACCAGCGACACCACGTCGCCCATGCCGAGAATGCGTCCAGCCAGACGGTCGGGATGGAAGACTTCCAGCTCGGTGATCTTTTCACCGACGCCCAGGAGCTTGATCGGCCGCCCGGTCACCGCCCGCATGGACAGCGCGGCGCCGCCCCTGGCGTCGCCGTCGATCCGTGTCAGCACGATGCCGGTGATACCAATTTTTTCGTTGAACTCGCGGCTCAGGTTGACGGCGTCCTGGCCGGTCATGGCGTCGGCCACCAGCAAAATCTCACAGGGACGAACCCGGGCCTTGATCTGCCTCAGCTCGTCCATCAAGGCTTCGTCGACGTGCAGCCGACCGGCGGTATCTATAATCAGAGTCTGGTAGCCATTAATCCGGGCCTGATCCACGGCCCGGCCGCAGATATCCACCGGTCGTTGTTGCTGTTCCGGTGGAAAGACCGGGACATTCAGTTCCTTGGCCAACTTCTGGAGCAGGCGGATGGCGGCCGGTCGGTAGATGTCGGCCGGGACCAGAAAGGGACTCTTATTTTGCTGGCTTAACATTCGGGCCAGCTTACCGCAAGTAGTTGTCTTACCGGAGCCCTGAAGGCCGACTAACATGATGCACTGGGGTGTCGGGCCGGTCAGGTTGAGATCCTGCTTCTGCCCGCCCATCAAGGCGATCAGTTCTTCATGAACGATCTTGACCACCTGTTGGCCGGGAGTGAGAGAGGTCATCACCTCCTGGCCGATGGACCGATCTTTAATGGCGTCGACCAGGTTCTTGGCCACTTTGTAGTTGACGTCCGCTTCGAGCAGGGCCATGCGGACTTCTTTGAGGCCGGCCTTGATGTTATCCTCGGAAAGTTTCCCGTGGCCTCTCAGCTTCTTGAATGTCTCGTTAAGCCTTTCACTCAGATTGTCGAACATATGCCGAAACATCCTAACTAGTTATGGTCCCAAAGATAGCCATTATTTATGACCCGGTTCTTCGTTGGTCCGCCGCCG
>JADFXL010000288.1 GCA_015233585.1 Alphaproteobacteria bacterium | reverse complement strand
CTCGGATAACAGAGCCGCTCGTTGGCCGCAAGCTTTGCGAATGGGAAAACGCCACCTATATTACGACCGGATCCCGGCCGGCACAAGCCGTGCCATTGGGCAGGCAGGGCTGCGAATCCAGGTTAACGAAAGGCTGATTTGTGCGGGTTCGCCCCCGCGCATGACGTGTGTGGTTGCGGCGATGACCCTATGTGGGTCAATCATTAGGCTCGTCGGTATAACCAGAGACCAAACCCCTGGTGGGGTCGAGGGGCATCCTGCTGGAAGCGTGCCCTTGGCTTGGCATCCTGCTGGAAGCGTGCCTTTGGCACGACGCCCCTCGTCTTTACCGCGTTAACCCTCGTCTTTACCGCGTCAAATCGTAACTGATCCCGGTACCCGTGCTATCCTGATCCATGGCATCGAAAATCTTGTCCAGAATCCGCACCAGAACCGTCAGCCCTCCCTGATAGCCCCAGGTCGGGAAGCGGTGATGGTGGTGACGGTCGAAAATGGGGAACGTGAGCCGGATGAGCGGAATGTTCAATGCACGTTCCAGATATTTCCCATACGAATTGCCGATGATGAAGTCTGTCGGCTCGGTGGCCAAAATCGAGCGCAGGTGCCACAGATCCCGGCCGGGCCAAACCTGGGCGCTGGCGCCGAACGGCGAGGAGGCCAGCAGTTCCTTCATCAACGCCTCCCATGCCTTGGTGCCGTTGGTGGCCAGGCAGTGGGTCGGCTCGCCGCCGGTTTCCATGACGAAGCGGGCCATGGCGTATACAAAGTCGGGATCGCCATAGATGGCGTACTTCTTGCCATGGAGCCAGCTCTGGGAGTCGGCCATGGCGTCCACCAGCCGTCCGCGCTCCAGTTCCAGGGCCTCGGGGATGGCCTTGCCGGATAGCGTGGCGATCTTCATCAGGAGCTCGTCGGTGGCCCGTACCCCCATGGGATAGTGGAACGCGGCGGTTTCCTGGCCCTGACTTTCGCACCACTCCAGGGTTTTCTCGGTGCAGTATTGCTGCATCGACAGCGTGGCTTTGGCGTTCAGCGCCGCTTTGGTGGCCGCCAGGGGGGTGCCGCCGTCGAACATGCGGAACTGGCCGTCACTGGGGGTGTCGTAGACATCGCCGGCGTCGGACAGAATGGTAGCCTCCACCCCCATCAGGCCCAGGATGCGCTTCAACTCGCGCATGTTGCCGACGACGTAGCCGTCGAAGCCGGGAATGATGTTGATGGCGGTGGTGGGACACCGTTCCTGTCCGCTCCAGAAGTGGTTCAGAATGCCCTTGATCATGTTGTCATAGCCGGTGACGTGGCTGCCGACAAAGGCCGGGGTGTGGGCAAACGGAACGTCGAAATCGGTGGGAACCGAGCCTTTTTCCTTGGCGGTGCGGATAAAGGAATTGAGGTCGTCGCCGATGACCTCGGCCATGCAGGTGGTCGATACCGCGATCATGGCGGGCTTGTACAGGGCATGGGCGTTGGCCAGACCATCGACCATGTTGTTGAGGCCGCCGAACACGGCCGCGTCCTCGGTCATGGAGCTAGATACCGCCGACGACGGTTCCTTGAAATGGCGCGACAGATGACTGCGGTAATAGGCGACGCAGCCTTGCGAACCATGCACGAACGACAGGGTGCGCTCGAACCCGCTGGCCGCGAACACCGCCCCCAGCGGCTGGCACGCCTTGGCCGGGTTGACGACCAGGGCTTCGCGGGCCAGGTTCTTTTCACGATATTCCCAGCTTCTGGTCCATTCGGCGACTTCCTGGACCTTGCTCTGGGGGTGAGGACATTCGAACTGTTCCCTCTTGTTCCTGAGCATGGCGACGTAGTCAGGCTCGCGGAACAGAGGAATGTGGTCCTTGATCTTCTCGGCGCTCTGGGCCATGGTCATTTACTCCTGAAGCGGGCTTTTCAGGCCGCTGATTTCCACGGTGCCTTGAACAGACCCCACACGGGGTTGTTGATGGCCAGATCCATATCGCGGGCAAAGATGGCAAACCCGTCATAGCCGTGGTACGGACCCGAATAGTCCCACGAGTGCATCTGCCGGAACGGAATGCCCATTTTCTGAATGGGATACTTTTCCTTGACCCCGGACCCGACCAGATCGGGGCGCAGTCCCTCGACGAATTTCTCCAGCTCATAGCCGGTGACATCGTCGTAAATCAGGGTGCCTTCCTTGACGTAGTGCGTGGTGCGCTGATAATCGTCGCCATGGCCGAATTCATAGCCGGTGCCGATGATCTCCATCCCCAGGTCAACATAGGCATTGACCACATGGCGCGGCCGCAGGCCCCCGACGTAGAGCATGACCGTCCTGCCCTCCAGACGGGGCTTGAACCGGGCGAGGATGGCATCGACCAGGGGCTGATACCTGGCGATCACCGCTTCGGCATTGGCCTTGATGGTGTCGTCGAACCTGGCGGCGATGTTGCGCAGTGAGGCCGCAATCTGGCTGGGGCCGAAGAAGTTATACTCCATCCACGGGATGTGGTATTTCTCCTCCATGTGTCGGCAGATGTAGTTCATCGAACGATAGCAATGGATAAGGTTAAGCTTGGCCTTGGGCGCCCGCTCCAGCTCGGAGATGGTGGCGTCGCCCGACCAGCTCCCGACCACCCGCAATCCCATTTCCTCCAGCAGCATCCGTGAGGCCCAGGCATCGCCGCCGATGTTGTAATCGCCGATGATGTTGATGTCATAGGGCGTGGCCTCGAACTCGACCGGGCGTTTGTCGAACACCCAGTCGCGGATGGAATCGTTGGCGATGTGGTGGCCCAGCGACTGGGACACGCCGCGAAAGCCCTCGCACCGCACCGGGACGATGGGTTTGGCGATGTCCTTGCTTTTGGCCCGCGACACGGCCTCGATGTCGTCCCCGATCAGGCCGATCGGGCATTCCGACTGGATCGAGACCCCTTTGGCCAGCGGGAACAGGGCGTTGATCTCGTCGATCACCTTGCCCAATTTCTTGTCGCCGCCGAAGACGATATCCTTTTCCTGGAAATCGGTGGTGAACTGCATGGTGACGAAGGTGTCGATGCCGGTGTCGCCGGTGTAGTAGTTGCGGCGCTGGGACCAGGAATACTGGCCGCAGCCGACCGGTCCGTGGGAAATGTGGACCATGTCCTTGACCGGCCCCCACACCACACCTTTCGATCCCGCGTAGGCGCAGCCCCGGATGGTCATGACGCCGGGAATGGACTTGATGTTGGACTTGACGCCGCAATCGGACTTGCCAAGTTCGGTGACGGAGAGGTGCTTCTGACGCCGCTTTCTGGTCTTGTCGGGATAGGCTTCGAGGACTTCCTCGATCAGCCTTCGGGGCAAGGCGCCGTCGTCGTTATTTTTGTCGAGGGGCATGGCGGGCACTCCTGGGGTTCGTTAGTGCATCACGGTCAGAGCGGCGGCGGCGGTTTCCTTGGCCGCCAGTTCGGCCAGCATCTGTTCCTCGGTCTTCATGATGCCGAATTCCATCAGCATGTGCTCCAGCTCCTCCATGGTGATGG
>JADFXL010000287.1 GCA_015233585.1 Alphaproteobacteria bacterium | reverse complement strand
ATCACCTTGCTCAAATATCCCGGAGAGCGCGAGAGGCAGAGCCTCTCGCAGGCACGTCAGTGCCTTACTCCAGTCCTGCGCGCACCAGCAATTTTTTGCTTGACGTCAGGTGGGGAGTCCGGCCGCCGGCACGAGTTATCTCTGATGCACGATGTCCAACAACCCCGCAGGCGCTGCCCGCGCCCGCTCGAAACGGCTCGGCCCAATGCCCAGAATCGTCGTCCGAGTGTAGCGGATCGGCCGGAAAATGCCAGTCCGGCCTGAAGCTCGGCAAGTGTTGGCATCTTGTTCACCCTGGCCGGGTTCGCAACCCCGTCTTGTCGGATGTCCGTTTCCCTCGTCAGGGCTTCCGCCGGCCGAGTGGCGACGATTAGCCGCTCGGCCACCTGGACACGCGGCGTTGAGCTGGGAAGTGGTGTTTAAAGTATTGTTACGCCGTAGCGGTTCAATTCAGGCCGAAGCCAAAAAGAGGAGGCGGCGTATTTTGCAAATAGATCAGGTGGAATGCAGGGCGTGCGTTGCTGAAAGTCTACCTTTTTTCGCACAGAATGCATGTCGGGCATGCCCAGGTTGGCGTCGTATTCGGCCGCATCGTAGGCCACGTTTTCAAAGTCATGGGCGAACGAGGGTTCCGCCAACTCGGCATAGAGTTTATCGAGCGTTTCCCTAGGATTCGCAGCCAAATGGTCATAAGGAATCACAATCAACCTCTTGGCGTGGTCTCCGAACCAGGCTTCGCGCAGTGTGCTCCATGACTGACCGATCAGTCCTTTCTCGGAATTCATGAGGATTTCCACCCGCGAATAGACGGAACTCCCTGGCTTGAACTCGAAGATGCGTGACAGTTCGAGCGGGTTTTTGTTCAGCATCCGCTCGATACTGTCGATAATCCAGCCGATCTCGCGGACACAGCAAATGATCCGGGAGTCGGGATACAGCGCTCCCAGCCAAGCCGCCTTGCCCGTCCAGGTCCGATTGGTATCGAACACGACGTGGTTTTCGGGAAGATCGCCGTAGTAGCTGTCGAACACCCCTCGCAATACCGCTCTACGACGCGCAGTATCGAAGAAGACACTGAATTCGCCGCTACCGCTCATCTTCTGATGCAGTACATTGCACAGCATGCCCACCGGGCTGGTCATGGCCGCTGAAAAGCGGGGGTTCTGCCGCAGCAACGCCGACAGCAGGGTCGATCCCGACCTCGGCAGCCCCGAAATCACGTGCAATTTGGCAACCACGTCAAGTCTCTCCACGATTATTCCCGCAAAGCCCATACCGGCGAACCGGAGTTCGCCGGTATGACCCGATCCTCAATGGCCATTGACCGCCAGTTGGACGGTCTCATTGTTGTTGACCGCAATGGGCGGGGGTGAGGTGGGCGCGGTGGCCGGGGAGAAGGACGCCATCGCATTGAGCAGGGACTGAGCCTGGCCCATCAACGCGGCGCTGCTGTCTGTCGATGGTGCAGGCGAACTGCTGGTGCCGTAAAGGGCGCTGGCCCCGGCAAGGTCCACGCTGTCCAAGGTCCGATTGTCGCTGCCGAGGTAATAGGACATGATCGAATTCGGGTTGGCGTTGTCGCCAAAGCCCAGCGCGTGCCCGATTTCATGCGTAAGCACCTGCGAGAGCGTCGCGTCGGTGCCGGCATAGGTCTGCTGGCCGTCGGCGCCGGTGACCAAAGCGTCCTGCGACGGGTCTTCCAGTCGGACGATGGCGCCCGGCTGAATTTGGCCGTCATGGTTTGGCACCGTGGTGTAGCCGATGACCCCGGTGGTGGCGGTGTTGAAGTCTTCCCAGCCGAGCCGGATATCCGACTGTGAGGAATCTGCCGCCTCCTTGAATTGAAGGCCGGTCGCCGCGCCCCAGGCGTCGAAGGCCTGCTGGACCGTCGCCGCTTCCGAACTGTCCATCGAGCCGCTGAACTGGGTGCTTCCGGTCCCGGGACTGTCGGCCAGGCTCCAGGTCACGACCTGCTGATCCCATTTGGCACCATCAAGAACCGCCGTGTTCGTTCCCGACGCAATGACACCCTGGACCTCATGGAGGGCGGCTTGCGCCGCTGAGGCCCCGGCAAAGTCCCCATTGCTCAGATCGTCCTGCGAGAGTGAGCCGATATCGCTGCCGACGGCCGCCGAGATCGTGGCCTTGCTTCCCGCAAACCCATAATAACCGCCGCCGTAGTAACCCCCACCACCGTAGTAGCCGCCACCGCCACCGCCACCGCCGCCACCGCCACCGCCACCGTAGTAGCCTCCGTCGCCGTAATTGTAACCATAACTATCATTGCCGGTGACGTTAACCCTGTCAGAGCTGGCGGTGGCTAGGGCAATGTCGTTGGCGCCTCCGGCATTAACGGAGCTGTATTCGCCCTCAACGACGCCCACCTCGCCCGTGCCGGTGAGGGTCAGAGTGGTGTTGCGGCCGGTGGCGATGGCCTCGTCATAGTTGCCAGCGACTTGGATACAGGCATTGGTGCCGGTGGATGTCACGGCGCTGTTGGCGCCCTCAACGACGCCCACCTCGTCCGTGCCGGTAAGGGTCAGAGTGGTGTTGTTCCCGGTGGCCGTGGCGTTGTCCCAGTTGCCGTTCAGCGCCACGCTGGCGTTCGCCCCGGCGGTGACGCCGACATTGTTGCTATTGATCTGCACCCCGCCGCCGTCGGCCACGGTTACCAAGTCGCCGATCCCCACCTGTTCCGCCGCGTTCGTCCCGCTGTCGTCGGTGACGAGTTCGCCGGTGCCGTTCAACGCCAGCTTGGCGCCGCTGTTGGTCACCAGGCTTACCTTATTGTTGTTGCCGGTGACCGTCCCCGCAAAGCCGGCGCTGGTCAACACGCTGTCGCCGTTGGCGTTGATGACCTCTCCGGTGACGGAGCCCGTCTCCACCAACGCCCCGGCTGTGGTCATCGTCAAGCTTTCGTTGGACTGGTTGAGCTCGACCACGCCGTTGCCGCTCACCGTGGCGCTGGTGCCGATCCCCATCAGTCCCACCATGTTCGACCCGCTGTCGCCGGTGATGATCTCGCCGGTACCGTTCACCGTCAGCGTGGCGCCGCTGTTGGCCACCAGGCTTACCGTATTGTTGTTGCCGGCGACCGTCGCCTGGGTGCCGTCGGTCAGGGTAATCGTGGCGTTGTTGAGGGTGGCGACAGCGCCTTGCCCGGAGATGGTGGCGCTCACGGCACCGGAAGTGGCGTCTTCGACGACTTGATCGTAGACGTGCGCTTCCTGGAGCGCCACCGTCGTCGTGGCGGTAATCGTGCCATCCTGGTTCTCGGTAATGTCCCACTGCTGGGGCGTCGACGCTACGGTTGACCCGTTCACCTGGATCGAGGTTACGCCGTCGGAGCCGATAAGGATAGCTTGGTTGTTCCCTTCAGCAGGGCAATCGGGTGAACGAGAGGGGTGACACGGGCGGAAAGTTCTGAATCTATCGGCATCCTGTGGTTTGACGGGGAGGGAACGATGGATTCGGCGGGCGCATTTGGCGAAGCTGTTGTTTTTAT
>JADFXL010000286.1 GCA_015233585.1 Alphaproteobacteria bacterium | reverse complement strand
GTACAACTTCCTTCCCACTGTTTTTGTGCCTTTCTATGCCTCAAATACGGATCGGACAGCACGGGGTGACAACCGATGGATTTGGGGCTGAAGGAAAAAATAAGCATACAGATTGAAACCATCAATTACTGTAATCGGAAGTGCAAGTTCTGCTTTTTCGGCCATTGGGAGCCATTATCGAACCTCGTCATGCCGATGACGCTTTACGAGCGTATCCTCGATCAGGTTTGTGATCTGCCGGTTACGGTCAATCTTGTCGCCCACTCGTCATACGCCGACCCGACCATTGATCCGCATTTCTTCGAACGCCTCGAAATGCTGAAGGCCCGGGGGTTGGGTTATTGGAACATCACCAATGGAACCAATCTAACCGAGGAGGTACTGGATTACTTCCTCGACAATCTGCCGCTCATTCGCCGTTTTTTTCTCATCGACGTTCCGACTCTTGACGGGGCCGAATATCAGGAGCTGGCGGGGGGGCCGGCGGCTCAGGCGGAGAAATTGCGCCAGGGACTGCACCGTCTTGGTCCACACATCAAGCCAAAGAGCATCAATGCCAGACTGATCGTGCTGGGCTGGTGCGACGAGGCGCATCACCGCAATGTCGCGGCCATCAAGGCCGAGTTTGAGCCATATGGCTATCAGGTGATCCTGGCGGCCCCAAGCGACCGTGCCGGCGAGTTGCGGCCGTTCATTGATGAAAAAATCGAACGCCAGACCGTGGCGGCCTGCACCGCCGGCCATTTCGACGGCTTTTTATACTTCGGCGTTTCCGGCAACCTTTATGGCTGTTGTCATGATTACACCCAGCGTTTCACGTTCGGTAACGTGAAACGGACAAAACTCCTCGACATCCTGACTTCGGATCAGCGCCGCGAAATGCTTGAGGCAATGAAGGCGCAGATGTGCCGCCGGTGCGTCTCGGCCGTGGAATCCCCCCTCCCGGACGCCGCCACCCCCACGGACAGCATCGAGACGATTCCATGAGGCCCCCACGGCCAGCGGGCTGGATGGTTGCGCTGCTGCTGCTTTTGCTGGCATCGCCAGCGTGGGCGCTGTGGCATCAGATGCCGTGGACGCTGGCCACCATCTGGTGGGACTTGCCGGCGGCCGTTCCGTTCCAGTCCTTGAGCCTTGACGTGGACGTGCTGAAGGATCCACCGCCGGGGGGGCGCCTTTATGTGGCTCCGATCGGCATGGGGTGGTTCGATGATACACCGTTTTACGGCGGCATTCAGGAGGGCGTGCAGATTCCCAGCGGGGCTGGCGACAGCCGGGGAGCCACTGGCGACAGCCGGGGAGATCGCATCGCTTTGTTCTCGCGGTGGAATGAACGCAGCCTTGATGCCATTCGCCCCGCACCCGGCGGCTTTTCTGCCAGCGCCGGGTATGAAGGTGATTTCATTGGCGTGCGCCAGGTTGTACCTTGGCATGTCGGCAAATATCGGTTCATGCTGACGGTCACCGACCATGCGACGGGCGCGACCTGGGTGGCGATGGTCGTTACCGAGGTCACAACGGGGCGAACCTGGAATGTCGGTTCCCTGCGCTTTCCGGGCACTCATCCGGTGTTGCGCGCCACCCTGGCCTCCTTCGTCGAAGTATTTGGAGCCGCCGTCGACCCTAAGGCTATTCCCAACGCTACCGTCGCCTTCGGCGAGTTGCACATCAACGGCATCCCCGTGCAGCCCAGGCGCGGCACAGTATACTACGCCCCCGATGTCCCGCCCTACGCCGGGGCCACGACCACGAAACCTGGCACCATCATCATCGAAACCGGCCAGCCCCATGACCACACCCATCTGCATCATGAAACCGACGGTCGTCTGAGCGAAAAGTTTTCCTGGTAATCCCCATGGGCGTAACTGGGGTTGCGAGATGGCAACGGGACGGGAACGACAAGGGTATTATCTTGACGCGCTCCCGTTACTACGCTCTATATGATGCCCCATTTCAAATATTATCAGAATCCCGGCGCGAAAGATCCTAAATGGCAGCCTTCAAGAGTCGGCAACACGCCCTCATCCGTTTGACCCTCAGAGGATTCCTGGGGCTGTTCCTGCTTTCACCCGGCGCGTGCTCCTTGCATGAACGCCAACCGCTTCCGAAGACAGTCATGCCCGAGACTTACCGTGGCGTCGCTGCGCTTGAGGCCATGAAGGCGGAACAGAAAAAAGGCGCAGATAAAACCAAATCGACGACCAATGCTGCCATGCCAGCAGCAGTCCCCACCACCATTCTGCCGCATCCCGTCTCCTCATGGTGGCGGGAATTCGGGTCGGACGAGTTGAATAATCTGGTGGAACGGGCGCTGGCCAACAATCATGACCTCAAGGCGGCGGTAAGCCGGATCGCCCAGGCCGAGGCGCAGGCCGGCGTGGCGGCTGGCTCATTGCTGCCACTGTTACAGACGTCAGCCAGCAACCAGACCCTCAAGGGCGGGCTTGGAACGGCGGCTTCGACGCCCAACGGCAACGCCGAACGCCTCCATGAGTTTGCCCTCAACGCCAGTTACGAACTTGACTTCTGGGGCAAGAACCGCTGGACGGAGGAAGCGGCGCTGGCGGCGGCGCAGGTCAACGTGTACAACCGCGAAACCATTGCCCTTACGTTGGTTGCCGACGTAGTGACCAACTACCTCCAGTACCTGATCGCGTCGGAACGCGTAGCGGTGGGGCAACACAACGTCGATAATATGACCACGGTCCTGGAAGTCGTGACGCGGCGCAAGCGCATTGGCGAAGGCACCGACGTGGAAATCCAGCAGCAGTATACGGCGTTGTACCAGGCACAGGCCACGCTCTCCCCTCTGACCCTGGCGCGGGAGCAGACGCTGGACCGGCTGGCGGCTCTGGTTGGCGAGACCCCCGAAACGCTTCATCTTACCGCCGTCACCACGCAGGGCCTGACTCTGCCCGCCGTACCGGATATCCTGCCGTCGCAATTGCTGGCCACGCGCCCCGATATCCGCCGGGCCGAGGCCAGCATTGCTGCCGCCGATGCCAATATCGGGGTGGCACGAGCCATGTTGCTGCCGTCCTTTACGTTGTCCGGGGCGACGGGTTATGGCAGCTTCTACCTCACGACGCTGATGAGTCCGGCCAGCTTCTACTATCAGGTCTCCGCCAATATGGCAGGTACTCTGTTCGACAACGGCAAGACGCGGAGCCAGATCGCTTTCAGTAAGGCGTTTTACAACGAACAGGTCGAAACCTATCGACAGGCCATTTTGAACGCGGTGCGTGATGTCGATGACGCCCTGGCTTCGATCCGTTACAGCGCCGATGAAGAACGGGCGCAACTGTCGGCGTGGGCCAGCGCGCAGGAGGCTTACCGGCTTAGTCAGCTCGCCTTCCACATCGGCACCACCGACTATCTCACCATCCTGGAAACCGAGCGAACCCTGTACCAGACCGAGGATGCCAAGGTGCAGGCTCGTCTGGACAGGTTTAACGCCGCCGCCGCCCTTTTCCGCAGCCTGGGCGGTGCGGTGGACCCGGCGGTGGACAAGCCGAAGGATAAAC
>JADFXL010000285.1 GCA_015233585.1 Alphaproteobacteria bacterium | reverse complement strand
CGACCGGCGCCCAGACGCGGCGGTGGACGGGCTTCAGTCCGAGCCGGTGTTCGTCGGTTGCCCAGACTTCGATCGATTTGTCGGAATGTTGCTTGGCGGCTTCGGCGACCGCAGTGGTGATGTTTTTTTTAGTGTCTCGTGCTCAGCCTCGGTAGCCGCCCGGGGATGGCGCGGCCTGGGAACCTGGATCGACCATTCGAGCTTCTTCAAGGCATCCCAGCCGCGTTGGGGGTGGACCTTTTCCAGGCCAAGCCGGGCCGCAATCCACGCCGCCACCTTCGGTCCCGTCCACAAACCTCCGTCGTCCGGGGGCTCGCGCAGTCGATCCGCCAGCGCCATTAGCACTTCGTCCGTCAGAAGTGTCGCAGTCCGCCCGTTGCCACGTCGCTGGTCACCCAGGGCCTCTGGACCGGCCTTGTTGTAGCGAGACACCAACAGCTCGACCCAGCGCGGGACAAACCCGAGAATCTCCGCTACATCGCCGATACTTCGCCCCTTCGCAAGAAGCCAGATCGTCTGCAAATGGCTTTTGGCCACGGTCTCCGTAGCGGACCGGTAACGATCCTCCAGTTCTTCGATGCTCAGATGCCCGGCCACCGTAACCGCCATGCTCAGCCCCCCATACAAACCACGGTAAGCGATTCTAGATTCTTTGCTGCATCTTGGGAATCCCCCGCGGAGGGAATCGATCACACGGAGTTCGTATTATTCCGATTTCTGGTCTTGCAGCCTCGTGGGCCAGCGCGGGTTATCAAGAATCTGGTCGGCAACAACCTTGGCGCCCCATTCCGCGACCAGGGGCGATTGGACGATACCCAGGTACAAGGTCCGATCCATATCGGCGACATCGAGGCCAGTCATCGCAGCATCACGCCAGCCCGCGACGGTTTTTTTGTTAACGGTCTTTGCCGCGCCCCAAGGCCACTTCCGCACAGCCTGGGCGACATAGGTAGCCGCATCCATCTTCCCCATGCCGGCCTGTATCATCAGATGCATGGCGGCGGCGGCCTGCCCTTTCAAAGATCCCGTGATGTACGAATCCGGCGGGCGATGGTCGAGTTTCGCTCGCTCCGCCATGGCATTCCGCGCGCCCCGTGACAGATCGGCAAACATAATTTGAACGGCGAGAATCGGCTCCAGCAGTCCTGGGTCCACGCCCCGTTGCTTCAGGAACATTAAAACACTACCGAGCGCGGCGTTGGCACCAAGTTGCGGGTCGGCTCGGTATTGCGCAAGCGCCGCCTTCAGCTCGGCGGCCAAGATGTCCGTCTCTTCCATCTCGTGGTTGATCCCGCATTCATTCCGCTGCCAAGGTCGGCACCGCGTCGATTTCCGCGCGCCGCTCCCGGCCCACTTTTTCCAGATCCCAGCGCGCTTGCAGACGTATCCATAGATCAGGCCCGTTGCCGCAAAGCTTGCCCAGCTTAAGGGCCATCAACGGCGTAACGGGTTGCCGCTCGCTTAAGATGGAGTGCAGCGTCTGGCGCGATATGCCGAGAAGTTGGGCAATGGCCCCCAGCGGCCGGTCGAGGGCGGGGATGATATCTTCCCGTAGCAAGGCTCCGGGGTGCATTGGCGGCAAGCCCCTCTCGTTCATGGGTGCGTTCCTCAATGGTAATCCTCCAGATCGACATCCACGATATCGGCGCCGTCCCAGCCGAAGGTGAGGCGCCAGTTGCCGCTAACCCGTATTGACCAGCGCCTTTCGCCTTGCAGGCCGTGGAAACGATACCCTGGCAGGTCGGCGTCTTCCGGCCGGGTGGCATCGTCCAGTACGGCCAACATGCGGCCCACCCGTTCCGTATTGGGGACACTCAGGCCCTTGGCGCTTCCCGTCTCAAAATAGGTCCGAAGCGCCTTGCTGCGAAACGTGCGGATCATGCTCTAAATGATAAAGGGGGAAGGCCAGTGATGTCAAGTTAGGCTTGACGTGTCATACGCCCCCACGCTTGCGAAGGGGAACCACCTTCTGCGTCGCGGCCGGTTGCAATGCTGCGTTCAGAGTGTCGGCGGCAATTTTCCGGTCGGCGTCGCTCGTGTGGGAATACCGCAGGGCCATGGCGGGCTGTGTCCAGCCAAGCGTGTCCATCATGCCCCGCAGAGGCAGGACGCGGGCAAGGCGGGTTGCGGCCATGTGCCGTAAGCTATGGAAAGTGAAACGGTCATGCGGCCCCCGTCCCTCGTTTAATCCAAGAGCGTCGGCGCATTTCCTGAACGCGGTTGGCGCCATGTCGTAAGGGCGGCCGACTTGATTGAGAAACACGGGACTCGTGGGGGCACCGGCCGGCAGTTCGGCGAGAATGGTACGAATTTCAGACCCGATTGGCACGGTGCGCGGACGGCCGTTCTTGGTTCGCGGAAACGTCGCGATTCCATCGGCCAGATCCAGGTTGCCCCAGGTCAGGGTGAAGGCTTCCGATGCCCGGCACCCGGTCCCGGCGGCAAAAACCGTTACCCTCCAGGCGCCGATATCCCTTTCCTTGAGCGCATCGAGAAAAACATGAAATTCATTATCGGTCAGCACCCGGAGTCTGCGGTTATTCTGGGGTGCCGTCGCTCCGATCATGCGGCCGCTTGGCGGCGCTTCGGTCACAACCCGCCGCTCCCGCGCGTGCTTCACGATCCGTCGCAATGTACCCGCGACATACTCCCGGCTGCGCTCGGACAGGCCAGCCGCGACAACGGTTTTCATCAGGTGGTCCCACTGGTCGAGTCCTATGCTCGCTATCGGGAGGTCTCCCAGGTTCGGTTCGATCCACAGACGCCAGTTCATTTCCTCACGTCCGAACGCCTTGGGTTTGGTCGCCAGTGCCCATGGTTCGTAAGACTCGGTGAAATAGGTGGCCAAGGTAACATTGCGACGGACGGCTTCCTCGGCGTTGCGCTGGTCAGCTTTCCGCTTGGTGGCGGCAACCGTCCGCTTCTCGCGCAAAGTGGCCTCGCCGTCACCAGTTCGAGCGGCGCTACGGAGCTTGGCTAATTCCTCTTGCGCTCGCTTGAGGGTCCATCCTTCGGAGGCCCAGCCCAGGGCTTCCTCAATTTGTTTGCCCCCGGCCTGATACCGCACGAAGAAATAGCGATCCGGTTTCAGCCCGTGTTTTCGTGTCTCGTGGTCCCGGCACCGTATCCCCGGCGCGACCGTCGCCGCCTTCATTTCGCGAATCCCTTGCTCGAAATCTGCCCCTATCCTGCCCCTAAAATATGTGTGAAGCCGGTAGGGGCAAGGTGATATCGTGTGATGATGATAGGCGCGGAATCGCTGGAAAACAAACGGATTATTGAGGCCCCGTGAAGCCCCGTGAAGGGGGTTTTAAGGGAATCATAATCCCTTGGTCGGGGGTTCAAATCCCTCCTCCGCTACCAGATTTTTCCTTATAAATCATGAGGTTGCTGGAGAGCCGTTAGCCCGAATATCTCACAGAATATAGGTGCATCGGGGCTCTGAATCGGTAAAATCTCTTCTGCAACAAAGGATTAGACGACAGCAGAGGAGTTCCCCGATGCAGACAGAGTGTATCGCAAATCAGT
>JADFXL010000284.1 GCA_015233585.1 Alphaproteobacteria bacterium | reverse complement strand
GAATTTCATTCGTGCGGCAGCCGCAGGTCTGAGTAAGGGGGGACGGCTATGGCTGGTTGCCAACCAACATTTGCCCTATGAGAACATTATGCGGGAAAGTCTGCGGCATATGGAATGCCTTGCTACCGGTTCGGGGTTCAAGGTGCTGTCGGGAGGCAAATAATGTCGTGCGGGAGCAATAATTATTCGACGTTTCTTATAACAAACGCTAGAGTGGCTACACATCGATCGTCAAGAGGATCCGGCCGTGGTAAACAATAAAGACAGCCTTCTCGAATTCGTGGCAAAAATCGTATCGTCGTATGTCGCGAACAACGCGCTTGAAACCGCCGAATTGCCCAGATTGATCCAGCAGGTTCACCAAAGTCTGAGCATACTGGAACAAGGCGATGTCATTCCCGAAATCTCGCCAACGCTGACACCGTCCGTGCCGATCAAAAAGTCTGTGAAACCCGACCATATCGTTTGTCTTGACTGCGGTAAACCACAAACCATGTTGAAGCGTCACCTCGGCACTGCCCATGGACTGACGCCCGACGAATACCGGACCCGGTGGAGTCTGCCCTCCGACTATCCGATGGTCGCTCCCCGTTATGCCGAACGCCGCAGCGAACTGGCCAAAAAAATTGGCCTGGGCCGGATGCGGAGCCGCCCGGCGGCCTCTGACGCCGAGTAGGGCACCGCCAGCCTTGCCCCAGTTGGGGGCCACCGTCTTGAGATCTGCGGCGGAGATCCGCCCGCCGAGGCACATTTCCGAACCATTACTTGTTGGGTTCGGGTGCCTTCGGGGTGGCGGGCCAGGGGACCAGAGCCACGACCGATAACGAGTTCTTCGGGCTGCCCTCCACCAGTTTATCCGACCATATCAGGTAGACGACGGCGTTGCGCCGGGCGTCGAAAAGCCGGGTCACCTGCATGGTCTTGAAGACCAGCGAAGTCCTCGCCTTGAAGACCTGAACGCCGTGCGATCCGGTTTCCTTGCCCAACTGGGTCCGCAGGGCCGGTGTCAGTTCCACGGGGCCGCGCTGGTGGCAGGCGATGGAGCCATCCGACGGATCTTCCGCCAACCCGACCGCCCCTTTGACCCCGCCGCTCACCGGCCGGCTCACCCAGCAGGAAATATTCGGCATGTCGGGATCGTCGAACACCTCGACCGTGATCTTGTGATTGGGGCCGACCATTTTCCAGACGGTGCTGACTTCCCCGATTTCCTCCGCCTGCGCCGCGCCCGCCACCAACAGACCCGCCGCCGCCATCAGACTGAAGAGCTTATCCATTCTGCCGTCTCCCTTGTTTGTTACTACTTGGGCTTGGGCGAACGGCGGCGCGCTGTCAAGGGGTATCCGGGAGGATGTTTGAGCATCAATAAGCCCTAAGTACATCCATCTCCAGCGGGGGTACGTTCGGAACGAACGTCTGAACGCTGCGCCAGACAAACCCGGTCTTCATGTCCTTCCAGAAGTGGTTCTCGAACTCCCAGTCCACCCCCCGGCACCGGCAGGTCTCGACCAGATGCACGACCGGGATGGCAATATCCAGCGGCGTGACCTGCTCCGCGCCCGCGTTCGTGATTTCCGAGGTGACGACAATCCCGTAAAGACCGGCGATTTCCAGATCCACGACCCGCGTCAGGGTGGCCGTTTCCTTGTCCGCCGGCCATGGGGTCGCGATCGGGTCCTGGGCGTAAAATATCGTGTTCTTCAGGTTATGGGGAAAACCTGCCGAGCGGATAATGCGGCCCGAGCGGGTGACAATGGCGGCTTTGTCGGCGGAAAACCAGGTGAGATCCGATCCATTGACCCCGCCCAGGATCAACAGGGATACCGGGCTGCGGCCCAGCGTGGCCCTCATACAGGCGTAGGGTATCTGGTCGACATAGCTCCGGTCAAAGCTCTGTTCATTCAGAGGGGCGACGGCCCCGTACAATTTCTTGACCGTCCTGGGAAACGCGACATCTCCGCAGCCGCTCGCCAAGCTTGCAAGGCCACATGACAGTATGGTCCGTCGACTGACCCGCATAAAAAACCCCTGGATTTCCTTCAGACCAATGTGCCACCTAACATGAACTTGTAATTTATGGCAACGCTCAATAATAAACAATCGGCGCTATCGCCCCGAACCCTCTTTTATTTAAAAAACAAAGGGGGTTTGGGGCCTAAGGCCCCAAGCGGGTGTGGGCGACAGCCCACCTCTTAAGCCATTTCCGCACGGCGCGCAGCAAGGGGCGCTCCACCCCCCGGCTGACGATCACGCCGAACACCACGCCGCTTGCGACCAGCACCGCGAACAGGAGCCGGGTATCCAGCGCCGCCGAAGCCAATCCCTTCCATGCCAGCCCCACCCCGATCGGGTGGACCAGATAAAGCGAATAGGAGGCCTCACCCAGCCACAGGAGAGGGCCGGAAAGCCGCAAGTGGCCGATTTGCTCTGAGCGGGCAATACCGGTTACCACCATCATGGCGGCCAGTCCATAGACGAAGCGTGCGGGGGTCTGGTAGCCGTTCATCCATCCCACGTCCTCGGCCACGCCGGCCAGCCCTGCCGCAGCCAGTCCCACGGCCAGCACTGCCAGCGGTCTCCGCAACCCTCCCCGCCGGATAATTACGGCGGCTCCCAGCCCAAAGAAAAACTGGATATTATAAGGACTGCTGACGAGTTGCCAGGCGGTATTGCCCGCACTGGGCAGCCAGCCAGCCATCACCGCCAGCACCAGTACCAGCCACAACCCCAAAGCCACCTGCCCCAGATGCCGGTGGGCGATCATCACGCCAAACAGGGCATAGAACAACACCTCATGGCGCAATGTCCAGGAAACGCCAACGATGGGGTCGGCGTCAGGCAACAGCAGGATTGAAGCCGCTACCTGGGACCACGACGGCCAGAGGTGCCCGCTCCCCAGAGCCTGAACCAGAATGACCCAGCCCAGGACCAGCCAGTAGAAGGGCACAACGCGGGTGAACCGCCGCTCGGTAAAATATCCGATCCGGGCGGGCTGGCCGATATCCTTACAATGAACGAAGCAGATGATGAACCCGCTCAACACAAAGAAAAAATCCACTCCGGCATGACCAAACTGGAAAGCCGAATGGAAGGGCTGTTGCCCGAATGCCTTTTCGAGATGCCGCGAACAATGGTAGAGCACGACCATGAACGCGGCGAGGCCCCGTGACGTTTCGATCGCCAGAATTTTCTCGTGATTGGCCATTCCGCTCCCACAGACCGCCCACAGCGGTTCGCGGTCAGGTGTAGCAAGCGGGGTGCGAAAATGCGACGGCGTTCTGGTGTCTCTTCTTGCATCCTGAGTCATGGAATCGTAATTTTACTGGCTGTCTCCACCCATCCGCCAAACATCCAAGGGTATCCATGTCCATCATCGCCGCGCGTCTGAAAGCCATCAAACCATCCCCGACCATCACCGTGACCGCCATGGCGGCGGAACTCAAAGCTGCCGGCCGGGATGTCATCGGCCTTGGCGCCGGAGAACCCGAGTTCGACACCCCGGAACACCTCAGAACTGCCGCCAAGCTGGCTTTTGACGCAGGCG
>JADFXL010000283.1 GCA_015233585.1 Alphaproteobacteria bacterium | reverse complement strand
GGTTATGGCGAAAACATGCGCGTGCTGAAGTGGATCGTCGATCGCGTCAACAACAAGGTCGAGGCGGTGGAAAGCCCGTTCGGTTATATGCCGAAGCAACAGGATCTGACCTGGACCGGGCTGGATTTCAGCAGCGATACTTTCTACAAGCTCATGTCGGTTCATCGTGATACCGCCATGGCAGAAGCGAACGAGCAGCGTCAGCACTTCGATACTTTCGGCGCACGCCTGCCAAAGGAAATGGAAGATCAGCGCCAGAAGTTCATCGCACGTCTCAACGCCGCTCCGGTGGTGTGGGAATTGCCGCGCTAAGGAAAAGAAGGAAGGTGGGGGAGGCTAGCCTCCCCCATACCCCCTCTTCTTTTTATTAATGCCGGGGAATTTGGGGGGCGCGGCTCGCGTCCCCCATTCTTTCTGAACTGGGACCAAGTGCCGTTTTCCGGGACCGATCAGGTCGGCCCGCCCCATGGCTTTGAGCGCTTCGCGCAACAAGGGCCAATTCTCAGCATCGTGATAGCGGAGAAACGCCTTGTGCAAACGGCGCTGCCGTAGACCCTTGGCGATAAACACCTCGCTTTGGGCCGGACACAGAGGATCGCGGCCGCTGTGGTACATGGCGGTGGCCAGCGCCATCGGTGACGGCAGGAAGGTCTGGACCTGGTCGGGGCGCAGGTCGTGCCGCTTCAGCCACAGCGCCAGGTTGAGCATGTCCTGGTCGGTGGTGCCGGGATGAGCGGCAATGAAATAGGGGATCAGGTAGAATTCCTTGCCGGCCTCGCGGGCGCAACGCTCGAACAGGCGAGCGAAGCGCTCATAATGATCGATTCCCGGTTTCATCATCCGCGCCAGCGGCCCCGGTTCGGTATGCTCGGGCGCCACCTTGAGATAGCCGCCGACGTGGTGGGTCACCAACTCCCGCACATAGGCCGGACTGCGCATGGCAAGATCGTAACGAACACCCGAGGCGATGAATATCTTTTTGACCCCGGAAACCGCCCGCGCCTTGCGGTACAAGGCGATCAGGGGTTCGTGGTCGGTGCCCAGCATTCTGCAAATTTTGGGATAGACGCAGGACCAGCGCCGGCACACCGCCTGGACGGCAGCGTCTTTGCAAGCCATGCGGTACATGTTGGCAGTGGGGCCGCCCAGATCAGAGATGTTTCCGGTGAATCCCTTGACTTTGTCACGAACCTGTTCGATTTCACGCAGGATGGATTCCTCGGAGCGGTTCTGAACGATACGGCCCTCATGCTCGGTGATCGAGCAAAATGAACAGCCGCCGAAACACCCTCGCATGATATTGACGGAAAAGCGGATCATCTCCCAGGCGGGAATGTTCGCCTCACCATAGGCAGGGTGCGGCGCGCGCGCATAGGGCAGCGCAAAGACACCATCCAGTTCGGCGGTGGTCAATGGGATTGGCGGCGGATTCAGCCACACGTCCTTATCACCATGGCGTTGGACCAGAGCGCGAGCGTTGCCGGGGTTGCTTTCCAGATGGAGCAGACGGGATGTCTGGGCGTAGAGAACGGGATCATCCCGGACCTGCTCGAACGCGGGCAACCGGACCGCCGGAAGGTCAGTGCCATCGGGTATTGTATCGAGGACCAGGGCCGTGCCGCGAATATCGCCCATGTCGCGGGGACGTTGTCCCTTGGCCGTGCGGTGAGCAATCTCGACGATGGCGCGTTCGGCGTTCCCGTACACCAGCAGATCGGCCTTGCTATCCACCAGAATCGACCGCCGCACCTTGTCTGACCAGTAGTCATAGTGAGCGACGCGGCGCAATGAAGCCTCGATCCCACCAATCACAATCGGTACTTTGGGAAAGGCTTCGCGGCAGCGCTGGGCATAGACGATTACCGAACGATCGGGACGCCGTCCCCCCTCGCCATTGGGGGTATAGCTGTCGTTGTGACGTAGCCTACGGTCGGCCGTGTAGCGATTGACCATCGAGTCCATGTTGCCGGCGGTCACACCGAAAAACAGGCCCGGCTCGCCCAAAGAACGGAACGCTGCCGGACTGGACCAGTCGGGCTGGGCGATGATCCCAACCCGGAACCCTTGCGCCGCCAGGAGACGGCCGACAATGGCCATGCCGAAACTTGGGTGATCGATATAGGCATCGCCGGTAACCAGGATGATATCGCAGACATCCCAGCCCAGAGCGTCCATTTCCTCCCGCGACATTGGCAGAAAGGGCGCCGGACCAAACCGGTGCGCCCAGAATTGTTTGTAGCTAAAAATATTCTTGGCGGGTTGCATGACGGGTTCACATGGGCTGGGGGGGGACTTTATTTTTACCGGAGGTGTTTGAAACGGCAGGCGTCGTCCATCCCCAAAGACAATCCCCTGGATCAATTGGAACTCCTGGTTTCCACCACCATTCCGGATAGCGCCGCCCTGGGGCCAGACGGTTCATGATTATGGCCACGACCAGAAGCACTATGGCGCCGCTGGCGATGGGATAGAGGACGTAGAGATAGCCAAGCGCATGGACCGACTTGGAACCGATGACGGCGATCAACGCGGTTGCGCCACCGGGAGGATGCAAAGTGCCGGACATTTCCATGGCCCAGATTGCGACGGCCACGGCCACGCCGGCAGCATACCAATTGCTGTCCCCCATGAACCTGAAGACCGTTACCCCCACGATGGCCGAAATCACATGCCCCCCCACCAGATTGGCGGGTTGGGTGAGCGGGCTATGGGGGGCCGCATAGAGCAATACGGCTGAGGCCCCGAGCGAGCCGATAAGTGGCATAACATCTGCGGGCGAAAGAAATATCATCCGTTGGTTCATGATTTGTACTATAGCAATGCTAAGAAATGCCGCAAGACCAGACCACGAGGCCGATATGAGCGTTCTTATGAACCCTTTTTGAAACATGCGAAGACTCCTGATATTGGTCTTTGGAGGTTAGCACTGAAGTTAACGATGAAAATTGATGCGGCTCAAGCGGGTATAGTGCCGTGGACCAGATAACAGGACGTTGTGATGGGCTAAAAACGAAGGGGGAGCACGAGGGACTCAGTCCCTCGTCTTCTTTGTCTTGATCCGCAGGTGTGAAATTCGACCGGCTCCGTAGCTGGGACGATACGTTGCCATCAGGAGGATCCACAAATGCCGGTCATCTTGATGATGACGCTAGGTCTTTGATAGACTACAATCTAAGCGTGGCTATTGGAAGCGACTTTGTGTTCTGGCGAGAAAAATGATGACGATGAAATCGATACCAGATGCGACTTGGAATTTTTCGAAGCTCGTTGGAAGTGGAAATGACCCGGCCCTCATGAGGAACGTTTTGATACCCGGTAGCTTACGCGATCCCCCGCCGTCTGTCCCGAAGGCGACAACCGAAACGCCGCCAGCCTCAACAAATGACTTGCAAAATCAGGGCGGCGGATCCAATTCTGGAGGTATGCAATTCCTCTCCAGGAATTGACATGATCGAGGAAGTTTCAGGCGGCAAGTTGAGCGATGGCAGCCTCCAAGTCGCGGTGGTAACTGGGAAAGTCGGCTTTACGGAAGCGGACGGCGGAACC
>JADFXL010000282.1 GCA_015233585.1 Alphaproteobacteria bacterium | reverse complement strand
GGCTGATGATGGCAGCCACCCTGATTCTGGTGGTTGTCGGCACGGTGTGGAGTGTCGTTGCCACAGCCCCAGTCAAGGTGACCGCCCAGGGTATGCTCATGGGCGTTGGTGGCGTGCTCAACGTGACCTCGGAGAATCAAGGCCGTATCGTCACGCTGCTGGTGAAGTCGGGCGACAGGGTTTTGCCGGGACAGGTGGTGGCCTATATCGAGCAACCCGACGTTCGCCAGGATTTGGAATCGGCCAGGGCCGAGATGAGAGAACTGGAGCGTCAGAAAAAACTGATCGTCGACTTCCAGGACCGGGACATGAAGACGCAGGTGAATCTTCTGGACCAGAAGCGGCGCGACCTCAAGCAAAGCACCGTCTACATCCAGGACCGCATCAAATGGCTGGAGGAGCGGGAAAAGGGCGAGGCGGATCTGCTGGCGAAGCAGGTGATTGACCGGCAGCGTTACGCCAATACCCGGGTAGACCTCAACACCGCCCACGAGGCCCTGGCAAAGGCGAACAACGATATTAAACAGATCGAGCGGGACATCACCGCGCAGACCATCGGACAGGAGCGCGAAATTCTCGACAAGGACATGGCCATCGGTGCCGCCGTTCGTAAGATCGAGTCACTGGAGGAACGGCTAAAACGCCAATCAAAGGTAGAATCTCCGTATTCCGGCAACATTGTCGAATTGAAGGTCAATCCGGGTGAGATCATCGACAGATCCACGGCCCTGTTCAGCTTGGTGCCGACCGGCGGATCGTCTGTCGAAGAGTCGGCCCGTGATCTCATCTCCGTCCTTTATGTCGCCCCTACCGATGGCAAGAAAATCAGGCCAGGGATGGTGGTACAGATCGCCCCGTCCACGGTAAAGCGCGAGGAATATGGCTTCATCCTTGGCAAGGTCAGGCAGGTGGCCGAAGTTCCCTCAACCATGGAGGGGATGATGCGGACACTCAAAAATCAGCAACTGGTCACGACCCTGTCCGGCGGGGGCGCTCCCTTCGAGGTGATCGTCGATCTGGATCGCGACACCGCCACCCCGAGCGGCTTTCGCTGGTCCTCGTCCCGTGGACCGGATACCCGAATCAACAGCGGCACTCTTGCCGATGCCACCATCACCGTGCGGAGGGTTCACCTCATCAGCCTGATCATTCCGGCCCTTGAGCCGATGCTGGACCGCTGATGAAGGCCCTGTCTGCATTAAGCCGTTTCCTGCCGGGCTTTGGCGAAGCGCGCATCGTCACGCCGTCGATCCTGCAAATGGAAGTTGTGGAATGCGGGGCTGCGTGCCTGGCGATGATCCTTGCCTATCATGGCCGGTTCGTGCCGATCGAGGATCTGCGTTACGCCTGCGGCGTCTCCCGCGACGGCAGTAAAGCCAGCAATATTCTGAAAGCGGCCCATGGACATGGGATGAAGGCCAAGGGCTTCAAGATGGAGCCGGAGTCCCTGCACAAGCTGCCGCTGCCGTTCATCGTGTTCTGGAATTTCAATCATTATGTCGTAGTCGAGGGGCTGGGCAAGGATCGCGTCCACATCAACGACCCAGCCGCCGGACGGCGTAGCGTCACCAAGGTGGAGTTCGACGAAAGTTTCACCGGCGTGACGCTGGCGTTTGAACCTGGACCAGAGTTCAAGAAAAGCGGCCGACCGCCGAGCGCCCTTGACAGCCTCCGCACCCGTCTTCCCGGCGTGCGGGCCGCGCTGGTCTACGTTCTCCTGGCCAGCGTGGGGCTGACCATCCCCGGCCTGCTGCTGCCGTCGTTTTCACGTGTTTTCGTTGATTACTATCTCGTTCAGAAGCTTGACGAATGGTTGCCGCCGCTGCTGCTGGCTATGACGGCCACGGCCATGATCCGGATGGTGCTGACGTGGATGCAACAGGAGCATTTGCTGCGCGTGCAAAGCCGGTTGTCGCTGGTGGGTTCGGCCCGGTTCATGTGGCATGTGCTGCGTCTGCCGGTGAGCTTTTTTGCCCAACGTTATGGCGGAGAAATTGCGACACGGGTATCGCTCAACGATCGCATCGCCGCGTTGATCACCGGCGACCTGGCGACAGCGGTGCTGAATCTGGTAAGCATCGTGGTTTTTGGTCTGTTGATGTTGCAGTATGACCCGTTGCTGACCGGGCTTGGTGTTACCTTCGGTGTGCTGAACATGGTGGTGTTCCAGTTTGTGGCCCGGCGACTGACCGACGCCAATCAGAAGCTTCTGCTGGATCGCGGAAAGCTGACTGGCGTCACTACCCAGAATATCCAAAGCATCGACAGCTTCAAGGCTGCCGGCATGGAGTCTCTGTTCTTCTCCCGCATTGCCGCCTACCACGCCAAGGTGGTGAGTGCAGAACAGGAGCTTGGCCGGCAACGAATTTTTCTTCAATCGGTACCGTTATTGCTGGCGGGGTTCAGTTCCGCCGCCATCCTCGTCGTCGGCGGCATCAAGGTGATGGATGGGGCGCTATCCATCGGTATGTTGGTTGCCTTTCAGATGCTTATGGCCAGCTTCCTGGCTCCGATCCAGAGCCTCGTCACCATGGGTGGCCAGCTTCAGGAGGCCCAGGGGAACGTCAATCGGATCGATGACATTCTTCGCAATAAGCAAGATCCTGAATTTCAGCCCGTTTCCATTGAAACGGGGAACGCCACCGCCGAACCGGCGCTCGCGACCCCCCGCCTTTCCGGTCGTCTGGATATCAGGGACCTGACGTTTGGCTTCTCGCCCGTCGCCCCGCCGCTGATCAAAGACTTCAGCCTTTCACTGAAGACAGGCATGAGGGTTGCGCTGGTCGGCGGTTCGGGGTCGGGCAAGTCCACCATCGGCAAGCTCATCGCCGGTCTTTACCGGCCATGGTCGGGGCAGATCCTCTATGACGGCATGGCGATCCACCAAGTGCAGCGGGATGTCTTCCGCAGTTCGGTGGCCATCGTTGACCAGGATATCGTTCTGTTCGAGGGAACCGTTCGGGACAACCTCACCCTGTGGGATGACACGGTGCCCGATGAATATGTGGTCAAGGCATCCAAGGATGCCGGCATCCACGATGATATTGCCAGCCGTCCCAAAGGCTATGATTCGATGCTTCAGGAGGGCGGCCGTAATTTCAGTGGCGGCCAGCGCCAGCGTATCGAGATCGCCCGCGCCCTGGCGGCCAACCCCACCCTGTTGATCCTTGATGAGGCCACCAGCGCCCTGGATGCGGCTACCGAGGTGACTGTAGTCGAGAATCTGCGCCGTCGCGGCTGTTCCTGCGTGATTATCGCCCACCGCCTCAGCACCATTCGCGACTGCGACGAAATTATCATTCTCGACCAAGGTCGCATCGTACAGCGCGGCACCCACGACGCCATGAAGGCGGTTCCTGGACCCTACCGGACCCTGATTGAGAGCTGAGGCGACCATGGACACTCCCGCCGTCGCATCTGCCAGGACCAACAATTCCTTCACAGACCTGTTCGCGCCGAATGGTGAGCGCCTTGCTACCGGCCCCAACGAGAGAATTACCCTTAGCGGCAGTGCAGACCTATGGCTGGTAACCGCTGGCGAGGCGGA
>JADFXL010000281.1:1382-3547 GCA_015233585.1 Alphaproteobacteria bacterium | reverse complement strand
GACTTAGCGAGTAATGAGCAGCGATTCTACTCCAAACCAAAGTCCCAAAAAGGAGCATGAGACCGTTAAGAAGACGAAACGCACTGACGATGTTGGCATTGGAAAAAGGCGCACTCAGTACGATCAATATGGCCCGCGCAAGGGCAGACGGCAGAATGCGCTGCGCGTAGTAGTGACTAAGCTGCCCATTGCTAATTATCGAACCAAAATCGCGTGTGAGATGTGCGTACCAAAACCCGTCAAAACCAACCCCACCTTCGACAGGAATAATCTCTCCGAAAAAAAACATAAGAAGCCACCAAGACACCACCAGACACAGCATAATGGCTTGGCTGCTAGCCATATCCTGAAAATAAAACCATCTACGCAATGCATTTATCATTCTGAGATAGCCCTATCCGAACAAATAATGTGGCGACTTGACAGCTTATGCAGGTGACCCGTCAGGCGCTTCGTCACCATCGTCACGCGCCAAGAATAGGAGAAATTCTCTGTGGAAGCGGCCCGCGATAGCCTTCGAGATGGGTGGTGGAGAAAGATTTCATAGGGTCAATGGCCTCACTTCAATGTTCTCGGCGGGTGGCAGTCGCAGATACGGCCCAGCATTAGATCATCTGCATAAGCCGTGCAATATGATTTAGCCATACTCAGGATATCGAGGGGCAGGCGTGGTGACTTGCCCGTAAGCTTATGTAGGAGGATTCGCGGATGATGATGCGACCGTGCCCCGCCCCGTGAGCGATTCTAGATTCTTTGCTGCATCTTGGGAATCTCCTGCGGAGGGAATCGATCACACGGAGTTCGTATCAGGCATTGGCTGTTGTCCCGTGCTGTACGATTCACTCACGTTCTGGAACAAATCCACAAATTTACCGATCGGCATTAGTCCAAGCCACCAAGTGAACAGATTCCAGATGATGGCGCCGGACAAGGCCGCCATGATCAACCATGGGTCGATGATCGTGGGATCAATTCCGATGAGTACCGGTAGAAGATGGGCCGCACGACCGGCCACGCCACGGTCAGCGCCGGGGAATCGCCCCGCACCACGCGCCAGGGTTCCTCTCAATGTGACCGCTTGAACAACGACCACATCCTGACACAAAAAAAGTCGGAGCAGGGGCCGTCCACCCCACCACCTCACCTCAACTACAGCCCATTAACGGTGCGCACCGCCCACATCCCATCGGTTATTTCCATCCGGGTCAACGACAGCGGGTCGATGACGATGGCGTTAGCCTTGTCCGGGGTCAGGTCAAGCGCCAGCATCAATGCGGCACGAATCGTTCCGGCGTGGGCGAAGGCGACGATATCCCGCCCGGGATGGTCTGTCGCCAGCCGGGTGATGACGGTACTCACCCGCGCCGCCACGTCAAGGAAGCTCTCGCCTCCTGGCGGCGCGACACGAAACGGGTCTTGCCAGAAGGTCGCAAGATGAGGATCGTTTCTGGCGAACAGGTCATCCCAGGTGTCCCCTTCCCAGTTCCCGAATCCCTGTTCGGCCAGATCGGCCTCGATAACTGGCGCGGGCAGCGCATAGCCGGCGGCAGCGACGGCCTGAGCGGTACGGCGGGTGCGGTCCAGATGGCTGCGCACGACGACGGCGCCATGAGGCAGACGAGCCGCCAAAGAAGCAAATGCCCCCCCATCGCTGACATCGCAGTCCACGTCCGTCCGGCCATAGATACGGACCCCGGCCCAGGCAACCGGGGCATGTCTAACCCACCAGAATCGCGTAGTCATGGCTGTCATCGCGGCAATGTATCCCTGGTTCAAACACGTATCCTTGGTTCAAACACGGTTCATCATAATCACCAAATATCACAAATGTGACATGGAAAGCGTGCCCGCTATCGACATTTCCACCTCAAAAGCCTATCGTGGAAGGGTAACCCTGTCGGACGTGTTGCTTTGGTGAACGTCCTGATTCTAATTTGATGTATGCGATGCAATCGCAATTTAATAATAAAATTCGACAGAGGAAAGCGAGATCAAGATGTTCAGCAGATTCAATCGGACCATGCCGCCTCCCGCCAACGACGGGGCCGGCCAGACGCAAACCGTGTCCAGTTCGGGGGAAAGCGAAATTCTCGCCAGTCTCGACCTTCTGATAGAAGGACGTTACCAATCGGTGCCGGCGGGGGATTGTCCAATCACCCATAAGC
>JADFXL010000281.1:0-1251 GCA_015233585.1 Alphaproteobacteria bacterium | reverse complement strand
CCAGTCGCAGCCAGGGCGTGGCCACGGCGGCGGAGGAATTGGGGGCCTCGGTGCGGGAAATCAGCGAGCGCGCCGGCGAGGCCGCCGCAGATACCGACTCCGCCCAGGCGTCGGTGCAACAGGGTCACAATTCGGTGCAGGAAGCGATCTCCACCATGGAGCGGATCGCGCGCGCCGTTCACGACGCGGGCAAACAGGTAGACACGCTGGCCCAGGCCTCGGCCCAGATCGGCGATATCGTCAACCAGATCGAGGCCATCGCCAAACAGACCAATCTTCTGGCCCTCAACGCCACGATTGAGGCCGCACGCGCGGGCGACGCCGGCAAGGGCTTTACCGTAGTGGCGGGCGAGGTCAAGAACCTGGCCAACCAGACCGCCAGGGCCACCATCGACATCCGTACCCGGATCGAGAGCCTGCGGACCGAGATGAGTCGCATCGTCATCTCCATGGCCGAAAGCGCCAGCATGGTGACGGCGGGGCAGGAGGTGGTAAAGGCCACCGGGCAGGCCGTCAATGATGTCGCTCACCAGATTTCCCACGCCGGGCTGAAGATCACCGAGATATCGGCGATCCTGACCCAGCAGACCGCTGCCTCCAACGACGTATCGCAGAATATCAACGTCATCGCCGACGAGGTGATCGAGCAGAAGAAAATGGTCTCCGCCCTCATGGCCATTCTTTCCACTACCGATACCACCACCAGCGCATCCATCCCCGAATTGATGAAGCTGGAACTGAAAGACAAGACAATCCATGTTGCCAAATCCGACCACATGATCTGGCGGCGAAAGCTGGCGGAGATGCTGGTTGGACGCGTGAGCCTCAACCCGCAGGAACTGGCCGATCACCACACTTGCCGCCTCGGCAAGTGGTACGGCGGTATCAACGAACCCTCCATCCGCAACCACCCGGCCTATGCGGCCCTGGAGGGTCCGCACCGCGATGTTCACGCCCTGGGCATCGAAGCGGCCAAGCAGTATCAGAAGGGGGATATCGACAGTGCGCTGAAAAGCGTTACCTTTGCCGGCGCGGCTTCAATTCCGGTCATCTATTTCCTGAACAAGCTGCTTCAGCGGGATGGTTAGGCTGCCCCCTTTTCTGGGGGGCCGAATGCTTCGGGCTGCGGCTGAACCCGCCTGGGGCTTATGCCCCAGCCCCCCCTGTTTTTAACAAATGCAAGAGGAAGTCAGGGCTTGCCCCGAGCCGGGGGCAGCCCGGTGATTGTTCCCGCGTTGCCGATTTCTTGAA
>JADFXL010000280.1 GCA_015233585.1 Alphaproteobacteria bacterium | reverse complement strand
TTGTCAGGCGACCTTGCGACCAATGTTGCAGATTGCGTAGACTATCCCTTCCATCGCCTGCGCAAAAACACCATTCAGACCCTCTTCGAGGCAGACTGCTCCGAAAAAGCACGTAGCCGCCATCAGTGGACATGCCACTTCAGAAATGTTGGCCCATTATGCGAAGCGGGCGAGCCAAAAGAAACTTGCCCAATAGGCCATCGCCAAGCGGTTCGCGGGAAGGGAGAAGGACAATCGGTGAGCGGATTTTCCGTTTGAGTCCCAAAGAAAAATATGGTCGGGGCGAGAGGATTCGAACCTCCGGCTTCTAGCTCCCAAAGCTAGCGCTCTACCAGGCTGAGCTACACCCCGAGGCAGAGAGTTCTAGGGCGTTTGGCGATTTTTGGCAAGCGGACAAGGAGGAACAAAATACGAAAATTTGCAGGGAATGTGGGGAGTGGTCCCCACATTTTCCCCCACAACGATGTTCATGATAAGCTCTTATTGAGGTAAGCATGCGGTGAATACCGCGGATGTCAGGCTTTCTGTTTGGTCTGCATCAGGTGTACGACATATTCGGTGCGGGCCGTTGCGTCGATTTTGCACCCTCTCACCAAGCACCACGCGATGAGGTCGTCGATGACGATGACGACGGGCTTGGCAAAACATCCTTCTTTTTCGAGTTGCTTGATTGCTTTGCGCGTGTCTTTCAGCCATTCGGCATGGGTATCGTGAAGTTGATCGGCGTCTTGGAACAAGGACTTGATGCGTTTCCAATCGTTTTCCCGATACCACGCTATGCCGACAATACTCGGTCCGGACCCATGGCGATTTGGCGGCGCTTTTCCAATCAATTTGGTCTCCGTCTCCGCAAGTTGATCTGTTGGGATTGTCTTTAAGCAGCCTTGGCTTTGGCCGCGCTCTTGATCCAGTTCCACGGCAATAGGGCATCAAGGCTTTGGATCGGATGTTCGGCGATGCGTGCGAGCACGTCGGCGAGCCAGGTCTGCGGATCGACATCGTTCATCTTGGCGGTGACGATCAGGGAGTACATGATGGCTGCGCGCTGTCCGCCCCGGTCTGATCCCGCGAATAGCCAGGACTTTCTTCCAAGAGCGATACCCCGCAGGGCTCGTTCGGCGGCATTGTTCGAGAGATCGATGCGCCCGTCTTCAAGGAAACGAGTAAAGCCCGGCCAACGCTTGAGCATGTAATCCATGGCTTTGGCGACAGGGTTCTTGTTGGCGAGCTTGGCCCGGTTTTCCGTCATCCAGGTATGAAGATCCTCGACCAGCGGCCGGGTGAGTTTTTGGCGGATGGCGCAGCGCTCCTCGGCGCTCTTGCCGTTGATGTCGCGCTCGATCGCGAAAATGGCGTCGATCCGGCGCACTCCTTCGAGGGCCAATGGCGAGATGAAATGTTCCGACTTGCCCTGCGAGCGTCGTCTGGCGGTGGCCGCGATATCGGCCAACTCGAACAGCTTGCGCCGCGAATGCGCCCAACACAGCGCCTCGGTCACAGCGCCAGGCTTGCGGGCGGGTTTGTAAAGCTTGCCATAGCCGCTATAGGCATCGGCCTGCAGAATGCCAGTATAATCGGCCAGATGCGTTCGTGGATGCTCCCCTCCTCGGTCGCGCGAGTAATAGAACAAGGCCGCCGGCGGCATCGTTCCGCCAAAGGGCTTGTCGTCGCGGACATAAACCCAACATCGCCCGGTATCGCAACTGCCCTTGGCCAGCACCGGGACCGTGGTGTCGTCGCCATGCAATCGTTCGGCAGCCAAAACGTGCGCCTCGATCCGCTTGAACAGCGGGGTGAGAGCGAAAGCGGCGGAACCAACGTGATCCGCCAGGGTGGAAAGAGGGATCTCCACCCCCTCGCGAGCATAGCGTTCCGCCTGCCTGTTCAAAGGCTGGTGCTGCCCGAACTTCTCGAACAACACCATGGCCAGCAAGTTCGGGCCGGCGGCGCCGCGTGGGATCGCGTGAAACGGCGCCGGGGTCTGGCTGATGGCCTCGCAATCCCGGCAGGTGAACTTCTCGCGCACCGTCTGGATCACCTTCCACTGGCGCGGGATCACCTCCAGCGTCTCGGTGACATCCTCGCCCAGCTTGGCCAGACGACTGCCGCCGCAGCAGGAGCAGGCAGCGGGCCCGGGAACCACCACGCGCTCGCGCGGCAGATGGGCCGGCAGCGGTTTTTTGACCGGGCGTTTGCGTTCATGGGCGGGAATGATGGTCGTGGCGCTCTTCGCCGCCGCCTGTTCGGCCGCCAACTCGTCCTCGGTGGCGGCGGCGCAGGCTTCTTCCAACTGCAACTCCAACTGGTCGAGTAGGCGCGAGGTCCGTTCCGTCCGAGGGCCGAACTTCTCGCGCCGCATCTTCTCGATCAAAAGCTGGAGATGGGCGATCAAAGCCGCATCTTCGGCGTTGCGTGCACGCTCAGCCAGCACCATCGCCTTTAAGGCGTCGATATCGTCGGGCAGGTCGGCGGGCGTCAGATCCATCGGCGAATCTTGGCGGAAATCCGCCGGAAAAGCACCGGTTTTATCCGCCATTGCGTTGAATATGTTGATGGAATCTGGCACAATCAAAGCGTTCGATGGAGCCTTATCCTGCAAGCCCCGGCCGCCATGTGTGGCGCGGATTCCGCCAGTCGATCCCGTCCAGCATGTAGCTCAACTGCGCCGCCGAGATCGCCACCACCCCATCGGCGGGCGACGGCCACACGAACCGTCCGCGATCCAGCCGCTTGACGTAAAGAGACATCCCCACGCCGTCATGCCAGATGATCTTCACCATGTCGGCACGGCGCCCCCGAAAGACAAACAGATCACCGGCGTGCGGATCACGGCCCATCCCTTCCTGAACCTGCAAGGCAAGGCCAGGCATCCCGCGCCGCATGTCGGTGCGCCCAACAGCCAGCCAAACCCTTGCGGCGCTCGGGATCGCGATCATCGACGCACCAGTGCGCCAATCACCGCCGCCGCCAAATCCGGTGGGATCGATGCCGGAATGCGGACCTGCGCATGGTCGCCAACAATGACCTCGATCATCTGCGCCAGACCGATTGCCGCCGGGTTGACCGGCGACACCACCACTTCGGAAAATCCGTTAGATTGTCCTTCAAGATCTTGACGCCATCGGTAGATCTGGCCAGGACAGACATCGGCCTGCCGGGCAATCTCCGAAACGACGGCACCAGGTGCAAACGCCGCGGCAACCAACAACCGCTTCTGATTTTTACTCCACCGCCGCCGACGTTCGACGCCGGATATAACCTGGACCTGAGCCATCACACTATCTTTTGCACTGGTGCAAACACCATCATTTGCACCAGTGCTATTACGCCAGTTCACGCAGACGGGCGGAAGGCGGCCTTGGGCGAATGCTTACTGTGAAGATCATCATGCTTGGCAAGGATGGACTCGACCTCGTGAACCGAATTGCGCAACTGGCCTATCAGGCCATCTTTTTCGGTCAGGCCAGCCACGGACTCCGTGTCCACCACTTTATGAAACGCAGTGGCATAAGACGCGACACCTTGGCGCACTGACTCAATTTGATCTCGTCTGAC
>JADFXL010000027.1:1692-20450 GCA_015233585.1 Alphaproteobacteria bacterium | reverse complement strand
ATGAGTTCACCTTCAGGTTCAATCGCCGACACTCAAAAGCACGAGGGCTGCTCTTTCACAGGCTCGCGCAACAGGCTGTTGCCGTCGGCCCCGCGCCATATCGCGCCATCGTAGGAACCGAACGGCCAGCCAAGCCTGGGTAGGTCAGTGAAGGGGATACCCATTTTATATGATAACAGCGATTAACGGCACGCCGCATGTCACTGATATAGCCCTGATTGACGGGAACGACGGCAGAAGATCGCAAATCCTTGCGAGCTTGCTATCGTTTTATAAAGTATGCCCCTATGGAAACTCCTCCTTTGCCCTTCAGGCTATTGAACAGTTTCCCCCAAAGGTCGTTGTCATAGACGAGACCGCACCACCGCTTGGTGGCTTTGAGGTTCTGGCTCGCATTCGTAAAAATTCCATCCTGAAAGATGTCGGAGTGATTCTGGTCCTGGCCAATGATCGGGATGGCATTGTTGAGTCGGTCCGGCAGCAAAGATGGTGTGACTGCATTGTCAGGCCCTTTCGGCGAAGCGAATTGATCCGACGAATTTCATCTTTAACCAATAGAAAGGTTGAGCAGAAATGGCGCGATTTGCCACTCATTCAGCAGAAAGTTCTCAATAAGTCACTCGAGGTTATTCACAGTGTATCTGACGCCATTGACGAGGGCTCTCCTATATCAGATGCCGCTTTGTCAGAAGCCAGCAGCTCATTAGTCTGCGCCGTTACAAATAGCGACTTCAGATCAGTTCTTAATGGGCTTAGAAATCACGATAATTACACCTATGTTCACAGTGTGCGCGTTGCGATATTATTGACCCTGCTTGGGAAAACCATCGGGCTGAAAGAGTCCGATCTTTTGTTGATGGCTGGCTGTGGATTGCTTCACGATGTTGGGAAAATGACGATCCCTCATGATGTTCTGAACAAGGCTGGTAAGCTGACACTGACCGAGTGGCAGATGATGCAAGGACACGTTGAGGCTTCTGTTCGGTGTCTGATCGCCACCGGGAACATTCACCGCGTTATCATCTCTATCGCTGAACAACATCATGAAAAGCTTGATGGAACGGGCTACCCGAAGGGTTTGTCTGGTGACGCGATCAATGAATTGACCCGCATGGCAGCTATTTCAGATGTTTTTAGTGCCCTTACCGATGTCAGGGTCTACAAACCAGCCATGAAGGCCGAGAAAGCCTTGACAATCATGAGCGAAGAGATGGCCGGCCACATTGATCAACATCTGCTTGGCACCTTTGGCGCTCTGATGCTGGATATAGGATCGGAAGAAGGTGCTGACACCACCGAGAACTGAAGATCATGGCGTGCCAGCAGGTTTATTCTCCTGGTTGAACCGGGCGAGACACGGGGGGAGGGGGGGACAGAGCGGCAGGGCTCGGAACTGAACAGCCCTGGACAGGTGGTCGGAGACAGAGGACACCAGCCACATCCCCGGGCAGGACTGTCATTCATGCTTTGTGAGCTCAGTCGTTTTCAGGCGAGCGGGCTGGCGCCGTCTTACTGTCGGGTGCCATCGGAGCCTGATTTGATTGGGCAGACGCCCACTTCTGGAAGGGGCAATAATATTTTTTGAGGCAATTCCTTGAGGGGGGGAACATCAACTCTAAGTTATATTTCTTCCTATCCGAACTCTCTCGAAACCTGTCTAAAAATTACTGCATTAGCCTGCCGGCCGAACATGGGCGCATGATGACCGACGCTCCACGAAAGCAGATGTACCAGCCGAAGAAGGGCGCCAAGCAGGTCGCGTCCAGAGCTGTCCAGGAGGATGTCAACGTGGTGCTGGCACGCCAACGAGGCATTTCTGAAACGGCGGGTCGGCGGCGCCCGTGCGGTGCTCAAATTCCGTGATCTGTCTCACCTTGATTTTTCGGGGCGGGATATGTCCGACTGCGACCTCACGGGCGCGACCTTGTACGGCTGCAATTTGCGCAACACCACGCTCCACAACGCCAACCTGTTCGCCACCGATCTGCGCTCGGCCCTTATCGAGAAAACCGATTTCCACCGTGCGGACTTGCGCGGTGCGGTGCTGCGCGGTGCCCGAATGGACGACGCCATCCTGACCGATGCCGACCTTCGCTGTGGGATCATGCTGCAACCGGGTCTCGGCGGCGAACTGGTGAACCTCAAGCATCGGAGCGGCCCGGCGGACCTGCAGATCGCCTCGGCGCAGCGGGCCGACATGACGCGGGCGAAGATGAGCGACTCTTTCATCCGGCAGACGGACCTCACCGACGCCATCTTGCGCAACGTCCGCTTCAACCGGGCTGACCTCAGCCATTCCAACCTGACCGGCGCCACCCTCGAAGGTGCAGACCTCACCGAGGCCAACCTCACGGGAGCCATCTTACAAGGTGCCATCCTGTCACGCAGTTGTCTGATGCACACCAACTTGCGCGACGCGGATCTGGTCGGGGTTGTACTGGACTCGGTCGACCTGTCCCAGGCCGACCTGACCAACGCCACCATCGCCCGGCGTGTCGAGAACCTCAGAAGCCAGATCCGCGATATCATCACCGCCCATTTCGAGTGGATTCAGTCAAGCGGCCGCGGTGGAAAACGAGTAGACCTGTCAAAGACCGATCTCAGCGGCGAAGATTTCAGCGGGCTCAACCTTTCGGCCGCGGACCTCAGCTACACCATCATGTCGAAGGTCAGACTGATCAAATCGTCTCTGGCCATGGCCGACCTATCGTTCGTCGACCTCAGAGACGCCGATCTCAGCCATTGCGACCTGCGCGGCGCCAATCTGCGGCGGGCCACGCTCAACGGCGCCTCGCTGCAAGGCGCCCGCCTTTCTCCGATGGTGCTGAGCCTGTCTTCCAACACCCAGTGGCCGACCAATCTGGAATATACCCGCTTACGCAAAGTCAATTTCGCGGGCTGCGACCTGCGGCAGGCAAAACTAAGTCAATGCGATTTGACCGGCGCAGACCTGCGAGACACCGATCTGCGCGGCGCCGTGCTGCGGAACGCCATTTTCACCCGCGCCGATTTGCGCGGCGCCCGATTGGATGGCGCCAACCTGGATGGCGCCATTGACTTCACACCATGAGGATAAGATCAGGCCTAACGGGACGGGTCGTTCGAGCGGCTCGGCGCCTGGTATGCGGTTAGCTTCTCGGCAAGCGGTGACGGCGCGTGCATCTCCCGCACGTACCGAATCATCTCCATGTCCGTGTCTGAGATGTGATGTACGGTCAATTTCTTGTATAGTTCCTTGACCTCGCCGTAAACATCCTCTCCCCTCCCGAATGCAGCCTTGAGCCGCTCCAGCGCCTCCATAAACTGGCGATGAAAATGTCTATGCACGTCATAACCAGGGTAGCGGATCGACAGCATAAATCGCTCTTCATTCTCAAAGTGAAACTTAAAGTACATCGTATAGATGCGCAGAATTTTTCTTAAGGTGTTGTTCCGGATTTTGAGATTAGAAGCCATCAGAATTTCATGACCGAGCTGTTTGATCAGGTTGTGCTCACGATCACACTGAGCAATGAACTCCTCGGGCGACTGGAGCATCCCCTTGAGCATGCGGTCATGCTGCAGATCCTCAAGCGCCTTCGCCACCATTTGCCGAAACGCGGTCGGTTCCCAAGGCTTGGTCACGTAACGATAGAGCCCCGCTTCGTTGACGCACTTCACCAGCGTTTCCATGTCCGAGTAGCCCGTGAGCAAGATACGGACCGCCTCCGGCTGGCATTCGCGCGCCGCTGCGAGCACCTGGTCCCCCGTGATGTCGGGCATCCGCTGATCGCAGATGATCAGATCGATCCGGACATTGCCCAGGACGTCGAAAGCCGCGCGTCCGCCGCCGGCCGCGACGACCTCGTAATCGCGGTGAAACAACCGGCGCAGCGAATCCAGTATGTCGATCTCGTCATCAACGAGCAGCAGGCGACACCGATCCTGACCCATCAGGGCTCTCCAGAGACAGTGGACAGGGGTTGAATGAAAGGCAGGCGGATTTCAAAGGTTGTCCCGGTGCCGACCGCGCTCTGAACCTGAATGCGGCCGCCGTGCCTGTCAACGATGCCGTAGGAAATCGACAGACCCAGGCCCGTACCCTCACCAACTTTCTTGGTGGTGAAGAACGGGTCAAAAATCCGGGGCAGGACGTCGGGCGGAATGCCGGAACCGGTGTCGGTGACCTCAACCACCGCCCACGGCGGCTCTGCCCGGGTCCCAACCTTGAGCGTGCCGCCACCGACCATGGCCTGGATGGCGTTGACCAGGATATTCATGAACACCTGATTGATTTGCCCTGGAAAACACGGCACCTGCAGGTTGAGCTGGTAGTCGCGCACGACGGTAATGTCGGTCTTCAACTTGTGGTGCAGGATGGCCAGGGTGTCGTTGAGCCCGTCTTCAAGCGGGACCGGCTTGCGTTCGGCTTCATCGAGTCGGGAGAAGCGGCGCAAGGACAGCACGATGTCCTTGACCCGCGACGCTCCGTCTTTGCCACTGTGGATGATTTTGAAAATGTCTTCGCGCAGGTACTCAAGCTCGGCGCGCGCAACCAAGTCTTCACAGCGCGCGGCCGCCGCCGGGTTGTTGGGCAATTGGCGCAGAGCGTCGATCAAGGCGAAAAGCTCGCGGATGTAGTCCTCCAAGTGGGTGGAGTTTGAGTAGATGAAGGAAATTGGATTGTTGAGTTCATGAGCAACACCGGCAACCAACTGACCGAGCGAGGCCATCTTTTCCGCATGGACCAGTTGAACCTGGGCGTCTTTGAGATCGTTGAACGCCCGGGTTAACTCGTCATGGGCAATTTCAAGTTCCCGGGTCTTCAACTGGGCCAACGCATAGGCGTTCCGCCGCCCATCGATCAGCAAGGCCAGATAGCGCGACAGCATCAGGCTGATCAGCGCGCCGATGATCAGGACGGACGGAACCGTGTATCCGTCCATGGTGTCTTCAAACCGGGGGGTCGAACGCACGATCAGCGCCCAGCTCCGGTCGCCGATGGACAGGGTGCCGGCGGAGCGAAACCCCGCCTCTCGAGCGTCTTCCAAAGCGCCCCCATAGAGCCGGATGGCGTTGCCTGGGTCCGGGCCGTTCCAGATGGCGATATCCAGCGCCGGATGGGCATCGACGATCCCATGCACGAAGCCATCGATGGCGAAATTGATGCTGACCCAGCCGATTAAAGCGCGTCTGCGCTCCTCGGGCGTCTCGGGTGGCGGCACCGTCCGGTACAGCGGCAGGTAATAGAGAAAGATATTTGCTGCCCCCAAGGGCAGTGCGGACAGGGCCGGAATCGGATTGCTGAGTTCTGCTTTGCCGCGCTCCCCTGCGCGCTCGGCCAGTGCCCGCCGCAGGGGATCGGTTCCGACATCGAACCCGACCAACGACCGCAACGCCGGCGAGGGTTCGACCAGCGTGACCACCAGATAGTCATCCCGCTCACCAGGCGGCTGGATGGCGAAACCGGCATATTTCTGCTGTTGGCGCGCCTCGAAAGCGGCGCGATCCTGGGGGTGGACATACCGGATGAACGATAACAACTCGACACCTTGGAACGTGGTTGCGATGTCGAGTGACGAAACAAAAGTGTGCCAGTCTCGAGGTTCAAGTTCGGGATCGTGCGCGACGATCCCGTGGCAGGCCCGGAGAATATTCTGGTAATCATCCAGCCGCTCCTGCAATTCGCCTTCGAGCAGTTTTGCTTCATGCTCAAACAGGTCCTGGCTATAGAGCCGGTCTCGGTGATGGATCACGGCAGCGATGACCACAGTAATCAGTAAGCCGGCCACCAGCGCCACACACGGCAGGCTGCCGAGCCGGCAGCGGGAGAACCGGCTGTCTTCGACGCTCTGGGCTGTATCCAGGTTCCTGTCGGCCATCGCCTGTAATGATAATTGCAGTGAAGGATTGCCGCTTCTTGAGGTTTCGAGCGATACCAAGCCGGATCGAGGCTGGGGGCAGGGGAGTGGCGTAAGCTGCAGAAATCGTGTGGATAAAGTTTGTCTAAGACGAATCTGCGGTTCCGGGGCGCAAGCCTGCCGGAGGCGATCCTACCCTTTTCTTACCCGTACTGTCACGGATTTGCGGCAAACTCCGGGTGGCGCTGAACGACCGGATGGCTCTGACCCACCAACACTCCGGTCTCAGGATCGCGATGCCGGGTGGAGACGGCAGAAATTATGCCGCCGATGCCTCTATCTAGTCATTGACTAGTTGCGACTGCTTTCCTGGTGATGGGGTGCAATCATTATTGACAGTCATGGCGAAATCATATAGATAAATAGCTTGCTAAGCCTTCATTTGTAGTCTTAGTTTGTGATGAAGACTTGGTTATATTGTCTAAAATATGATGGAGATGCCATCCCCATGACCGCAAAGCTGCAGATCGCAGATGGCGACGACAACTTGCGCCGCAACGCATTGCGCGAGAAAGGTGATCTGTTTTTTGGCACCGGGAGGCCGGGTCTGGACGTGAGACAGGCATTGCACTGCCTTGGCGGTGACAAGAAAACACTTCGCTCGATGCTGGTGCAACTGGTGGAGAATACAGTTGGATTGGTCGAGACCCTGCGGAGCGACCTGGAGGCTGGTGACGACCAGCAGGCGGCGCGGCGCGTGCACTTCTTGCGAGGAAGCGCTGGGAATGTTGGCGCCTTTGGCTTGGCATCACTGGCCGGCGACATCGAAGCCGCGATCCTGGGTGGACGGACTGACGATCTCCCCAACCTTCTCGGAACCCTGGAAGCCGCGGCAAGGGCGTTTCAGGAAGATGTGTCGGCCATCCCTGAAGAAGATGAAAAACGGGAACCAAAGACGTCTTCACTTGATCGGAGAGAACTTAACCAATTGATTACCCTTCTGAGGGATGGCAACCTTGCCGCGTTTGAAGTCTGTAAGAGCATTGACTCGTCATTGAGGGTGTTATTCTCAGCTGAATGTTATAACGCATTCGTCGCGGCCATGGAAAAATTGGACTTCATCGCTGCAGCCGCGGCATTCGACATGACGGGACGGCCATCCAAATGACCGCGAAACTGTTAATCGTTGATGATGATATCAACACCATCCGGTTGCTGAGCGGCATATTGCGTGGCGAAGGGGAGTTGTTCTTTGCAACCAGTGGCGCATCCGCAATTACCGTTGCGCATGAGAAAAAGCCCGACATTGTGCTGCTCGATGCCGAGATGCCCGGAATGGACGGCTTCGAGGTCTGTGCAGTCTTGAAGGCTGATCCTGTCACCTCGGGAACGACCATCATCTTCGTTACCGCTCACAATGACATCGAGAGCGAGATGCGGGCGTTGGACCTGGGCGCCATCGACTTCATCCACAAACCGATCAACCTCCACGTCGTCCACTCCAAGGTCCACAATCACATCATTTTGAAGATGCAACCCGCCGTCCCGGCCTGCTTGCATCAGGACCTCGCTCGGCTGACGCCTCGCGAACGTGACGTATTGAGCCTGCTTCGCCAGGGAAAGGCCAATAAGGAAATTGCTCACCAGCTGGAAATTGAGGATGTCACGGTAAGACTCCATCTTAAGGCTATTTTTCGTAAGCTAGGTGTAAAAAACCGTGTTCAAGCAGTCGCCAGGGCCATTGATCTTGGCATGCCGCCTTCATCCATAGCAGCTGATTAAGGGGTACCGGTTGAGCGCCCAGTGTTCGAAACAGGGTCGGACGGTGTTGCGATGGTCGGAAAATGTGCCGTAAAGTCGGGAAAGTGTTCGGAAGCGTCCCCCTGGGTGTGAGTATTCAAGGTTGCCAGCAGGGCATCCCAATCGATCGGTTTTGCGACCAGATCGTCGACCCCGGCGGCGAGATACCGGTTGCGTTGCTCCAACAAAGCGTTTGCCGTCAGTGCGATGATGGGCAGTCGGTTCTTGGGCGGCGGTAAGGCTCGGATCGCCCGGGTGGCTTCATCGCCGTCCATTTCCGGCATCTGCATGGCCATCAGCACCGCGTCGAAATCGCCAGCCGCTAAAGTTTCAACGGCGATGCGGCCGTTGTCGGCAACTTCGACGGTGTGGCCGACCTTCTGGAGCATCGTGCGGACCAGTTTCTGGTTGATGCTGTTGTCTTCGGCCAACAGGATGCGCAACGACCGCACCACAACAGGCGTCGCGGCCATCTCTCCAGGCATCGGCACAATAATCGGGCGGGGCGGCGCCACACGAAACGGCAGTGTGAACCAGAACCGCGTACCATTCCCCGGTCGGCTGTCAACTCCGATGGCCCCCCCCATCATCTCGACCAGTCGTTTGGTGATCACCAGCCCCAGGCCGGTGCCGCCGAACCTGCGCGAGGTCGATGGCTCGAGTTGGGAAAAGGGCTTGAACAGCAGCGGCAACTGGTCGGGCGCGATTCCGATGCCGGTATCCTCGACCTCCACCATGACCACCGACGAATTCTCGTTATGCTCTTTGACCGACAGACGAAGATGAACTGAACCATGCTCTGTGAACTTGATGGCGTTGCCGGTCAGGTTGAAGAGAAGTTGCTTGAAACGTGCCGGGTCGCCGACGACCCGGCACGGTAGGTCCTCGGCAAAATGATGGACCAGTTCCAGACCCTTCGAGGCCGGGCTCCCCCTGAACATAGCCAAGGTATCGACGACCGCATCGTGCAGGGCGAACTCGGCTTCTTCAAACACGACCTTGCCAGCCTCGATCTTGGAGATATCGAGAATATCGTTGAGGATGGTCAGCAGGGTCTTGGTCGCGGCGGCAAGTGTATTAACATAGCCGGCCTGCTCTTGATCGAGTGATGTGCGTCGCAAAAGATCGGCCATACCAAGCACTCCGGTAATCGGCGTGCGAATCTCGTGGCTCATCATTGCAAGAAAATCACTTTTGGCCTGGTTGGCGGCATCCGCTTTGTCCCGTGCCGCGATCAACTCTTCATTGGCCCCCCTCAAGTCTTCCTGCGCCGTTTCCGCCAATGCCCTGGCGTGAGCCTCTCTGCTATGGTGCCGGATGGCAAGCCAAGTCAGCGAAAGCACTGCGATCGAAAGCGCGAAAAAGGCGATGCCCTGGTTGATGGCCTGAGCTTGCCAGGGCGCCATAGCCTCGGAGACCGGCTTGGACACCGTCAGCACAAACGATCCGTCGGCCACGTTTCGGACGGCAAAAATTTTCTCGATATGGTCCGTGAGCCCGGAAAGCCGGTGGAAGGAGAGCTTCTGGCCGGTTGCCAGATGCTGTTCGAAGGCGCCACCCTTGGCGACGTTGAAACCGATGGCGGGCTCGGGGTTAGGCGCCCGGCTGATGATCCGGCCATCCAAGCTGTCGAGAGCGATCATGCTGCTGGCATCGCCCGGACGAATCGAGGCCAGTAGGGTATGGAAGATGTTGAGGTCGAGAGTGGCCGTGACGACCCCGGCCCATTGCCCATTGTGCTGCGGCAAGGCACGGGTAGCAAAGACGACATAGGCGTTGGAAGGCGGCAAACAGGCCAGCAGGGTATAGACTGTCCGGTCCCGGTCAGCGGCGTCGCGGGTCTGGGTGTAATAGGGACGGTCCCGAACGTCCCAGTCCCGAAACTCCGGCCGGGTGGTCACTTTGATAATGCCCTCAGGGCTGGAGGCCATCACGACCCTGACTTCCGGAAAGGCCCGTGCGCGTGTCGCCATGTAGTCGGTCACGTTCGCAACAGGACCGCGCCGTTCAAGCTCATCGGACACGTCTCTCAGCAGTAGATCAATGGCCCTCAAGCTGCCGCTGATGTTTTCGTCGGCGATGCGGGCGGCATCGGCGAGGCGGGCATACTCGGTCTCCAGAGCGCGCCGATACTCGCCTTGAAGGTTCCAGGCCAGCAGGGCTGCCTGGGTGAGAACCAGGCCAAACGCGAACAGCCATGCCACGCGACCGAAGCTCGTGCCCGTCTTGGCTTTCTCTTTCGTTTCCGCCACGTCGCGCCGCCGCTCCACAATACTCATTCTCTTCCACCGAGCACAAAAAAACTGTCGCATCGCCGGTTGGTTTCGGTCCAGTTCGGTCTGACGCTTGGGACCCGGCACCAGCGCCGATCGCGGCTAGATGACGATTTACTGCTCAATCTGCAGCCGAATGTCTTAATATTCCCTCCTGCTGGGGGCCGGATTGCCACCTCGCGGTCTCGGCCGACGACGCCCGGGCGTGCCTCCTGATCGACAGATTTCTACCAAATCAGGAAGAACCTGGTAAGGCTCTTCGGGGTATAGTCGGTGGGTATGACTGGAAAACTCTGGAGACTGCGCTAGGACGCGACGATGAGTCTTGAGCGGACGGGCAGCGACCAAGCAAACGGCGCGGCGATTCTCATCGTGGATGACACGCCGGAGAACCTCGTGTTCCTGGCTGCGGTGTTGAGGAAAGCCGGCTATCAAGTGCGCTCCGTGCTGAACGGTCGGCTAGCCCTGCAGACAGCGGCCAGCAACCCGCCCGACCTTGTCCTGCTTGACGTCCTGATGCCGGAGATGGATGGATACGAGCTCTGTCGCCGCCTTAAAGCGGACCCGAAACTCAAGCGTATCCCGGTCATTTTTATCAGTGCCGCGACCGATTCCGAGGTTAAGGTCAAAGCCTTCACCTCGGGCGGCGTCGACTTCATCGTGAAACCGTTCGAATCCGAGGAGGTACTGGCACGGGTCCGAACTCATCTGGCCCTGAGTGCGGTCGAGCGGGAACTTGAGCGGCGGCTGCGCGAGCGAACCCAGGATCTCGAAAAAGCGAATGAGCAAACCGTCAAGGAACGGACGCTGCTGCGCACCCTGATCGACGCGATTCCCGATCTGGTCTTCTTTAAGGACCCACAGAGTGTCTACCTCGGTTGCAACCGGGCGCTCGAAGCCTATTTCGGCCATCCCGAGGCCGAGATCGTCGGCCACAGCGACAGCGATTTCATTGATGCCGAGACGGCCGCCGCCTTCCGGGCCGAAGACGTCCGACTGCTTGCGAGCGGCGGGCGCCGGACCCAGGAGGTGACTCTCGTCTATCCGGACGGCCGGCGGGCCGTGGTCGAAACGATCAAGACGCTGATCCCCGGCCCGGACGGCGTGCCCGCCGGCCTGGTCGGCGTCTCACGCGACATCACCCAGCGCAAGAGCGCGGAAGTCACGCTGCGGCTGGCCGCCAGCGTATTCGAGCACGCCAATGAAGGGATCATCATTACCGATGGCACGGGGACCATTATCGACGTCAACCGGGCCTTCTCTACCCTGACCGGCTATACGCACGAGGAGGTCGTTGGACGCAAACCAAGTCTGCTGAAGTCCGGCCACCAGGAGCGGGCTTTCTACGAAGAGATGTGGCGGTGTCTGCTTGCGACAGGCGCCTGGCAAGGCGAAGTATGGAACCGCCGCAAGAGCGGCGAGGTCTATGCCGAGTTCCTGACCATCAGCGCGGTTCGTGACGAACAGGGGACGTGCAGCCGCTATATTGGCCTGTTCTCCGACATCACACCGATGAAGATGCATCAGGAGCGGTTGGAGCGGCTGGCCCATTATGATGCCTTGACCCAGCTTCCCAACCGGGCGCTGCTGGCCGACCGCCTGCAGGTCGCCATCGAGCACGCCCGTCGGGATGTCACCTTGCTGGCCGTGGTGTTTCTTGATCTCGACGGCTTTAAGGCGGTCAACGACAGTTTCGGCCACGATGCCGGTGACACGCTGCTGATCGAGGTCGGCGAGCGGTTGCGCACCTGTGTCCGGGGCAGTGATACCGTCGCCCGTCTCGGCGGCGACGAGTTCGTGCTGCTGTTCGGTGGCATCGACAGCGTCATCGAATGCCAGCGTGCGCTCGAGCGGGTGCTGAACGCCATCGCCACGCCGTTTGAACTCAAGGGGCGGCCGGTCCGGATTACCGCCAGCGTCGGAGTCACCTTGTATCCGCTGGACGGCGCCGAGGCGGAGGTGCTGCTCCGACACGCCGATCTCGCCATGTACGCGGCCAAGCAGGCCGGTCGCAACCGCTATCACCTGTTCGATCCGGAACGTGACCAGCGCGCTCACAGCTATCGACAGAAGTTACGCCGCATCGAACTGGCGATCGCGGCCGAGGAGTTCGTCGTCTATTACCAGCCTCAAGTCGAGATGGACTGCCATCGGGTGGTTGGGGTCGAGGCGCTGGTGCGTTGGCAGAACCCGGAGCTGGGTTTGTTGCTGCCGGACGAATTTTTGCCCGACATTCAGGAAACCGAACTGATCATCGGTCTGGGCGATTGGATTCTCGACCACGTGCTTACCCAGATGGAACACTGGCACGGGGCGGGTTTCGACGTGCCGGTCAGTGTCAACATCGCGGCTTACCAACTGTTGGACCCGTGTTTCCTGGCCAAGCTGACTGCGGCGCTGGCCAGTCATCCGGACATCCGCGGCGACCGGCTGCAATTGGAGATCGTCGAAACTACGGCGTTAAAGGACATCGACGTCGCGAGCCGGGTTATCGCTGACTGCGGCAAGCTGGGGGTTGCGTTCGCGCTCGACGATTTCGGCACCGGCTATTCGTCCTTGCTTTCCCTCAAACGGCTGCCGGCCAGGTTCCTCAAGATCGACCAGTCCTTCGTCAGCGACATGCTGGAGCCGCCGGAGAGCTTCGCAATCGTCCAAGGGGTCATCGGCCTCGCCCGAGCCTTTAACCGTGAGGTGATCGCCGAAGGGGTCGAGCGACCCGAGCATGAGGCGATTCTGCTGCAGTTGGGTTGCCGTCTCGGCCAGGGCTTCGGCATCGCCCACCCCATGCCGGCGAGCGAACTGGTGCCCTGGGTTGAGGCCTACGAGGGGAGCGCCGGTTCTGTCAGGACGGGATGACCGGGTGTCCTGGCGGAAGTGTCAATGAGGGGGGGCCAAAGAAGCCTTCGAGTGTGTCCCAGTCAAATTTTGAAGCGGCATGCCGGAGAGCCCCGGCAATGTCTCCCAGTTCCGGCGGCAGACTGTCGATAAGCGAAGTCAATCGGCAGTCGTCGCAGCGATAGACCGCCTCGCGCATCGCGTCGAGCACTCCGGTGGAGAGGCGATATCTCATCTCCGGCTGCAAGGGCACGGCCATCGCCACGGCGGGCGGTTCTCCGGCGTCTTCGTCATAATCGTACTCGATGCCGGTCAGGACGTGGATGGTTTCCAGTAGCGTCTCGGCGGTCACCGGTTTGCGTATGAATGCATCGGCTCCGCTCGCCATCACGGCGGCGCGATCTTGCTCGAAGGCACTGGCGCTGAGAGCCACAATCCGGACCTTGGTTCCGAGAGGCGTCGCCCGGATGCACCGGATCGCTTCGTGGCCTCCCATGACCGGCATTACAATGTCCATCAGGATCACGTCCGGTTGCCATTCATCTACGGCACCAAGCGCCTCCCGACCGTTTACAGCCTCTCGCAACCCGAACCCCAACGGTTCCAGCAGGCAGCGCAGGAACAGCCGGTTGTCGGCCTTGTCGTCCACGATCAGGATGCGAAGGTCACGTCCGCCGAACCGAACCTGAAGCACGCGATGGCGTGTACGGGCCGAAAACTTCTCAACCGGTGTACCCAAACTGACGGGCGCCTCGAACCGGAACACGCTGCCGCAACCGGGCGCACTGGTCACGGAAACGTCGCCCCCCATCAGACAGGCATAGCGGCGGCAGAGTGCCAGCCCGAGTCCGGTGCCACCCCGTGCAGCGCCGGCCTGCGCCTGCTGGAAGGCTTCGAACAGATGCTGCTGGTCAGCCGGTGCGATGCCCAAGCCGGTATCTTCGACTTCGATCACGAGCCGCCAACCGATGGGGTCGACTGCGACCATGCCCGCCCGCAGCACTACGCCGCCGGTATCGGTGAATTTGACGGCGTTGCCGACCAAGTTGATCAGAATCTGTCGCAGCTTGCTCTCGTCAGTCATGACCCAGCGCGGCAACTCCGGCGCTGTGACCAGTTCCCAGCTCAGCCCCTTGGCGTCGGTCGCCACCTTGAACATCACGCGCAGATCATCGAGAAGCGCATGCAGGTCGAAGGAGCCGGGACTGAACTCCATCCGTCCGGCCTCGACCTTCGACATTTCCAGGATGTCGTTGATCAGCACCAGTAAATTGCGGCCCGAGCGGGCGATCACCTCGACATTCTCCCGGTCCTTGGCACTGAGGGTCGTACCAAGCTGCAAAATTTGCGCAAAGCCAAGAATCGCGTTCATCGGAGTGCGGATTTCATGGCTCATATTGGCCAGGAAAATGGTCTTAGCCGAGTTGGCTGCCTCGGCCCGTTCCTTGGCAATCACGAGTTGGCGGTTGGATTCGGTCAGGGCCGCCGTGCGTTCCGTAACCAGGGACTCCAGGTTTTCCCGGTAGCGCTGAAGCTCAATTTCGGTCTGTTTGCGCTCCGTGATGTCACGAGCGATGGTCGAGAGGCCGATGAACTCGCCGCGGCCGCCCCGGATCGGTGAGATGGTCAGCGAAACGTCAATAAACGAGCCGTTCTTGCGCAGTTGAACGGTCTCGTAATGGGAGATGGTCAGGGCTGCGAGCGCCTGCGTGATCAGGGCTGCGATTTCGGAGCGGCCATCCTCCGGGGCGAGCGCGACAAACGGCTGACCGATCGCTTCCGCAGCGGTGTAGCCGAAGGTTACATCGGCACCGTGATTCCACGAAGTGATCCGGCCGTCCAAATCAATGCCGATAATAGCATCTACCGAGGTTTCAACAATCGCTGCGAGGTACGCGCGCGCAGCCTCCCGCTGTTCGAGCTTCGTCACTTGTCTGGTGAGGAGAGCCATAAACGCCAGCAGTGCAGCGACCGCCCCCGCGGTGCCAACGCCGATGCCCAAGGCCAACCGTCGCCAGGGGGCAAGTGCAGCTGTTTCGGGTAGCAGCAGGCCGATCTCGAGATTAAGGTCGGGGATACCTCGAATCGCCGCCAACATGGGCTGACCGCCGAGTTCTGGCGCTGACTTCGCCGCAATAGCGGTGTTCGAATCCAATGCCGAGGTTGGGGGCGCCGTCTTGTCTTTCCAGGGGTGCTCGACCAGAGTGACGCCATCAAGTCGCTGGAGCGCAATCAAGACCCCATCAGGCAAGTTCAAAGCGCGATAGAGTTTAGAGAAATATTCGACCTCAATCGCCGCCATGACCACGCCACCGAACCCACCGGGTCCCGGCACCTGGAAATGGCGCGACAGGCTTACCATCCAGCGGCCATTGACACGGTTGCGCAGGGGCTGGGAGATAAACAAGTGGTCGGTCGCCATGTCCTTCTGGCTGATAAAGTAGTCTCGGTCGGCAGCGTTGACATTAGGGGTTGGAAATTCGCGGGAATGACCAATCATCTTGCCGCTGGCGTCAAAAACCAGTAACGCTTGCCCCTGAGGTAGGCCGAATATTTTCGTCTTTAGAACTTGATGAAGGGTGGCACCATCGGCAAGTGTAGCGGATCCCAGATGATCGATCTCGCTCCGGGTCTGTTCGATTACCAGATCGATGCTCTGAAAGGCACGCTCCGTCTGCTCGGCCAGCGCCAGTGCCAAGCGGTCGAGGTTGCCCTTTTCTTCCCCAAGCGCCTCCATCCTGAGATGCCACAGACCAAGAACACAGCCAGCGACCAAGGCAAATGCAAGCAGGCAGCCCGCGACCGGCACCAATCGGCTCGTCCGCATGCCTTTTGGAGGAGGGAGCATTTCCGCGCGGCTTGCCGGTTCGTTAGCGCAGAGTTGCATATCTAGCTTTCCAGCTCAGTGTGAATTGTCCACTGGTTTGCCAACGGCAAGACGACCCATGCACGAGCTTACATAGGTCGTATCATATATACACAAATATTAGATGCCTCTCAAGCTGCCGCCGATATTGTCGTCGCCCAGGCGGACAGAATATATGCTCAGGGTGTATAAACCCTACCAAGGGCTCTTACTTTCCATAATAAATCTTATGCGACCATTTCCTGTGGGCGCTCCATATAATAGCGAGATACTCCAAGCTTGCAGTGAATTCATTGCGACGATAATGCAGCGGCTTTAAAGCTTCCGAGCATAGGCCAGCCAATGGTGAATTTTTGCTCTGCGGTTGTTCACAGTAACACATAGCTCCTCAACGCGCAGCCCTTCGAAGGCCGAGAAAGCCGCTCTGACTTCCTCAAGGGTAAAGAAATGGACCCGGCCAACACCGATCCACGGCCCCTCCGGCACATCCGTATAAGTTCCGGGCGCGATTTTGCGGCCAAGTCCTTCCCCCCAACTGCCGTGAGCGATCATCATGGCGAACATCTGGCCACCGCGCCGCAAAAGGGCATGCGCCTGATCGAGAACCGTCCGGACATCAAGGGCCGCGTGCTGCAGGCACGCGATGTCGATGATCGCATCGAAACTATCGGGTGGATAGCTGGCCGCAATTCGGGCGACATCCCCGACGCGCAGGTCCGCGGACAGACCCTCCGCGGCGAGGCGCTGGCCGGCACGGTCGATCGCGACAGCCGAGCCGTCCACCCCGTAAACCTGGAACCCCTCGCGCGCCAAGTACCAGAGGTTCGCCCCCGGTCCGCAACCAAGTTCCAGGATACGCACCTGCCGACGGTCAGTGCTCCCTCCGTATGAGCGCGCGATAAACCGGACCAAGTCCTCGGGTGGATAACGTCCCCACTCTCGTGCCGAAAACACTGTGTCCCAAGCCTGATCCCAGCCGTCCTCAGTCGTCATGGCGATCCCTCGGAAATCCGGTTCACACCCGCATGGGCATCAGCACGTAAAGCGCCCCCCCATCGGCAATATCGCGAACGATGGTCGGTGCCGCGGCATCGGCCATGATAAAACGCGCTCCGTCGCCCTCAATTTGCAGGCTGACATCAAGCAGGTACTTGGCATTGAAGCCGATTTCGATCGGCGGGCCATTATATTTGACTTCGATTTCTTCAGTGGCGCTGCCGGCTTCGGGACTGGTCGCCGAAAGCGTCAGGGTATCCCGGGAGAGACTGAGTTTCACCGCCCGGCTCTTTTCCGTCGAAATGGTGGCAACGCGATCGACGGCGGCGGAAAAGGGCTTAGCCTTGACCTCCATGATCTTATCATTGCCGATCGGAATTACCCGTTCGTAATCCGGGAACGTGCCGTCGATCAGTTTCGAGGTCACGCTGATCGAATCAAAGGAAAAGCGGATCTTGGTCTCGGAGAGAGAAATCTCGATCCGTGCCGCCGCCTCGTCGATCAGTTTGCGGACCTCGCCGACCGTCTTGCGCGGGATGATCACACCCGGAATCCCGGCGGCGCCCTCCGGCAAGGGAAGCTCGACGCGGGCCAACCGGTGGCCATCGGTTGCAACCGCACGCAGTACCGGAAGGTCGGCGGCCCCCGGTCCGCTACCGGTCACCGTGCGGCTGGCGTGAAGGTAGATGCCGTTCAGGTAAAAGCGGGTTTCCTCCGTTGAGATGGCAAAGCGGGTCCGGTCGATCAGGGCGCGCAAGTCGCCGGCGGTAATCTCGAAGCGGTGCTCGAGATCGCTCCCTGAAAGCTGCGGAAAATCCTCGGCCGGCAGGCACCCCAGCTTGAAGTTCGACCGTCCCGACCGCAAGGTCAGCACCGACGAGTCGCTGCTGCAGTCGAGTTCGACCTGGGCACCATCGGGAAGCTTGCGAACGATTTCATAAAGCGTGTGGGCGGGCGCGGTGATACTGCCCGCACGCACCACCTCAGCCGGGACCGCCTCGACGATTTCCAAATCCATGTCGGTGGCGGCTAACGACAACTCGTGCCCGGACGCCTTGAGCAACACATTGGACAGGACAGGAATCGTGACCCGCCGTTCGACGACACTCTGGACATGCCCGAGGGAACGGAGCAAGGCGGCGCGTTCGATGGTTATGTTCATGGACATCTTCTACTGGCGCTGAACGGGCACGCAGTATACCACGCCCGATGCGGTGCCGAAGCGTTTTCCGCGCCGCTCCCATCCGGGCGGCCAAAAAAACGCACGGCCTCCCCACTCCCGGTTACCGTCAAAAAGGTAGCTTCATCCCTGGCGGCAGTTTGAGTCCCCCCATCAACTTCTGGGTCTCTTCAGCAACCAGCCCCTCGATCTTGCCCTTGGCATCGTTGAACGCGGCGACGATCAGGTCCTCGAGCATTTCGATCTCATCGGGAGACACGGCCTCCTTGGCCAGTTTTACCCGTTTCATCTCGCCGCGGCCATTGACGGCGATCTGGACCATCCCGGCGCCCGACTGTCCAAGCACTTCCAGTTCACCCAGCCGCTCCTGCATTTCGGCCATCCGGGTCTGCATTTGCTGAGCCTGCTTCAGCATGTTACCGAGGTTTTTCATAGGTCGAAGTCTCCCTCATCGTCATCATAAACTATGGCCGTCGCTTCCTCGGCACTCTCGGAAGATGGCGGGCCGTCCTCCAAGGCGGCAGGAGGAGCGATTTCGCGAATCTCTTTGATCCGGGCGCCCGGAAAGGTCTCAAGCACCGCGCGCACCACCGGATGATCTTCCGCGGCCTGTCGGCGGCGGGCGTCGGCCTCGGCGTCCTCTTCGGCCAGCGTCGCGTGTCCGGCGGCCTCGAAGCTGGCAACCACCGTCCAGCGCTGGCCGGTCCAGGCGGTAAGCAACGGGCCGAGCCGGTTGATCAGGTCTTTGGGGGCGCCCTCCTTGGGCCGAATCTCCAGGACTCCGGACTCCATCCGGATCAGGTGAACGTTGCGGTAGAGTTGCGCATACAGTCCCCCCTCCCGGTGTTCGGCGAACAGTTGAACCAACGCCCGGAAATCGCGGGGGGGCGGCGCCACGGTTGGCGTCGCTTCGGTCTTGAGGGCAACCGCGGGCGCGGAAGCCGCAGCGGGCAGGGAGACGGCCGCAG
>JADFXL010000027.1:0-1624 GCA_015233585.1 Alphaproteobacteria bacterium | reverse complement strand
GTGCTGGGACCGGCCATGCCGTGGGGCGCAGGCGCACCGCCACCGGACGGCGCTTCCGATGCGGCGGCACCGGTTCCGGCCGGCCGGCTGCGGGCCTGACGCACCAGATCGGCCGGCGATGGCAGGTCGGCGGCAAAAGCGAGGCGGATGATCACCATTTCAAGCGCCTGATGCGGTACCGGCGCGGCCATCACCTCGTTGAGCCCCTTCAGCAGAATCTGCCAGGCCCGGGTCAGCAGCGGGACGGACAGCCGTCCCGCCAGCGTCCCGCCGCTGGCGCGCTCGGCTTCGGGCGTGGCCGGGTCGGTCAGGATGTCGGGAATCACCTTGGCGCGGGTCAGGAAATGAGTAAGATCGAGCAGGTCGCGCAGAACCACCAGCGGATCGGCTCCGGCCTGATGCAATTCGGCCAACCGGTCGAGCGCGCCGCCGGGCTCGCCGGACAGCGCCGCCGTGAACAGGTCGATGATCACCGCCCGGTCGGCCAGCCCCAGCATGTCGCGAACCTGTGCGGCGGTGACCGTACTACCGCCCAAGGCGATCGCCTGATCGAGCAGGCTCAGGCCGTCCCGCACCGAGCCGTCGGCGGCCCGGGCGATCAGGGCGACGGCGTCGGGCTCGATGGTGACCCCCTCCCCCGTCGCCACCCAGCCGAAGTGGCGGATCAACTCGGGAGTCGCTACCCGCCGCAGGTCGAAGCGCTGACAGCGCGACAGCACGGTGACCGGTACCTTGCGGATTTCCGTGGTGGCGAAGATGAACTTGACGTGGCTGGGCGGCTCCTCCAGCGTCTTCAGCAGCGCGTTGAACGCGTTCTTCGACAGCATGTGGACTTCATCGACGATGTAGAGCTTGTACCGCGCCGACACCGGGCTGTAGCGAACTCCCGAGATGATGTCGCGGATGTCGTCGACGCCGGTATGGGAGGCCGCGTCCATTTCGAGCACGTCGACATGGCGGTCCTGCATGATCGCCCGGCACGGCTCGCACACTCCGCACGGCGCGACCGTCGGCCCGCCCTGCCCGTCCGGACCGATACAGTTGAGGGCCCGGGCGATGATGCGGGCGGTGGTGGTCTTGCCGACCCCGCGAACCCCCGTCAGCATGAACGCCTGAGCGATGCGTCCCGAAGCGATCGCGTTGCTCAGCGTTCGCACCAGCGCGTCCTGCCCGATCAGTTCGGCAAAGGTGGCGGGACGGTACTTGCGGGCCAGCACGCGGTAGACCACCGTCGCAGGCGGCCCAGTAATATCCGGTGGGGCTTGATCAGGTTGGGGGGTGGGGCTTTGATCGTTCACGCGCGGCATCCGGCGGCCAGTTCGGAGCGGCCGAGCCGGCCGACCCCACCTTACACCTTAATAGCGGGCGGGGTGGGAGGCTGACTGGCGACCCGAGCCGAAACTCGTTACGGCTGCTTCCTTCCGGACCTGACCGGGTTGGCGAGGGACCCGTCCGCTGCCAACCTCCCGAGGCCTTATATCAGGAAACCGGGGCCGGCTGGCAAGGGGGGAATGTCCGGATGGCAGGGCAATCGGGTGAACGAGAGGGGTGACACGGGCGGAAAGTTCTGAATCTATCGGCATCCTGTGGTTTGACGGGGAGGGAACGATGGATTCGGCGGGCG
>JADFXL010000279.1 GCA_015233585.1 Alphaproteobacteria bacterium | reverse complement strand
GGTTCATCGGCAAGACCGATCCGGCCAATCAGCACTTCGTTGCCGCGTTCCGCGCCGCCAACAATCAGGAACCGGACCAGTTCGCCGCTCAGGCCTATGACACGTTGTTCATTCTGGCGGCCGCCATCGACCGTGCCGGCAGCGTCGAACCGACCCGGATACGGGATGCTTTGCTTAAGACCGACTATTCCGGATTGCTGGGATCATTCCGCTTCTCGCCCAGCCGCGACCCAGCCGCGACCAGCGGCGTGGTGGTGACAATGGTCAAGGAGGGGAAGGCGGTGCCACTTGAATAGGAATTATGGGGGAGGGAAGAGAACCTCAGGCGCCCTGTCCCCGTTTGGAAGGCGGCTCATAGGCCAGCGTCACGCCCTGGCGCCGGCTTATCTCCTCGACCCGGCCTTTGAGTTCGGCGACATCGAGCTTCCATTCGATTCGCGTCTGTCCCGACTCCATGTCGGTTCTGAGTTTTGCGACTTCGGTTTCGATTCGCGTCTGTCCCGACTCCAGTTTCCTCACGTCGCCCCTGAGTTCCGCGACCTCGGCTTTCGTCGCGACGGTAGAAATGAGCTGTTCGAGCGCTGCGAGGATTCGATCGGATTTGTCCATGGTAAACTCCCTATGGCTGGCATACACATGTCGCGTTTCGGGATCCGCGACTTCGGCTTTCGATGTATGCGTAGCGATAAACTGTTCGAGCGTCGCGAGGATCCGATCCGATTTGTCCATCACAAACTCCCCAAGCCCTCATCCTATTCCTGTCGCGTTCCGATGTCACGAAGCGTTGTGGCAACCCCGTCGCGCAACCCGCGTGACCAGGGTGAATGGCTTGTCAGGTTCCGAAGGGACACGCCCTGATGTTCGTCCAGCAACTGTTTAATGCCCTGGTGCTGGGATCGGTCTATGCCTTGTTCGCGCTTGGATTTACTTTGACGTTCGGAGTGCTCCGCGTCATCAACCTGATGTACGGGTTCTACTTCGCTGCCGGGGCCTACCTGGCCCTGTTCGCCGTGCAGGAATTGGCGGTGCCGTTGTGGGGAGCGGTGGCGCTGGGGGTGGTGGGATCGGCCGTGCTCGGCGTGGTGTGCGATGGGCTGCTGCTAAGCCGGTTGCGCGCCACCAAGGCCCCGGAATTGAGTTCGCTGATGGTTACCCTGGGCGGGGTGTTGCTGTTCAACAGCCTGATGAACCTCATGTTCGGCGCCGAGGTGCGCCGCTTTCCAGCCGGTGCTTTGAGTTTTGAGGCCATCACGCTTGGTCCTTTGCGGGCGGCGCCGATCCAGTTCATCATCATCGCCGTGGTCTTCGTTCTGGTGACGGCGGTATTTCTGTTTATCGCTCGTACCCGGATCGGGGCCGCTCTGCGCGCGGTCGCCGAGCGGCCCGACACGGCCGCGCTGATGGGGGTCAACGTGGGAGGGATCGTCGGTTTGACCTCGGGCCTGTCGGCGGCACTGGCCGGGGGCGCCGGTATTCTGGTTGGCCTCAACCTCAATGCGGTGCAGCCGTATATGGGGGAGAGCCTGATGCTGCGGGGATTCGCCGTCATCATTATCGGCGGACTGGGTGATATTCGCGGTGCGCTGGTGGCCGGGCTTGGCCTTGGGTTGCTGGAGGTGATGACCGCCGGCTATGTTTCCTCGACGCTCAAGGAAGCCGTCGCCTTTTCTGCCCTGATACTGGCGCTGTGGCTGCGGCCGGGCGGTCTGTTCGGTTGGGCTTCCGGGAAAAGGGCTTAGTCGGTGGATGATTTTCTGTGGGCTTATCAGAGTCTGTTCTACGGCCTGGGAGTCAACGGCCTGCTGGGGTTGTCGATGTACGCAGTGCTGGCGTTGGGGCAGCTCTCGCTGGGCCAGGCCGCTTTCATGGGTATTGGAGCCTATACCGGTGCTCTGTTGAGCCTGAATTTCGGGATGCCGTTCGCGCTGGTCCTGGCCATCGCTGCCGTGGTGCCGGCGGTGGCGGCACTGGTCATCGGAGGACCGGCCCTGCGCCTGACCGGGGTTCACCTGGCCATCGCTACCATCGGTTTCGGTGAGGTGTTGCGGGTGTTCTATATCAACAGCGAGACCCTTGGCGGTGGGCTGGGGCTGACCGGGATCCCCCAGCGGGCGGACGGCTGGACCATCTATGGCATTCTGGGCGTTGCACTTGGTTTGTTCACGCTGGCATCCCGCTCCAAAATCGGCCGGGCGTGGGAAGCCATCCGTGAGGACGAGGATGCGGCCAAGGTCGCTGGCATCAATGTAACCGCCTACAAGATGGTGGCGGTGATCCTTTCGGCGGCGCTGGCCGGGCTGGCGGGGGCACTCAATGCCCACTGTTCGTCGTTCATCGGTCCCGGCGAATACGGGTTTGATGCGGCGGTGACGGTGCTCAGCTTTGCCCTGCTGGGTGGCGTGTCCATGCCGTTGGGGCCGGTGGTGGGGGCCTTCCTCCTGGGAGCCTTGCCCGAAGTTCTGCGGCCGCTGCACGATTTCCGCCTGATCTTCAACGGGCTTATCATCGTGGTGGTGGTCATCTTTCTGCCGAGAGGTCTGTTGGGGTTTCGCGTCCGGCGGATGGGTTAGGGGGCGGAATGAACCGGCACGCAACAATGGCCTATTGCCTGATTTCGGGCTGCCGCCCAAACCCGCTTGGGGCGATGCCCCAGACCCCCTTTTTTTGTAAAAATAAAGAGAGTCCGGGGCATCGCCCCGGTCGGGTGCGGGCGGAAGCCCGCCGATCCGCCCCTGACGAAGGCTCTGACCCATGTTGACCGTCGATCGCATCACCCGCGCCTTTGCTGGCCTGATTGCCGTCGACGCCGCGTCATTCACGATCACGCCACAGTCCATTCACGGCCTCATCGGCCCCAACGGGGCGGGCAAAACCACTCTGTTCAACATCATCTCCGGCCTGCTGGCGCCCACGGCAGGGCGGGTCCGTCTGTCGGGCACCGATATCACCGCCTTGCCCGTGCATCGCCGTGCGGCGCTGGGGCTTGGCCGCACCTTTCAGAGCAGCCGTCTGTTCGGCAACATGAGCGTGCTGGATAACGTGATGACCGGGATGCACCCGCATTTGTCCGTGCCGTGGCCGCTGACTCTGCTCCGTCTCCGGCGTGGTCGTGCTGAGGAGCGTCTGGCCAAGGAGCAAGCGGAACACCTGCTGGCTCTGGTCGGATTGTCGGCCCACGCCGACCGCCCGGCCCACACGCTGGCGCATGGCGACCAACGCTTGCTGGAGATTGCCCGCGCCCTGGCCGGGGCTCCCCGCCTTTTGCTTCTGGACGAGCCGGCAGCGGGAATGAATCCGCACGAAACCGCCAACCTGCTGCGATTATTGCGGCGTCTGCGCGACGACGGACTCACCATTCTGGTCGTCGAACATGACATGCCGTTCGTCATGGGGCTGTGCGATTACCTCATTGTGCTCAATTTTGGTCACAAGATCGCCGAGGGAACGCCAGACGCGATCCGTCGGGATCCGATGGTCATCGAAGCCTATCTCGGTTCGCGATTCGCCCAAACGAGGAGAGACGCATGACCGCCCCCTTGCTGGCGGTTCACGGGCTGGAATTGAACCAC
>JADFXL010000278.1 GCA_015233585.1 Alphaproteobacteria bacterium | reverse complement strand
CATGCCCGCAAGATGGCCTTTGGCCTGGGGCTTCAGGGCAAGCAGGTCGGCTCGGCGGTCAAGTTCATTCTGGCGATGTACGAGGCGTTCACCTCGCTCGACGCCTCGGTGATCGAGATCAATCCGCTGGTGGTGACCGGCGCCGGCGAGGTTATCGCGCTGGACGCCAAGATGAACTTCGACGACAACGCCCTGTTCCGCCACAAGGACGTGGAAGAACTGCGCGATGAAGACGAAGAGAACCCGCAGGAGCTGGAGGCCGCGCGCCACTCGCTCAACTACATCAAGCTCGATGGCGCCGTCGGTTGCATGGTCAATGGCGCTGGTCTGGCCATGTCTACCATGGATATCATCAAGTTGTACGGCGGTTCGCCGGCCAACTTCCTTGACGTCGGCGGCGGCGCGACCAAGGAGCGGGTTGCCGTCGCCTTCAAGCTGATCCTGTCCGATCCCAACGTCGAGGGTATCCTGGTCAACATTTTTGGTGGCATCATGCGTTGTGATGTTATCGCCGAAGGCGTTGTCGCTGCGGCCCGTGAGGTCAGCCTCAACGTGCCCCTGGTGGTGCGTCTCGAAGGCACCAACGTTGAGTTGGGCAAGAAGATCCTGCAAGAATCGGGTCTCCCGATTATCGCCGCCGACGATCTGGCCGACGCGGCCGAGAAAGTTGTCAAAGCCGTGAAGGAGGCTGCGTAAATGGCCGTTCTCGTCAACAAGGATACGAAGGTTATTTGCCAGGGCATCACCGGCGCCCAGGGAACCTTCCACACCGAACAGGCGATTGCCTATGGCACCAAGATGGTGGGCGGCGTTACGCCTGGCAAGGGGGGCTCCAAGCACCTTGACCTGCCCATCTTCGACACCGTAGCCGACGCCAAGGCCAAGACCGGCGCCAACGCCAGCGTGATCTATGTCCCGCCGCCGTTTGCCGCCGATGCGATTCTGGAAGCCATCGATGCCGGAATCGAAGTCGTCGTGTGCATCACCGAAGGCATCCCGGTACAGGACATGCTGCGGGTCAAGCGGCTCATCAGCACCCAGAGCAAGTCACGGCTGATCGGTCCCAACTGTCCCGGCATCATCACGCCAGGCGAGTGCAAGATCGGCATCATGCCGGGCCACATCCACAAGCGCGGCAAGATCGGCGTCGTGTCCCGTTCCGGCACCCTGACCTATGAGGCGGTGGCGCAAACCACGGTTGTCGGTCTGGGGCAGACGACCTGCATCGGCATTGGTGGCGATCCGCTTAATGGCACCAACTTCATCGACTGCCTCGACCTGTTCCTGGCGGACCCGGAAACGCAGGGTATCGTCATGATCGGCGAAATCGGTGGCAGCGCCGAGGAAGAGGCCGCCGAGTTCATCAAGAGCAACAAGACCAAGAAGCCGGTTGTGGGCTTTATCGCTGGGGTTACCGCCCCGCCGGGCAAGCGCATGGGTCATGCTGGCGCCATCATCTCCGGCGGCAAGGGCACCGCTGGCGACAAGATGGAAGCATTGCGCAGCGCCGGAGTTGCCGTGGCTGATTCACCGGCGGCGCTGGGCAGCACCATGTTGAAGATGATGAAAGGCTAACACAGAGTTCGCAATTGACTGCCCTATGCAGATAGGGCAGTCAATTTGAGAGTACTGCACAAAAGACGTGATTCTGCGCAGTACTTCCAAGATTATTTCATATCAAACAAGGTGGGTGTACAATGAAAACGACCATTTGTTGTTTGGCAGCGACGTTTATGCTTTTGGGGTGTGGGCCAAAAGAGGGATCGAAAGAATGGTGTGAGTCGATGGAGAAAAAGCCACAAGCGGAGTGGAACGCCCATGACGCCGAAGTGTTCATGAAAAGTGGTTGCATAACGAACCCACTCGCTCCTGAGGCACCAAAGGCTGCTCCCGAAGCACCAAAAAAGTAAATCGGCCCTGATGCCGGGGCTTGGGGCCGGGGCGGCAGCCCCGTTGTCTGACAACCAATGGAGACGGCCATGGAAACCTCGTTTCTTAATGGAGCCAACGCCGCCTTCATAGCCGAACTCCACGCCCGCTACCTTGACGATCCGCGTAGCGTGGACCCTAGCTGGATTCCGTTCTTCCGGGAGTTGACGGAGGGCGGTTTCGCCGGGGAGAAGAAGAAAGCCGGTGGAGGCGCGCCTCCACCGGCCCCCCTCTCGATTGCTTCAGAGGCGGACGTTCGGAAACGTACGCTGGACTCGATTCGCGCACTGATGCTGATCCGGGTTTACCGGGTGCGTGGTCATCTGCTCGCCAACCTCGATCCGCTGGGAATTACCGGCGAAAAATACCATCCCGAACTGGACTACCGCTCCTACGGCTTCACCGAGGCCGATCTGGACCGCGAGATCTTCATCGACAACGTGCTGGGCCTCGAAACCGCCACCCTGCGCCGGATTCTGGAGGTGGTCAGCGCCACCTACTGCGGCAACATCGGCGTCGAGTTCATGCACATCCAGGACCCTGATCAGAAGGCCTGGATCCAGCGCCGTATCGAGGCCGTTCGCAACCACACCGAATTTACCGACCTGGGCAAGCGCACCATCCTGGAACGCCTTAGCGCCGCCGAAGAATTCGAGCAATTCCTCAAACAGAAATACGTCGGCACCAAGCGCTTCGGTCTGGACGGGGGCGAGTCGCTGATTCCGTTGCTGGAGCAGATCCTCAAGCGCGGCAGCCAGCTCGGCGTCACGCATGTGGCGCTGGGTATGGCGCATCGCGGCCGTCTGAACGTGCTTTCCAACGTGTTCCTGAAACCATTTCACGCCATTTTCTCCGAATTCCAGGGCAATCCGGCGCATCCTGAGGATGTGCAAGGCTCGGGCGATGTCAAGTACCACCTCGGCACCTCCGCCGACCGGGAATTTGACGGCAAGGTGGTGCACCTGACGCTCCTTCCCAACCCGTCGCATCTGGAAGCCGCCGATCCGGTGGTGCTGGGCAAGGTTCGCGCCAATCAGGACCAGCGCGGCGAGACGGGAACCGACGAAGTTCTGGGCATCCTCCTTCACGGGGATGCCGCCTTTGCCGGGCAGGGCATCGTGGCCGAGTGTTTTGGTCTGCCCCAGCTCAAGGGCTATCGCACCGGCGGCACCCTCCATGTCGTCATCAATAACCAGATCGGTTTCACCACCGCGCCGCGCTACAGCCGCTCCAGCCCATACTGCTCCGACGTGGCCAAGGGCGTGCAGGCGCCGATTTTCCATGTCAACGGCGACGAGCCCGAGTCGGTGCTGCATGTGGCCCGCATTGCCACCGAATACCGTCAGAAGTTCAAGGCCGATGTGGTGATCGACATGGTGTGCTATCGCCGCTTCGGCCACAACGAGGCCGACGAGCCGGCCTTTACCCAGCCTCTGATGTACCGCAAAATCGCTCACCATCCGACCACGCGCGAGATCTATGCCCGCGAACTGGTCAACAAGGGATTGACGACGCCCCAGGACGCCGAGGCCATGGTTGCTGAATTCCGGCAACGGCTGGAACAGGAATTCCAGGCCGCCACGTCGTACAAGCCCAACAAGGCCGACTGGCTGGAGGGCAAATGGAAAGGTCTGGTGCAGCCTTGCGGCGAAGAA
>JADFXL010000277.1 GCA_015233585.1 Alphaproteobacteria bacterium | reverse complement strand
ACGCCCTCGCGACGCCCTTCGCGGGCGTATTCGACGGATTGGGGCACACGATATCAAGCCTGACCATCATCAATACCGCCCTTGCAAACCAAGTCGGTATGTTCAGCGCCATTGCCGATAGCGGCGCGATCAGGAACGTCGGTCTGGTCGGTGCCAACGTGAGCTGCGGGCGGAGCGTCTGTAACGATTCCGGATCGTTGGGGCCCGCACAGCCCTCCTACTGGGGGATTCTGGCCGGCTTGGACTATGGCACCATTGCGAACGCGTTTTCATCAGGTTCAATCAATGGATATAGCCAGATCGGCGGCCTTGTTGGAGGAACAACAAGGAACGGGATGGTGTCAGACAGCTACTCTGCGGCAACCGTCACCGGGTATGATTCAACGGGTTTGGGCGGCGGTTACGGCGGTCTGATTGGCGCTGTAGGAAATAATACAACAGTAAAAAATAGCTACGCCACCGGGGCCGTGACCTGCGGTGATGGTTGCACATCGGCCGGAGGATTGGCGGGGAATGTCTGGGCCGGCAATATTATAGGCGACCGCTCTTCTGGGAAGGTAACGGCGGGAAACAATTCAAAATTTATCGGAGGGCTCGTAGGGAACGAAGATGGTGGCCTCATTCAGGATAGCTATGCCACTGGAGCGGTCAGCGCTGGCACCGATTCCACCGGGGTCGGTGGGTTGTTGGGAAATAATTGGTTGGGCGGGAACGGCAATCCCAGCATCATCGACAGCTACTCCACCGGAGCGGTTACCGTCGGCGCCGGCAGTAGCAATGTCGGCAGTCTGGTGGGGACGAACTATGGCACAATAGAGTCCAGTTCCGCCCAGGGGTCCGTCAATGGCTCATACAATAACATTGGACAAGTTGGAAGCAACAATGGCTCGATTTCTGGCTCTGCCCCGCCCAGCATGTTTCAGTTGGCGGCAGGTGGGCCGGGATCGGATGCCGCCTCGATGGGCAATCAAGGTAACGGCTCAGACGCAGGTTCCGGTCAAACTGGTGGGCAGCGAGGCGGCGACGCCGGCGGACCCACGGTGCCTGGGCAAAATGAAAATCGCATGACCGAGGGAAGCCGTGAGGGCTCTGGCCATGGTCCGGAACCAGAAGGGGCGCAGCGTCGCGCCGGTGGCGACGGCGAGTCCAATGCCACTGGTGCCGAGGCGGGCTTCGGTCTTGGCGGCGATGTGCCACCGGGAGCCGACGCAGCCCCCGCGGCTCCGCCGACTTCTGCCCCGGTCGCGAGGCGAGGCGGTGAAGGCGAACCAGCCGACGTGGCCCCCTCCTCCGGCAAGGAAGGAAGCAAGGGCGCCGATGAGGACGAAAGGAAAAATGACCAGGAAAGGCCTCGCAATTGAACGCCTATCCATCAATCGTACAGGGCTTGAAAAGTTGATGGATAAATATCATCACAATCAGAATTGCCCCGGCTGCAACGTAAAGACATCGGGTTTGTCTGGCGTTTCGATATAGGACAGCCTCAAGTATCCTTCCGGGGCTTTCGCTGAATCAGGTTTTGCTCCCTTGTCCTTGGGATCGTCGTGGGCTTGCGTCGATTGGAGGTGGACTATCACCATCCGCCCCTTTTGATCGATGCCGCGGAAGGCCAGCAGGCCGCCATCCGCAAGCTGGGCGTTGGCGACCACGCTGTCGGGACGGAACTCCTGACCAAGAAAGTGGTTGCGGAGCGTCATCGCCGCTCCGGCCAGATTGGTGGCGTTGGCCTGGGGCCAAAGCACGTTGATTTGGGTCAGTTTTTGCGCGTGGAAGCCGAGGATATACGTGACCACCGCGGGCCCGGTGTCGGGCAACAGCCCTTCAACCGCAATGGTCACGACCGTGGTCTTTTCGGTTGGATGGACGTCGCGGTGGACCTTATCGTCCTTGAGACCGAAATCGGCGACGATGGCTTTCCGGACCGCCGATTCGTCCATGCCGAACTTGGCGGAACGGAACCCGTCGACATTGGCAGCCGGCTTGGCCCGCGCGGTCAAGGAGGGGGGCTGCTGCGCGATGGCCGGCGCAACGGCGACAGCCATCACCATCAACGACGCCATCATCCCGCGGAGAATACCTGTGAGCACGGCCACTCCCTTTGTATTTACCCCAAATTAGGCGCGGAAATGAGCACCGTGCAAATCTATTTCTAGAATTCTAAGGCGCTGAAGAACGTGGTCAACGCGTGACCGGACGTCCGGCGGCCCCAACGAAGCCTGCGGCTCCGAGGGGGGGGATCGCAGGAGGGGCGAGGGCGGCAACAAGGCCGGCGAAGCCGGCGGCGGCCAGTGAGCGCTCAGGACACCATGAACGAGATTCAGTGCAGAACCTCGTCGATGCTCTTGGCATCCAGCACGCGGAGGCTCCATTCTTCCAGCGCCGACGTGTCAGCGGTGGCAACGCGATCTGCTACCCAGCCAGGCAGCACGCCGAATCGACGTTCGAGCTGGCGCAGCAAGATAGCGGCCTCGCCTTCCTGCCGGCCTTCCTGCCGGCCTTCCTGACGCCACTGCTGTTTCCATTCGGCGGCTCGCGTTGCCAGCATGGTCCTTACCTCCAGCAAATTCTCCGCCACCCGCACACCAGGGGCGGCGCCGTCTTCCATCTCCACCAGCCGCCACGCCAGCGTCGAGAACACCGGCGTCAGGGCGTCGAAACCCGGATGTCGCCGAAACCAGTCGATCACCGCGTCCACCAGCGCCACCACCTGTTCCGGCTCACGGCAATGTTCCAACCGGAACAGCAGCGCCGCCAGGGAGTCACGGGCGGCGAGGTCGGCGTCGGCGAACGCGCCCTCATCGACGATATGGTAGCGCATGTCCGGCTGCCATTGCCACAACGGCGAATCCCCCCGGCAGGCCGATAAGGTCGCGCAAAACGGTCGGCATGGCCCAGCGCGGATCACCGTTGTAGAGGACGATGGGCAGCACCGGAGGCAGGCATCCATCGGCGGGCAGGCGGCCCTCCTTGACAAGGTGCTGCCACAGCAGGCCGACATAGACCATCGCCCGGAGCGCCATCCAGCGGTCCGGGGTGGACTGAAATTCGAGGAGGAGCAGCAGGTAGGCGTCGCCCCCGCTCCGCACCGGGATGCGCCAGACCACGTCGCCCTCGCGGCGGGGACCGTCGTCGGCATGAAACTTGGCGTTGACCCGCTCCATGGCGTCCAGATCCAGATCGGCCAGCCATGGTTCGGCGACGAACTCACGCAGCAATTGGGCCACCATGCCGGGGTGGCTGAACAATCCATGGTAAAGGGCGTCGTGGTCGGCCATGCCCCTGTCTACCACGGAGGCCGGCCGGCGTCATCGCGGAGCCGGCCGGGGAGCTGCTCGTTTTTTGATCGTTGAATGGGGGAACCATGAACAAGACAGATCTCATCGACACCGTGGCCGAGTGTGCCGGCCTGACCAAGACCGATGCTGCCAAAGCCACCGATGCAGTATTCGCCGCCATCGCCGCGGCGACGATGTGCGGCTGGTCGGCTTCGGCTCGCTCTCCGTCGCCAGCCGCCCGGCGCGTCCGAGCCGCGATCCCCGCACCGGCGCCGCCCTCACCATTCCCGCCGGCAAGGCCCCGCGGTTCTCGGTGGGCAAGGCGTT
>JADFXL010000276.1 GCA_015233585.1 Alphaproteobacteria bacterium | reverse complement strand
CCTGATCGCGATTGACGGCAAGACCTCCCGGCGAACCCACGCCAGATCGAAGGGCCGCGAGCCTCTGCATCTGGTCTCCGCTTGGGCCAGCCGCCAGCGCCTTGTGCTGGGACAGGAGGCGGTTGCCGACAAATCCAACGAAATCGTCGCCATCCCGCTTCTGTTGCAGCGGCTGGAACTAACCGGCGCACTTGTTACCATCGACGCCATCGGGACCCAGATCGAGATTGCCAAAACGATCACCGAGCGCGGCGGTGACTACCTGCTTTCGCTGAAAGCCAACTGGCCGGTCTTTCTGAAGGACGTCGCGACCTTCTTCGCCGATCCGGCCAACGTTGCGGACTGCCAGGCCCACGACACCGTCGATGCCGATCACGGCCGTCTGGAGCAACGCCACCATCGCGTCTGCCACAAGGTCGACTGGCTCTCCTCCGACCGTCGCTTTCCCGACGAACGCAATTTCCCCGGTCTGGCCATGATCGGCATGGTCGAGACCGTCACCGAGCGCGGCGGCAAGATCGAGAAAGAGCGGCGCTACTACATTTCCTCCGCCCGACTCGACGCCAAGACCTTCGCCAAGGCCGTCCGCGACCACTGGGGCGTGGAAAATAGGCTGCATTGGGTGCTCGATGTCGTCTTCCACGACGACCTCGCTCGGCTCAGAACCGGCTTCGGGCCCCAAAATATGGCCATCGTCAAGCACATGGCCATGAACCTCATCCGCCATCCGAAAGATCGTCATAGCCTCAAAAACCGCCGAAAACTCGCCTGCTTGAACTCCGATTATCTGGAAGGCCTCATCCGAAACCAGCCGGCGTTAACCTGAAGCGATTCCCCTGAGGCGGGGAGATGCAGCTGACGGTGCGGTTAGGCGGGACCGGTGGGCGGGGCGACACGCTTTCCACTTTCGCAAACCTCAAGCAGGGCACGCGAGTACGCCACAGCGGCATCATGCACCCAAGCAGGGCGGACGGCCCAGAGCCAGAAAACAGCCAAGCCAATGCTCACGGCGTCGGACACAGCCAGGAATGCGGACACGTCACGCACGGTCCAAAGGGTCCAACCTACCAGCACCGTCTCAGCCCCCACGCAAGCCGCAGCGAAGCCGAAGCCGATCCACTTCAGACCCAGCAGGTTCCGCGCGAAGCCGTAGTTGATGTTTTGCGTGAACACGAAGGGAAATGCCCTTTTGTCCCGCGCGTGGCGCAGTATCCACTCGCCCGCTGACTCGTACTTGGCGTCAGCAGCCGTAGGGTCTCGTTCCTCGTCCTCGGCCGACGGCAGGTCAACACCTGCGGCCCGTAATGTATCGTGATAACGGTGCTTGGTGTCGGCGCTGATGCGCCCGTCACGCCAGCGCAGCATCGCCGTCGTCGGCTTGCCGCCCCACGATTGGAACAGCCTGGGTTCCAGCCGCTTGCCACAACTTCGAGCAACATAGGCCAGACCCGCGGGAAGCCCCAGCGCCGCCAGCAACGCACCAATCGCCCCCCAGGTGCTGCGCAGTTCGGGCAAGAGCGCGTAGGTCGCCAGAATGGCGGGGGCCAAGGCGATGGTCGCTGGCGCCTGCCGGGCCTTGATGGTGTATTCGTCGATGAACGCCATCTTAGTTCCCCTATAGCGTCTGAAGATGAACGCGGATGTCGCCTTCCGCCACTACCATCAGCAAGGTGGGCACCCCCCGCAGCACATCGTCGACGCGGCAGTCGTCTATAGTCTTCCGATCGCGCGGCGACATGTCGGCGTTGCCGTCAGGGTGACCGCGGGTTGGCCCCGAGCCAGTCAGGTTGAAGATCGCGTGCGCGGGCTTGTCGCTATTGACGTCCCCGCCCGTACAGATGAACCGCTTCGGCACGACATCGTCCACCGCGCCACCTTTGGCCAGAATTTTGAGATAGCGGTTCTTTGCATGGAGCGATGGCGGCGACGGCTTTAGGTGGTTCAGGCGCTTGCTGCTTGAGACGACATAGCCGTTGCCACGCATCTCGCCGAGGGCGCGCATCGCACTCTCGGACTCCTCGAAGTCGATGTCGGTGTTGCTGCCGTTGTCTACATGACCAAGGGAGCGCCTGGAGCAATGGTGTGCGGCCACGAGGATGTGCCATGCGAGATCGCCCGGCGCTTCGGCATGAATATCGCGTTCGATGCGCTCCCAGATATCGACGATGCTGTCACCCCCCAATAGGATGAGGCTGTCGACACCATCGACCGTGACGGTCCAGCGAATGACCAAGCTGGTGGGGTTGGATGAAGTCGGCGTTTCTCCTTCGGGGGCTTTAGGTATATTCCATTCGTCCTTGGTCGGCGCCAACAGTCGCCAATTTAGGCCCGGAACTACTGAGCCGCTTGTCTCGCCGTCCATGTCCATCACCCGGAGCTTGTTGCCCGGAATCGAAGCTGCTGCGCTCCCCTGGAGCAAATAGCGGCGCTTGATTTCATCGAGCAGGGGCTTCGCATGCTCCGTGACATAATGCGGCTTCACCGCATAGGGGCCGCACCAGATTTCCTCGACCAGGATCTTCGGCCCGTCCTCACGGGGATACCGCGTCCACGTGTCCGGAGTACCAACGTGGAAAATTTCCTCAAACCCGTGGGTATGGTCCTTGTCCGGGTGCGTCAACACGAAGACTTGCAGCCGGTCGTCGGGACACGCAGCACGGATGTCCGGCGCAAAGTCGGGAACCCAATCATTCTCGTCGTCCTCGGCTTGGTCACGCCGATAATGGATATCGGTCATGACGGTCTGGTCGTGGGCTTCGATCAAAATCGCGTCGCCGTTGCCAGCGGCAAATACTGTCAGTTTGCAGTCCCTGCGCACGGCGTCAAACTCCATGATGTGGCCGAAAGGGTTGGAATGGCCCAACATATGGGAGGAACATCAGAAACCCGCAAGAGCAGAATGGATATTTTTCCGACCGACTTTCAACTGCTTGGTGGTGACCCTGGGGCAGTCAGTCGGCCCGCGCGGAAAAACCGCCGCCGGTGGGCTCCGAGCGGGTTCGCCGCCATCCCCACCCCCGCCATTGATCCGTCCCTCACGACGGCGTCTCCGACGGTCCCCGCGCTTCAAGGGTCCGGGTCCCCGATACGCAGCATCCTCTTGCCGGGTCAGGCCGCCGGCACTGTCTGGTCAAGAGAGGCGGCTGCGATGATTGCCCGGAACTCCTCCAGGAATTCCGGGTGGTACGTTGACAGATATCGCTCGATCTCAGGGTTGGCGACCAGCTTCGACAGATAGCCGGTGGCGATCACCAACTGGAGGACGTCGTCGCCATACGATGCCTCCACGGCTTTGAAGTCGCGCTGCAATGATTCCATTTCCCGTTCCATCCGAGCCATCTGCTCCGGAGAGATCCTCGCTGACCGCAGCATCCATCTCCATGGTGACCCCCTATGCCAAATCGGAGGCCGTCGATTGATTCACGGTTCCATCGCCCTGTCACGCACTCGTTCGCCCGATTGCCCTGGGTTGCCCCGCACGGCAACGAGTCCAGGTTAACGGGCTGGTAGGATGAGGGCGGCGAGGAAGTCCGGGTTCCATCCGGCGACCTTTCGTGCGGTTTTGATGGAGCGCTTGCCGCGCCCGGCTCGGACGAGGTTGAA
>JADFXL010000275.1 GCA_015233585.1 Alphaproteobacteria bacterium | reverse complement strand
GACGAGCCTCCGCACCCAGATGTTCGGGGTGCTGCTGTTTTCCCTTTTGCCATTGCTGGCGCTGGTCACGTATCAGGTCTTTGACGAGGCAATGGAAATTCGGCGGGACATCGAACGGACGGTAGTCACCATCGCCCAGGTCAATGCCACCGGAATCACGCGCTTCCTCATGGTAACGGCAAATTTCCTGGAGGAAGTGTCCAAAAACCCCGACGTTCGCGCTATGGACCCAAAACGTTGTGGCTATCTGTTCAAATATTCCCCCGCGATTTATCCGCACCACTCAAATCTTCGCACCAACGATATCCAGGGTCATCTCGTTTGCTCGGCGCGGCCGATACCGGACGGAGGCACGGCAGACCTGGAACCCTACCCTGATGAAATGCGCCACACCAATGGTTTTACGATCGGGACGCCCCGTCTGGGGCCTGTGTCGAAACGCTGGACGATTCCACTGAGTTTTCCCATTCGCAATGATGCGGGTAAGGTCATTGGTATCGTCAGTGCGCCGTTCGACCTGTTGACCTTCAATCCGATTGCCGGAGCCTATGGCGTGCTGCCCAAAGGTGCCTCAGCGTCGCTGTTTGCCCCCGACATGACCTTGCTGGCGCTGTCGCGGGAACCTGAAAACTGGATTGGTACCAAGCGGATTTTTGTTCCCAAACTGACGGAACTGATTACCAGGCGGTCGGGAACGACCCGTTTCGTTTCAACGATCGACCATGTGGAACGGATTCATGGAGCGGCGCCGGTGCCGGGAACAGACTGGACCGCCATGGCCAGCATTCCAGCAGCGTCCCTCGACGCGGCCGAGGAACTTCTGATAGGGAAACTGGTTGCGATTTACGTGCTTGCGTTACTGACCTCGATGGGATTGGCTTACCTCCTCGCCCGGCAAACGATCAAACCGATCCAGGCGGTGGCCGCCTGCACCAACAAGATTGCGGGCGGAGATACCGGGGTCTGCGCGGTCCCAGGGGGAAGCCGTGAACTCGTGACCTTCGTCACGGCTTTCAACGACGCGCTGGACCGTCTTCAGCACCAGCAGAAGGAACTCGCCGCCAGCGAGAAAAAATATCGCAACCTGCTCGCGGACCAGAAGCAGTTCACGGAAATCCTCACCCATCATCTTCAGGAGCCAGCCCGCTTGCAGATGACATATTCGTTGCGGCTTGGGAAGCTTCTCGGCGATGATGGCCTCAGTCCGGAGGTCAGGGAGGCGCTCGGTCATATCACGCGGGGGTCCGAGCGGTTGCGCCTGTTGCTGCGCGATGTTCAACTGTATGTGGCCCTGTCCCAATCCCCGTGGGAGCCTCGCCCCTGCGATCCCATCAAGGCCCTGGAGGCGGCGCTGAAGCGGCTGGAGACCAGAATCTCTGAAATGAATGCCGAAATCCAGTATGAAGCCCCTATGCCGTCCGTTACAATAGATCATGAGCGGCTCGTCGATGTCTTCTCCGCGTTGATCGACAACAGCCTTTCCTATATCCGGGATGGTGTATCCTCAACCATCCGGATTGGCGCCGAGCGACAGGGCGGCAACGTCGTGGTCACGGTCGAAGACAACGGAATCGGGATCCCGGAAAAATTTCGGGAGCGGGTGTTCAACGTGTTTGAGCGATTGCATCCCGAAAAGGGGCTGCCGGGTACGGGCATAGGGCTGGCTCTGGTTCGAAGGATCATCGAATCGGCGCAAGGAAAAGTCTGGATCGAAGCGTCACCTGCCGGCGGGACGCGTGTTTTGTTTTCGTTGCCGGGGAAGAAGGGCAAGGAAGAAGGATAGAACCCATGACAGGCGCTACCTCCTCTCTCTTTGAGGTTCTGATCGTTGACGACGAACCCGGTGATGTCAGTCTTACCAAAATGGCTCTGCGGGAAGGGCGGTTCCTCTGCAACATCGCTGTTGCCGTGAACGGCGAGGAGGCGATGGAGATTTTGCGCAAACAACCGCCCTATGCCGATGCGCCGACCCCCGACCTGATTCTTCTCGACCTGAATATGCCACAGAAGAACGGCAAGGAGGTTCTCAAGGAAATGCGGGCCGATCCGGATCTCGTCGTCATACCTGTGGTGGTGTTGACGACTTCGGATGTCGAGCGTGATGTTGTTGCCGCCTATGAACTCGGCGCCTCGGGCTACGTCACCAAGCCGGTCGAAGTCGACGCCCTGTTCCAGATTATCCGTGGGATCGAGCAATACTGGTTCTCAATTGTTCGTCTGCCCACACTGAAAAAACATTGAGCGGGAAGCACGACACCTCCCTCAATCCGGGACCATTTTAGGAAAGGCGACCAGAAACGTACTTCCCTCGCCGACGACGGACTCGACCCAGATACGCCCGCCGCAGTGTTCCGCCGCTTTCTTGCAAACGGCCAGCCCGATGCCGGAACCTTCGTACTGGCCAGGAGAGACCAGCCGTTGAAAAATGGCGAAGACACGCTCAAAATATTTCGGGTCAATGCCGATACCGTTATCCTTGACCCACACCACCCACGCGGACCCGTCGTCGCGCCATCCCACCGATACCTCGGGCGTGCGATTCGCATCCCTGTACTTGATGGCATTGCCGATCAAATTCTGGAACATGCGGATCAGCTCGATGCGATCTCCCTTCACGACCGGGAATTCCGGGACGACATTCACCACCGCCCCGGCCGTCTGGATCGTGTCTTCCAGAATAGTCAGGCTATCCCGCACCACATCGCTCAGCGGCACCGGTTCCAGCGGAGCGCCGTTGCGTCCCGTGCGGGAGTACTCCAGCAGCCCGACAATCAAGGCGTCCATCCGCTTCGTCCCATCGAGGGCAAAGCCGATAAATTGCCGCATCTCCGCATCAAGGCCCGGTCCCAGCTTTTTCTCGATCAGGCCCAGATAACTGGTCACCATCCGCAGCGGGGCGCGCAGATCGTGCGAGGCAACCGAGGCGAACTGGCTCAGTTCGGCGTTGGCCGCTTTCAGTTGTTCCGCCTGCTGAGCAAGCATCCGATTGGCGATCCTGTTTTTGGCCTCAATATATTTGCGTTCGGTGACATCAACCAGAAGCGTCAGGATATACGCTACGGAGCCATCCTGGTTACGGACGCAGCCGACCGAAAGTTCGGCGTACACGACGGTTCCATCCTTACGGATGAAACGTTTCTCGGTGGTATATTCGTCGATCCCGTTGGCGATCAGACGTTCGAACCGCGCGAAAGAGGGAGCAATATCATCGGGGTGCGTTATCTCCTCCCAGCTCCGGCCATAAAGCTCATCGCACGAATAGCCAAGCATCCGGCACAACGCATCATTGACGTGCAGCCACTCTTTTTGCGGCGACGTGATCGCCGTGCCGACGAGTTGACGCTCGAAGAAGAATCGCATCCGTTCTTCACTTGTCCGCAGTTGCTCCTGCTCCAGCCTGCGTTGGGTGATATCCCTGACCGTTCCCAGCATATGCACCGGCCGGGCTGTGTCATCGAAAATGACCTTTCCGTGGGCGCTGATGAAATGCCGTGTCTGATCGGGATGCCGGATTCCGCATTCGAGGTCGAATTCCCCCGTGTGCAGGGCCGTCTCAAAACAGTGTTCGAACGTCTTTTGATCTTCGGGCACGACATGCTGCAGGATTGCCGCA
>JADFXL010000274.1 GCA_015233585.1 Alphaproteobacteria bacterium | reverse complement strand
AGAATTAAGACAGTGACAACGTAACGCAACGAATCCCGCACAATCACTACCCCCGATCATGGCCCCCAACGCTAGAATTACCACGATCTTCAAATAAAGCGAATATTGGATTGTCGGACATGCTTTCCCGATCGGGGGGGCGGAATCTCCATGGTTCAGTCCCCCACCCTCCAGGCGTCGGCAACATGGTGTGGTGGACAGCCGGGTAACAGCACCATGACATCAAAGCGGCAGTCACACGCAGCCAGTTCCGGCTGGCCTTGCAGAAAGACATCGGCGCTTTGAGCGATGCGCGCCCGTTGTCGCGGCGAGACGGCGGCCAGCGCCGCTTCCAGACTGTCCCGCGCCTTGACTTCGATGAAGGCAATCAAGTGACCCTGCCGGGCAATCAGGTCGATTTCGCCCGCCTCCACACCACGGCCGCAACGGAAGCGACGGGCCAGAATGCTCCAGCCCGCCTCGCGCAGCGTTGCCACGCATTGGCTCTCGGCAAGACGGCCCAGGCTCTGGGCCCGGCGGCGTTTGGCGCCGTCGTTTTCGCGCATCACGATTCCAATACCCGCTCCTGGTCCAATACCCGTTCCTGGTCCTGCCGATCATCCGCCGTCAGCGCCAGGGCGCGCGCGTACACCTGACGCCTGGGCGCTCCCAGTTCCTCCGCCACCGCGTCGACCGCATCGCGCAGGCTCTCCTCCGCCGCAAGGGCCTGACGCAGGTGCGCATCAATGATATCGTCGCTGGCCGCGATCACCGGCGGCGGTCCCACCACCACCACCACTTCGCCTTTTGGCGGCCCCGCGACTCGGTAATGTTCGGCCAGCGCGCCCAGAGGTCCCCGGCGCACCTCCTCAAAAAGCTTGGTCAATTCGCGAGCCACGGCCGCCTCGCGGTTTCCCAGCACTGCCGCCATGTCGGCAAGCGACGCCTCCAGCCTTTGCGCCGATTCGTAAAACACCAGCGTCGCCCGAACGGGTGCCAGTTCCGCCAGAGCGGTGCGCCGTCCCGTGGTCCGGGACGGCAGGAACCCGGCAAACAAGAAACGGTCGGTCGGCAAACCCGAGACGGCAAGCCCCGCCAACAGTGCCGAGGCTCCCGGCACCGGCGTTACCGGCAGAGCCTCCTTGATGGCATCGCGCACCAGCTTGTAGCCCGGATCGGATACCAGCGGTGTGCCGGCATCGGATACCAGCGCCACCGAGTCGCCCTGGCGCATCCGGGCCAGCAGCGCCGGGCGTGCCTGATCGGCATTGTGGTCGTGGTAGGGAACCAGCGCCGTGCTGATGCCGAAACTGGCCATCAATTTCCCGGTGTTCCGAGTATCTTCGCAGGCGATCACGTCAACGGAAGCCAGCACTTCCAGCGCCCGGGCGGTGATGTCGCCCAAATTACCTATGGGCGTGGATACCAGCCACAACCCTGGTTTACTTCCCGCCCCGCCATGAGTACCCTTTCCAAGGTTCCCCTTGTCGGCGGAGCCCTTGGCGATGGAGGATACGAGTGCGCGACGTGATGTCCTTACGGCTGTGTTCTCTTTTGGCATTGATGGTAACCCTGGTCATGGGGGTGAGCGGCTGTGGCGGTCGGGCCGTTGGGCCGTTGCCTGTTCAGAGCCGGCCCGCAGTCACGGCTCCGGTGGCCCAGCCCGTTCCGCCGCAGGTGCCGGCCCCGGCCCCGGCGCCAGCCCCGGTTCCCGCACCGGCCCCGGCTCCGGCTCCGGCTCCGTCTGCCCAAGCTACGCCCCCCACCGCGCCAGGGAGCCAGTACCGGGTAGCCCTGCTGGTCCCGCTGACGGGATCGTCCGCCGCCATCGGCGAGGCCCTGCTGAACAGCGCCCAGCTTGCCTTGTTCGAGACCGCCGACAACAACTTCATTCTCCAGTCCTATGACACCCAGGGCAAGCCCGATGTTGCCGCCGCCGTGGCCGCCACCGACATTCAGCAGGGGGCGCAATTGATCATCGGTCCCGTGTTCTCGCCCGAGGTCAAAGCGGTGGCTCCGGTGGCCGCAGCCGCCTACGTCAATGTCATCGCCTTTTCCACCGATCCCGGCGCGGCCGGGCACGGTGTCTATATCATGGGTTTCCTTCTGCGCCACCAGGTGCAGCGAGTCGCCACGTTCGCCCACCAGCACGGCCTGTCGCGGTTCGCCGCCCTGGCACCGGCGAACGACTATGGCCGGGCCGTCGTACTGGCTCTGAGGGAGGCCGTAACCGCGTTCGGCGGCGTGGTTCTGGATATCGAATACTACGACCCCGCCGGAGTCGAGCAAATCCAGTCGGTGCAGCGCCTGGCCCGTCTGAAGGATCAGGTCGACGCGGTGCTGATTCCCGATCGCGGTGTTCGGTTAAAGCAGGTTGCCAACCTGTTGCCCTACCTCAACATGGATCTGCGGAAGGTCCGGCTCCTGGGAACTCAGCTCTGGGACGAACCCGGCCTTGGCTCTGAACGGGTCTTGGTGGGCGGCTGGTACGCCGCGCCATTCAACCCGTGGCAAAAACAATTTGCCGTGCGCTATCGCCAGTCATTTGGTACCCAGGCGCCGCCCAACAGCAGCCTGGCCTACGATGCCATTGCGCTTGCCGCTACTCTGGCGCGGGCACCGGGAGGCACCACCTTCGACGCCGCCGTCCTGACCACGCCGTCCGGGTTCAACGGTGTCGACGGATTGTTCCGTTTCCGCCCCGATGGCACCGTCGAGCGCAGCCTCGCGGTTCTGGAAGTAACGCCGAACGGCATCAATGAAGTTAGTCCGGCTCCAACAACGTTCGCACAGCCGCTGTACTGAGAGAGTACAAAATGATCGGCACAATCAAATGACACCCCCCTCCACCTATTCAGGCTCTGATATGCCAGAGCTGAAACGAAGTGGCACAAAGTGACCGGCGTCATCCTCGCCCCCATAACCCTGTTCTTTGCCGCCCTGATTCTGTCCTGGCTCGGCACCGGGGGGGTTCTGGTGGTGTTGCGGTGGCATGGAATATTTGATCTTCCCAACGAACGCTCCAGTCACGCCCAGCCCACCCCCAGAGGTGGCGGTATTGCCGTGGTCGGTACCGTGCTGATGGTGTGGACGGGGTGGGCGATGTGGACCGGCGTACAGAGCCAGACGTTCGTTCTTCTGGCGGCGGCGGTCCTGGCCGGAGTGTCGTTTGTGGACGATGTCCGCGGACTGCCGCCGTGGCCGCGCCTGGCGGCTCAGGGCGCCGCCGTGGCCGTGGGGTTGTGGGCCTTGCCGGTGGAGAACCTGGTGTTCCAGGGGCTGCTGTCCCCCATGATGGATCGCGCCGCAACCGGGCTTGCGTGGCTGTGGTTTGTAAACCTGTTCAATTTCATGGACGGCATCGACGGCATTACCGGCCTTGAGACTCTGTGCGTCGCCGGTGGACTGGCGCTGGTCGTGCCCACCGATGCCATGGTCGCGCGCTGTCTGGCGATGATGGGGGCCGCGCTGGGTTTTCTGCGCTGGAACTGGCATCCTGCCCGCATCTTTCTGGGCGACATCGGCAGCGTGCCGCTGGGCTATTTGCTGGGCTGGCTATTGATCGGGGCCGCCACCACCGGACACGGAACCGCAGCGCTGATCCTGCCCCTGTACTACCTCACCGATGCGACATTGACCCTGGGCTGGCGTCTGGCCCGG
>JADFXL010000273.1 GCA_015233585.1 Alphaproteobacteria bacterium | reverse complement strand
CATAAAAACAACAGCTTCGCAAAATGCGCCCGCCGAATCCATCGTTCCCTCCCCGTCAAACCACAGGATGCCGATAGATTCAGAACTTTCCGCCCGTGTCACCCCTCTCGTTCACCCGATTGCCCTGGCTCCGGATACCCTGGCGCTTGACAGCGGCTAACCCGGTGTCCTAGATAGGCCGACTGGCGGGGGCGCGTAGCTCAGCGGGAGAGCACTCCCTTCACACGGGAGGGGTCACAGGTTCAATCCCTGTCGCGCCCACCAGATAGCTCCTTGAAATAGCTGCGCTAACCTGAGAACAGACGTTCTTCCCGAGGGCAGGAATGGATGGAAAATGGCGTGAACAAACGGGGGGGTTCGTGCATGCACGTGCAAAAACCGTGCAGACGGTTCCGCCTCCGTTCACGGCTTGAGTAACCCGCCCGAGTCGACAAAAAAAGGCCCGCTACTGCCGCGTTGGTGCGGCAGTAGCGGGCCTGTAGCGGATTGACTGCGCGATCAGTTCGACGGCCAATTTGGCTTGGTGGTTCCCACCCCGTTGCCGGCCATGCCTACAAATTGTAAGGCGGTCGAAATCGGCTCGCCGTACCGCAGGCGCCACTTCCCGGGCGGGGTGCGGTCGGCCGGGCCGATGGCGCGCGACTCAGGGTCGTCGTCGGCGGGTGTCCAATGACGCATGCACTTACCGCTTCTTGGTCGGCGCGGCCGTGGGCGCCGGAGCCGGTGCGACATAGCCGATACTGGGTGCCATCGCCAGCAAGGCGGTTTTCTGGGAGCTGCTGACGCTGCTGCCGACCCAATAGCCGACGACCCCCGTTGCCAACGTCATGAACCCCTGGAGCAGCATATAGGCCGGTTGGATTTGCTCGTGCGGGATCGGGACGGTGAATATGGCGACCGAGAGTACGACCAGTCCGAGCAGCACGATTATCGAAACGATTGGCGCCCCCCAGGCCAGCGCCGACCCGACCCTGGCCAGCTCGACGGTTTGGCTGCGGGCGCTGGCGACGTCGGCCAGCATCGCCGCGTTCTCGGCCGCGGTACTGTTGAGTTCGGCCATGCGTTCCTCGTGTGCGATCGCGGCCGCCTGCTGGCGAAGCTGAAACGCGAGGCTCGGATCGGCAACCAGTGCCGCCTTGGCCTGGGACGGGTCGTCGGTGCCCGTGATGCCCCTGACGGCATCGGCGATCTTGGCAACCGCCGCGCCGGTCTCGGGGGCGAACCAGGAGACAATTTCCGGCGCGACGTCGAGCGCGACCTTAGCGAGCCCGGTCACCGGGTTGGCAGCGATCGCGACCGCGTCGCCGAGTAGGTCAGACAGGTTCATGATTATCCCCCCAGTCCGAGTTTGTAGAACGAATGGTGGCCGATGACCGCGCACGGCGTCTTGCCGTGGGTCCAGCCGGTGCGGGCGATGATGTTGGTCATGACGTAGTGGTCGGCGCCGTGGGTCGGGTCAGGTAGGTTGCCGGCCAACGCCCGGTCGACGATAGCGAGCGCGCTTCGGTAGTCGTCGTCCGGCGCATCGGCCACCCGCAGCATTTTCAGCCGGTTCGGGTCATCGTCGTTCCAGCAACTGAACTGCTGGTGAGCCAGGCAGACGGCGCGGGGCGTGGTACCCCACCAGCCGGGGTTTTTGGCCCGGTTCATGACGACGGCGGCGACCGCCGTCATGCCGGTCACGCTTTCGCCGCGGGCCTCACCCCACAGGGTGCAGGCGAGCGTCTCGCGGAGCGTGAGTTCTCCAATTTCCTTCATCTTTCCACCTCGTTGGGTTGTTCTGATGTTACCAAGTCAGCCGGACATGTCCGGCTACAACTAGCCATGCGGCAGCAGTCACCACCGCAACGAGAACCACTCCGACCACGCCAACACACCACCAAGCACCGCGGACAAATGCGACTTGACGTTCGAGCAGGCGCAACCGTGCAAATACCTCATCAAGAAGCTTGGCCTGTTCCTCTTTGGCTTCGGTCAGTTGCCGCACAATGGTTTCCATCAAGCCTTTCAGCCTGCCGAGCGTTTCCGATGTTTCGTCGATGGTTCCCATGGTCACTCCTTGGCCCAGCAGTGGGTTTCCGTGCATCACCGGGCCGGAGGGGTGAAACGCACAGCCTGCGCCGCTTGCCATGCCGCGACTACCTCTGTCGTCCACAGGACGCCGGCAACCGCCTGCACCTGCGACGGCTCGGCAGTGAGGTCGGCACCGGGCGCGAGAACACGACGCCGGGTGCTCCGACCAACTTCCGTCCCCGCGTCAGTAATGATGAGGTCCTCCGCTACCTCTAACTGTCCATCCGCATGGGATGTCACCGACTTTACCTCGCTCCTTACGTCCATTACACACTCCTATGAGAGATAAATTAGACCAGAAAACTGGAAGCCGAACACCGAACCCAGACCATCCGCGGGCAACCACGAGTAGGTTACTCCAGGGCCGTCGACCACGAGGTTTGCCGACGAAGTGGAGGCGATGACGTCTGTAATTATGGCGGCGGTCCCGGACATGCGGGCATGCAACGATCCTGACCCAGTTTCTGTAACCTGTAATATCCCGCCAGCACAGACAAATGGTAGCCCCGTCAACAATAGGTACCCGCTTGGCGTGCCTGTTACAGAGCTGACCCTGACCTGCCCTTTGACGTAGACTATGTCGCCCGTTCTGCGCCAAATTCCGGACTGCACGCTGTATGAATACGTCGGGGCTCCTGCTGTTGCAGCGACTTGAGGGACGAACGTCCCGCGCTCCGTGCCCGCTACCGCGACACCGTTTTGGTACAGCGCGCCGCAATTGAGCGTGCCAACGCCCTTTGAACCGCCGACCGGGTCAAATCCGAGGCCGGCGATCTGGGCCCCATTGTCCAGGCGCACCTCGGTGTCGGACGAACCGAGGTGCAGGCTCCCTTTACCCGCGCCTGGCGTCACGTCCGAGAGCATGGCCGTCAAATAGCCGGCACCAAATTCGTTGCCCGCGCTGTCGTTCCCGACAAAATACAGGCACCCCTGTAAATCGCCGCTTCGCCATACCCGGTCCGGCAACACCCGGGCTAGAGTAATCATCGGACCAACCTCCAGCTGATTGGAATTCGAGATTACGACCGACGTCGTCGCCCCCGAGCTAGAAATATTTGTAACGGTCACATAGTTGTCGTGACGCGCCACAAACAGGAGGCGTGTGGTACCGTACTCGCCGACGATCCAGGCGGACTGGGCTGCAACCCGGATGTCCTGGTCGATGGCCGTGTAGATCGCATAACTTATACTTGCAACGGTGTCGCCGCTCTGAACGACGTGGGTGTAGTCATAGGTCGGACCGGTAGAAAAAGTGCACCTGACCCCTATAGTCTGCCCAACTGTGGCGCTCCCCCCGAGGGTAAACGCCGTTGGCACCAGGTACGGGTAATCGGAGACTACCGCCTGCGAGTCCGCCAACACATCCAGCTCGCACAATGACCTTGATTTGAAGCCCGCTTGCGGGGCGGGGATTGGGTCCGCACCCTTCAGTTGGGTGAGTTTGAACCGGTCAGCGTTGGTCACGCCCTCGCTATCCGGCTGTCGTAACATCGGGAACCCGCCCCGGGTCACGCCGTCATGCACCACGACAGTCGCCTTGTCGGTGTCGACGGTGGTTTCACCTATCAA
>JADFXL010000272.1 GCA_015233585.1 Alphaproteobacteria bacterium | reverse complement strand
TAGCCCGCCTCGAAATGGACCTCCGCCACACGGCGGTAATTGGCGGTCAGGAACCCCATCAGCATTTCGCCGAGATAACGGCGGGTGGCCTGGTCCACGCGGCCGGTAATGCCGAAATCGACCGCGACAATCTCGCCCCGGGCGCCAACGAACAGATTTCCGGGGTGCATATCGCCATGAAAGAACCCGTCGCGGAACACCATGTTGAAGAACGCATTGGCCGCTTTGGCAACAATATCGCGGGGATCATGTCCAATTCGGATCAGCGTTTCCTTTTCACCAATGGGCGTGCCGGTAACCCGCTCGATGGTCAGAACCCGCTGTGACGTGCGCTGCCAGTCCACCGCAGGCACGCGAAAGGTCGGATCGTTCAGGAAATTATCCGCCAGTTCGGCGGCGGCGGCAGCCTCGAACCGGAAGTCCATTTCCATCTGGACGGTGTCCTCGAACGTGCGCACCGACTCGACAGGCTTCAGACGGCGAAACCCAGGCTGAGTCCGTTCGACGATTTCCGCCAGCCAGTACATGACATCGATATCGCGCCCGAACGCTTCCTTCACTTCCGGCCGCAAAATCTTGACCGCCACTTCGCGCCCGTCCGTGGTCACTGCGAAATGGACCTGGGCGATGGACGCAGCCGCCACCGGCTTCCAGTCGAAGCTGGAATACAGTTGTTCGAAAGGGTGGTCGAGATCCTCCTCGATGATGCGGCGCGCCTGTTCTTCGGCGAACGGCTCCAGCCGGTCCTGGAGCGATACCATGTCCGCCGCCACTTCCTCGCCCATGATGTCGGGGCGGGTGGACAGGGTCTGGCCGAGTTTGATGAAGCTCGGCCCCAGTTCGACAAACGCTTTGGCCAGCCGCTGGCCGGGCCGTCCCGGAACACCCTTGCGGGTGGTCAGCTTCAGCAGATAGGCGAAATCGCGCACCGCGCCGATGCGCTCCAGCGGGAACAGCGCGTCATGCCGGGCCAGCACGCGTCCGATGTGAATCAGCCGGGCGATATTACGGATGCTGCGAATCATGCGCCCGGCACTCTCCGCAACCTAAAGACGCCACGCCGAATGGATCGCCGCGATACCACCCGAGTAGTTCCGGTATTTGACCTGTTGCAGTCCGACGGCGTCGATGGCGCGGCACAAATCCTCCTGGGGTGGGAAACGACGGATACTTTCGACCAGATATTGATAGGCATCCCGGTTGCCGGCCACGGCCTGTCCCAATCGCGGCAGCACACTGAACGAATAGCGATCATAGAGTTCACGCAACCAGGGAATGACAACGCGGCTGAACTCCAGGCAAAGGAAATGTCCACCGGGTTTCAGTACCCGCCGGGCCTCGGCAAGGGCGACCTCGATGTGGGTAACATTGCGCAGGCCGAAGGCGATGGTATAGGCGTCTACGCTGCGGTCGGGCAGTGGCACGGCTTCCGCATCGCCGCACACCCAGGAGATCCCGTCAACCCGCCCCTGATTGATGGCGCGGTCGCGCCCCACCGCCAGCATTTCGGCGTTGATATCGCAGACGATGACACGGCCTTCGGGAACACCGGCCTCGGGCCTGGCGCAGGGTTCGTCCTTCTCCGCCTCCTGATCGGGGGCACCCCGGGCCGCCATGCGGTCGAGACAGCGAAAGGCAATGTCGCCGGTGCCACCGGCCACGTCGAGCAACCTCATGCCCGGCCGGGGGTCCAGCCAGTCGATGAGCGCCGCCTTCCACAAACGGTGGATCCCGGCGCTCATGAGATCGTTCATCAGGTCGTACCGGGGCGCGACCGAGTCGAAGACATCGCGCACCAGGGACGACTTGTCCACGGCATTTACGGTACGGAAACCGAAATGGGTGGTGTCGGCATCAGGGCCGGTGAGGTAATCGCTTGCAGTATCCATGCGCATGACCATAACCGAAGGCAACACCGGATCGCAAAACAAACTCGATGCCAAATACCGTAAACTTGGTGTTTGCCTCCCCGGAGAAATGGAACCATGCCGGAATTGCCTGAAGTCGAGACCGTGCGCCAGGGGCTGGCCAGCGTGTGGGAATGGCAGCTCATAACCGGAGTCCTCGTCCGCCGCCCCGATTTGCGGCGTCCCCTGCCTTCGGACTTCAGCGCCCGCCGGGTGGGCCGCACCATCGAGTCGCTCCAGCGCCGTGCCAAGTATCTGCTGGTCCGGATGGATGGTCGCCTGGTGTTGCTGATCCATCTGGGCATGTCGGGCCGGATGGTGGTCAGAACTCCCGCTTCCGGGGCCTCAGTTCCCGAACCTCACGACCATGTGGTCATCGAGACCGGGTCCGGCGCCGTGGTCACGTACCGCGATCCACGGCGATTCGGCCTGATGCTGCTGCTGACCGAAGACGCGGTAGCCAGCCATTCTCTGTTGCGGAACCTCGGACCCGAGCCGCTGGATGACGCCTTCACGTCCCGAGTCCTGGCGGCTCGTCTCGCGCCGCGCCGGTGTGCCATCAAAGCCGCCCTCCTCGACCAGCGTCTGGTGGCGGGACTCGGCAATATTTACGTTTGCGAGGCCCTGTTCCGCGCCGGGATCGCCCCCGACCGGCTGGCGGACTCGATCAAAGGCAAAGCGGCCAGCCGCCTGACCGAAGCCATCAAGGCCGTGCTGACCGAAGCCATCCAGGCCGGGGGAACTTCCTTGCGCGATCACAGACGCCCCTCGGGCGAAATCGGCCTGTTCCAGCACCGCCTCGCCGTCTATGGGCGGGCGGGGGCTCCCTGCCCCGGTTGCGATTGCGGCGAAGGGATAAAGCGCATCGTCCAGGGCGGACGCTCCACTTTTTTCTGTGCGCGCAAACAAGGGTGATGTATTAGGGCCCCTATGGCGACAAGGATCTTGATCACCGCCGCGCGGGTGTGTTCGTGTGTGCTGGCACTGGTGCTGGTCTTCGCTCCGGCGTGGGCTGGGGGCGGTGCGTTTTTGGCCGGGGTCGAGGATCTGCCCCTGATGCCTGGAATGTCGGAGTCCGCCGCTGCGGGGACCACGTTCGACACCCCCGCCGGCCGCATTGTCGAGGCCTATGCCGAAGGTACCGCCACCGGTGCGCAAGTCCTGCGTTTTTACCAGGAAACCTTGCCTCAGTTGGGGTGGACCGCCAAAGGCTCCAACACCTTCCATCGCGAGGGCGAACGGCTGAAGCTTGAAATCGTCACCGAACGCCCCCGGCTGTCGGTTCGATTCACGGTTGTGCCCGAATAAATTACCCGAATAAGGGTTCTTTTCTACAAACCATTCCATGAAATACCGGATATACCGGGGAGATCCCGATGCCTTACGAAACCTTGCTGGTCGAAACCAGGGGCCGCGTCGGCCTGATAACCCTCAATCGCCCAAAAGCGATGAATGCCCTCAACGCCATGTTGATCCGCGAGCTGGGGCAGGCGCTCGACGCCATGGAGGCCGATACCGGCCTGGGGGCAATCCTCCTCACCGGCAGCAGCCGGGTTTTCGCCGCCGGCGCCGACATCAAGGAAATGGCCAAGAAAACCTACGTCGATTGCTATCGCGACGATTTTATCGCCAAGGAGGGCTGGGAGCGCGCCGCTCAATGCCGCAAGCCGACCGTCGCCGCAGTGGCGGGCTACGCCTTGGGCGGCGGCTGTGAAATCGCTATGATGTGCGACGTCGTCATCGCCGCCGATAACGCCCGTTTCGGCTTGCCCGAGCTTGCTGTC
>JADFXL010000271.1 GCA_015233585.1 Alphaproteobacteria bacterium | reverse complement strand
GCGGTCAATCGGGCGGAAGTTGCTCATGTCGGAAAAGTTCCGTGCGCGGGGAAAGCTCGTTGCCCCGATTCTAGCACCACTCCGCCGTCCCGTTAAGTCCGACAGGCTGCTAGATACTTTTTGGGCCGTACCGAAAAACCGGTCCGGCCCTTGATGTTTTTTGGGCCGTACCGGAAGAAACGGTCCGGCCCAGGGTGGCAGGGGGGCGTTACGCGCCGAAAAAGGCTCTCAGCTCGGGGGCGGCTACGGCGGCAAGGAGAAGCAGAACTACCATCGCTACCCATGCAATCGCCTCGCGGCGGCTTTCGAATGCCTCCCAAAGGGAGATCCCATCACTAAGCTGGGCCTTAAGTGTCACTGTCGTCATAGCACCCTCCTGTTGCTGACGGAACCCTACTGATTCCGTTTATAAGCCGATGATTGTTCGAAGCTGGCTGGATACGGCGGCAATCGCGATCACGACGGCCAGTATGCTCCAGATCCGGGCTTCGGTGCGGGTTTCAAACGCTTCCCACTCGCGGACTTGCTGGGTTACGTTGGTCATAAGGGTCGTGGTCATGTCTGCCTCCATTGCTGCCCGTGGTTCCATTTTCCTGGTGTTCCAGGGGCGTTTGAAATTACAAAACCAATGCCTTGTTTTTTGTCTTTCGCTTTACCGCCGTTCCATGGTTCCGAATCTAGCGGGATTTGGTTGCGGAATTATTTCACGTTTGTTGCAGCGCCATGTTGATTGTGCATTGCAGCAATTCCGGGATGTCATGGCTTGGCGTGTCGATACGCGGGCCGATTATCGGGTCAGGAGCGGTGGTAGGGATGGCCGTCAAGAATGGTCTGGGCGCGGAAGAGCTGTTCGGCCAGCATCACCCGTGCCAGCCGGTGCGGCCAAGTCATGATCCCAAACGATAGCAGCAATTCGGCCCGGTTCCGCACGGCATCACCGTGCCCGTCGGCCCCCCCCACCAGGAAAGTGACAGCATCAACTCCGCTGTCGCGCCACCCTCCCAGGCGTGTCGCAAAATCGGGACTTGAAAGCGCCGCGCCGCGCTCGTCAAGGGCCACCACGACCGAACCCGCCGGGATACCCGCCAGCAGCAATTCCGCCTCCCGCGCCATTCTGGCTGGGGTGGGTATCGAACGCTTTTCTTCGACTTCCCTGAGAGCCGAGGGCCATTTCAGGCGCTTGAGATAGTCCTGAAACAAGTCGTGCTCCGGCCCGTTTCTGATCCGCCCAACGGCAGCAATGATGATCCGCATATTGCCTTCCTTGTCCTCCCCATCCTGGCCATCCTCTAAAATTTGCGTCAAATTGACGAGTTATTAATTTCGATGGCCGTAAAACGATTCCTGGAAGATAAGGTGCTATTACATATATTTCGTTACCTGATATTCTCTCTCGTACTTTTTGGATCAAGTCTGTGGACCGCGCGGAGAATCGCCGGGGATGAATTAGTAAAGCCGAGTCTCCGTAACCCAGGATGCCAGCAGGTAGCAATCGTAGGCAAATGCGATGCATAAGATGAAAAAGGTGGTTGTTTCTGCAGGCATTTCCTGGGTCGAGATTCCCGAGGTCGACCTGTATATCCTTTGTGGTTGCCCGGCGGATGCCGTCAAACACCTGATGCGGCGCGGCCTGATCGTTCCCAGTGAGCAAAACGGCGTCACCTGTGAGACCGGTCCCAATGTCATCTTGTTGTCCGACGTGATGATTCAGAACGGAGCCTTCTGCAATCTCAGCGAGTTTCCCGTCCTGCAAATGCTTTATCGACAGGGAATGCTGCTCCCCGGCCACCCCAGCAATGCCGGGATCAAACCCTTGCTGATCGGCATGAAGGAGCAGGTAGATGCCCAGATGAATTACATCTATCGCGGAAACTACGGCCTGGTGAGTCAGGAGGAGATGATCGAAGCCGGAGCCACTCCGGAGGCAGCGGACGAAATGATGCGGCTCAAGCTGCGTTTTGCCTTCGGCCGCATCTGCGAATCGAGCGAGCTGCTGGATGTCGCGTACCTGGGCAACGAGCCGCTGACGATTCGCAACGGGGTGACGGTGCGGCGGATGGCTCTGAACGAATTCCAGATCGCCTACGGCAACGAGACCGTGGCCGTGGATCTTAATCTGCCGCTGGGAGTCGCCTATGAACTGCCCTATCCCCTGGGTATTCACCAGGTCAAGCGTGAATATTTCGCGGTTCTGCACACGGGGGACGGCGATGGGTGGGATGTAAACCGGCCGCCCATGGGCAGCATTGTCATGTTTCAGGAGCGGATCTACCTGGTTGACGCCGGTTCCAACCTGCATTTCCAGCTTGCCGCGCTGGGGATTGGCATCAATGAAATTGATGGTCTGTTTTTGACCCACGCTCACGATGACCATTTTGCCGGCGTTACCACTTTATTGCGAGCGGATCGCCGCATCAAACTTTATGCGACGCCATTGGTGCGGGCGTCGGCGGCCAAGAAACTCTCGGCACTGCTGGCTATCGACGAAGGCGCCCTGTCCGACTATTTCGATGTCCAGGATCTGGTCCTGGGGCAATGGAATGACATCAAAGGGCTGGAAGTCATGCCGGTGTTCTCGCCCCATCCGGTGGAAACCACGATCATGCACTTCCGGGCTTTGTGGCAGGGTGGCTACCGTACCTACGCCCACTTCGCCGACATCGTTTCCCTTGACGTGTTGAAGGGAATGGTGACCGACGATCCTCTGGCGCCCGGCCTGACACAGGCACTATATGACAAGGTCGTTGCCGATTACGCTGTTCCGGCCAACGTCAAGAAACTGGATATCGGCGGCGGGCTGATCCATGGCACGGCCACCGATTTTCGTGGGGATCGTTCAGGAAAGCTGATCCTGGCCCATACGGCCCGGCCCCTGTTTCCGGCTGACAAAGCGATCGGCTCCGGGGCGCCTTTTGGCACCATCGACGTTTTGATCCAGGGCCAGCAGAATTTCGCCTGGAGTAATGCCAAAAATTGGCTGCGAACCTATTTTCCCGCTACGCCGGATCACGAGCTTGGCCTTCTCCTCAACAACCCGGTCATCACGTTCAATCCCGAGACGATCCTGTTGCGCGAAGGCACTGTCATCGAGAATGTGTTCCTGATTCTGGCGGGGATCGTGGAGACGATCCAATCCGGCCAAGCCCTTTTCGGCGACCGGGCCGCCGGGGCGTTTCTGGGGGAGACGGCGGCAATCGAGGGGGAGGCGGCGTACCAGACCTACCGTGCCGCTAGTTTTGTTCAGGCGGTGGCCATCCATATCGATCTTTACCGCGCGTTCGTGGACCGCAATAACCTGCTGGATGACCTCCGCTCCATGCAGGAACGCCGGGGCTTTCTCCGCGCCACCTGGCTGTGTGGCGGCGCGATCTCCAATACGGTACTAAATCAGCTGGTGCAAGAAATGCCGCTGGTGAGTTATGGCCCCGGCGAAGTCATCGACACTCATTCCAATCTGATGATGGTACGCAGGGGCAGGGTCGAGTTGCACCGAGGCAACCACGCGGTTGAAACCATCGGTACGGGTCACTTCTTCGGCGAAGAAACCGCCGTGTTCGAATCCCCCAGTCTGTTCCTGGCCTATGCCGCAGTGCCTACGGAACTCTATGCGCTGCCGGGGCATCTGCTTCGCTCCGTGCCAGTGATCCGCTGGAAATTGCTGGAGACGTTCGAGCGCCGGGCTTTCGCCGCCTCCAGTCCCGGCTCCGGTCA